>JAUWLF010000119.1 GCA_030613785.1 Chloroflexota bacterium | reverse complement strand
GTGGTCTGGGGGCTAGGCGTCTGGATGATCAGGATGCCCAGGTTCCGGTCGAACGCCAATGGATGGGTGTCCCTGACGTAGAGGTCGAAGTTCGATCGGTTCATTTCGCGCGCCAGCGCCTTTTTTGTTTCTTTCCAGATTTCTTCTAATGTCTTGCTTTCTTTGTAATGCTTCGTGCTGCCCTGGGCAGCACCCCCTATGCCGTGGGCAGCACCCCTACTGCCGCGGGCAGCACCCCCCCTCTGGATATGTTGATAAGTCTCCGGGTCGAGTCCGCAGCGGTCCAGGAGATCTGAGTGCATCTGTCGCAGGCGCTTGGGTAGTTTGGCGAGCAGGTGCGGAGTGAGGATTGGGGGCTCTTTGACCACGTGGAAGGTATACCGCGTCTCAGAGCCGGCGTGCTTGGTCTCCACGGTGAGAAGTCCGTAGCGCTCCAATTCCTCGAGTGCCCCCTGCTGGCGACAGCGGTTTTCGCCCTGCCCACGCCAGCGCCCCGTGATGAGGTTGCGGTTACCGCCGGCGGCCATGTCTGCCAGGAGGCTGATGGATGGCCAGCACATGTCGCGGTCTCCGAAACAGAAGGAGATCAGGGCTTGCCACAGGGCAAAGCAGACCGGGCCCAGGATGGGCAGCCAGAAGCGGATCGCGTAGTTGTAGGTGAGCTGGTAGCCTCGCCGCGTGGGTTCCAGGTCTACGGCCTGGATGTCGATCTTCTCGCGGGGCCGGCTACCTTTCGAGTCAGATGCCATAGGGAACCTCTAGGATCTTCAAGTGCCCTCCGGCAGCACATCGACGAGCTGGTACAGGCCATCGGTGAGCAGTGCGCTATCCCGATCGTCGATATGTGGAGACATCATCATTGGGTGACATTGTAGCCGCAATTGTGTGAGTTGTCAAATGTGGACATCTCGTGTACAATTGAGGATAGAGGTCAGAGACGCCCTTGTGCCCCAGTAAGACGGGAGCTAAGGAGGTAAGGATGCAGGGAGAGATCGGCCGATTGGTCTGGGAGGCAGAGGATCTGGGGGAGTTCTTGAGGGAGGCATGTCGACTGAGAGACAAGCCGGTCACCGTTGCCAGCGACGAGGCGGGGCTATCGCGAAACGCGATCAGCAGTTACATCACCGGGCAGCGCCGCCCTTCTGCCACCTCGACGTACAAGCTCGCGCGGTACTTCGGTGTGCCGCAGGCCCAGATCATGAGGCTCGCGGGCTTGGACGTGGCAGGCGTGGACGAAGAGCTACTGGAGGGATTGACAGACGTGGTTCGGAACATCATGGTGGCCATGGACGCCAAGGAGCTCAACGAATGGATTCAATACGGGGAGATGCTGCTGGTGTGGAAGGATCGCAAGATGAGGGTGGAGGCGCAGCGTGAAGTGGTAGGAGAGTCAGAGTGAGAGCTTCATCGAGGGCAGACACTCAAGCGACAGCGGTTAGTGAACTGAGATGATTGGAGGACAAGACCAATGGCTGAAGTAGCCGATCCGACATTCGAGGACCGCTGCATCATATGCTGCGGGATGCTGCACCCAGAGATCACTCACCTGATGCAGAGCGGCTTTCTGAATCCACGCCGGGTCTTCTTCACGCCCCCGGGTCTGCATGCCGTGCCGGATAAGCTGGAACGTCATCTCCTTAGGAGGCTGACACAGGCCCGAGAATCGTGTGCCGACCACCAGATCATCGTCGTGTATGGGAAGAAGTGCTACGTCAGTACCGACGAACCGCTCAAGCGGGTGGACTCGATCTTGCAGGAAGCAGGCCAGGGGATAGTCAGAGTTCAAGGGGAGTACGGCTACGATATGCTCGCTGGGTTTGAAGAGCGGCAGCAGATCAGCGGGGGAAGGCAGGACAAGATTCTGTGGTTCACTCCGAGCTGGCTCAAGCAGTGGAAAGTCGTGTATCAGAAACGTTTCGGCTGGGATAGCGCCGATGCCAACGCGAACTTTCCAGGCTTCTATGACAGGATCATCGTCCTGGATAGCCTCGGACTCGCCGAGGAGTACATGACGCATCACGCCGAGGAGATTCTGGAACTGTTCGACTGGGCGGGCCTGGAGGTGGTTTTTCACCCCATGACCATGGATCGTTTCAAGGGATTGCTGACGGATGCACTGTCTTCGGTTGGTGTGGGGAGTGTTCCGGAGTAACAGAGATAGAAAGGCACGGGAGGAAACCGGAGACCACTGCGCGTCGAGTCGGAAGGATATCAGGAGGGCGAGATCATGGAACAGCAAGAGGCTGTCAAACAGGCATTGGCATTGGTGAGCAGGGCTCAGATCGCCATGTTGGGCACCAACGGTAATGATGGCTATCCCCATGTCAAAGCCATGATCAACGTGGAGCACGAGGACCTGAACACGGTCTGGTTCATCACCAATACCTCGTCCAGGAGAACCACCCAGCTCTTGCGGGATCCCAGGGCGTGCGTCTACTTCGTTGACTTCGACCAGTGGATGGGGCTGATGCTGGTTGGGGAGGTCGAGGTGCTTCAGGACGCGGAATCCAAACAGCGCCTGTGGCGCGAGGGGTTTGAGAAGTACTACCCGCTGGGCGTCACCGACCCGGACTACTCCGTTTTCCGCTTCAGAGCCCACTGGGGCAACTTCTACCACGCCCTGTCCAACGTGACATTTGAGATCTGAGGTCTGGTGGTCCTGGAACGGGCCTATGCGCTGGTGGTGATGACCGGATGTGCTCAACCGGCAGTCGTGAACATCCTGTGCCGACCGAAGGAACTGACAGGCAAAGAAGTCCTCTCGTCCTGCGCAGCTTTCACCTGGACGGCGCGGGTGAAGCGAGAATCGCAGGTATCATTGAGGATTTCCAGCGGCTGGCCGTGCGAAGGGTGTCCCTCTGCCATTGCACAGGCGATCGGGCACGACTGAAGTTCGCAGATGCGTTTGGCGAGAGCTTCTTTCGGACCAGGGTAGGGTGGACAATGACCACTGGCGCGATGCAAGGAGGCTTGGAATGAAACTCACAGTGCAGCACGTGGACGGTATGCGCTTCCTGGCGACGGGGGATGGCCACACCATCGTCGTGGACGCGGCGCTGGAAGACGGTGGCGGCGGCACGGCGATGAGCGCCCCACAATTGTGGGTGGCGGCACTGGGCGCCTGCATGCTGGAGTTTGCGGTCAATTCTTGCCGGCTGCGCGGCGTCCCCGTCGAGCGATTGAGGCTGGAGATGGGGTACGAGGAAATCCCAGGGCCCCGCCGTGTCGGCCCGCTGAAGGCGACGCTCTACCTTGAGCCGGAGCCGCCCGATGACGTGAAACGAAGGCTCATTGGCGTGGCCCGGCACGCCACGTTGGTCAACACGCTCGTGCACCCGCCAGAGGTTGACATCCGCTTCGCAGTGGAAGGAGCGGAGACCGATGCCGATCTATGAGTATCGCTGTCATGATTGCAGGACCATGCTCCAGGCACTGATGCGGGGTGGCCACACTGTCACCTGCCCCCGCTGTGGCGGGATTCCAAGTCCCGCCGGGCGCTAGATAGCAAATCCAGCGGCCGCTTTGGGAGGCGTCCTTCAAGACTCTCATACAGATGCCTTCTCAAAGGCCATAGCCGCTCCGTTCAGCCACGACCTTTGGACAGCTTCAGGCCAGTATTGGTCACGTGACCATGAACAAGACTAGCCACCTGGCCAATCGCCAAATCCCTCAGCCGGGCGAGGTGCCTAGAATCAGACGTCGCAATAAGCGTAGAGTTGCAGGATCGTCCAGGCTCTGCCAGCGCGGCAGGGCCGCTTTCGCTTGAGGCTACGTTGAGGGTGTGGTAAGATCACTGTGCTGGAAATCGCTCCTCCACGGCTGAAGGAGGCCGCCGCACGCCGGGACGCGACCTGAAATGGTCACTCCATTGTTGAGAACGAAACTCTATGTTCCCTCGCTCCGGCCGGCTTTGGCAAGACCACGCTGCTCAGTGAAAGGACCGCGGGCATCAAGTGGCCCGTCGCCTGGGTCTCGTTGGACAAGAGGGACAGCGACCCGGCTCGCTTCTGGACCTACTTGATCGCCGCCCTTCAGACGGCTCAGGCCGACTTGGGCGAAGGCCCAGGGAAGCGATGGTGCACAAACAGCATAACAGGAGGCTGTGAAGGTGAGGACAAGGGATCACGATCGTCTGACTGCCAAGCTTGCCGAAGCGTATACCCAGCATTCACCAAGGTGCGCAGCGATCAACGAAAGAGCCGCGAGACATCTGATCGACGGTGGGAGCCACGCCTTGCGGCTTATAAAGCCCTTTCCGCCGCGCATGGCCTCCGCTCAAGGAGCCTACATCACGGACGAAGATGGCCACAGAATCCTGGACTTCTGGCAAGGTCACTTTGCCAATATCCTGGGCCACAATCCAGAGTGCGTCACGTCGGTGCTGGCAGCAGCCTTCGAGGATGGCTTTGGACTGCAGACGGGATTCGAGGACCGCCTCCAGGTCGAGGCGGCGGAGATTCTTTGCCGGCAGACCGGGAACGAACGCGTGCGCTTCACCACCAGTGGTACCCTGGCCACAATGAGTTCAATCATGCTGAGCCTGGCGTTCACAGGTCGTGAGATGGTGATGAAAGCAGGCGCTGGTTGGCACGGGGGACACCCCTGGGGCTTGAAAGGGGTAGGCTTTCGAACCAATGTAGACGATGGTTTCCAATATGTGGACACGGAGGGACTGCCTCCTGCTTTCACCGACAAAGTGATCGTTACGCACTTCAACGATCCCGACCGACTGCGTACTGATTTTCGCCAACATGGCGACCAGCTCGCGTGCTTCATAGTGGAGCCCTTCATCGGTGCAGGGGGTTGCATGCCCGCTACCCGCGAGTATCTTCACGCCGCCCGGCAGTTGACTCATGACTACGGTGCGGTGCTGGTCTTGGACGAGGTGATAGCTGGGTTTCGCTTCCGAGCCGGCGACGTTGGGAGTCTCTACGGGGTGACACCCGACCTAGCCACGTTCGGCAAGACCATCGGAGGAGGCATGCCGGTGGCGGCCGTCGCCGGTCGAGAGCAGATCATGAAACTCGTGGGCCGCGACGGTGGTGGAAAGGTGAAGTTCTCAGGCGGAACGTACTCCGGACACCCGGCTTCAATGCTGGCGGCCAAGACCTTCATGGAGTATCTGGTTGCCCACGAGGATGATATCTACCCGCGCTTGTCAGCTCTCGGGGAGAAAGCGCGGCGCACGGCGGAGGCAGCGTTCCGCGAAGAAGGCATCTATGTTCGTTGCCCAAGCTACACAGACGACGTGCTGCCTGGAAGCTCCTTGAGTCTGGTTGCTTTCCCTTATGAGGAAGGGCGAGAGCTTCGCAGCCCCGAAGACGTGCGCAATCCTGCTCTCTGCGACGTCGTGCTCGCTGAACAGGCCCTACAGTTGGGCTTGCTGATCAATGATGTGTATACGATGCACGGGCTTGGTGCCGTAAGCTATGCTCACACGGAAGAAGACATCGATCGGCTGGGCGAAGCCTACCACCAGGTGGCGCGTCTCTTCAAGCAATACCTATAGAGCCAGCGAGTCATCGCCTGACTGCCAGAGGCAGGCCTCTCATACACGCCAGGGAGGATGGTCCACCGGGCGGCGTTCTTCAAGTATCCTGACCATGAGCCGGTCAGCTCATGGCTATAGTGACTGAGGAGGCTAGGTGTAGCATGGCAGCGGACAATCGTGTGATACAGTATGGGCTCGGGCCGATAGGCAGTGCCGTGGCACGGCACTGCGTCGACCGCCAGGGGGTGGATCTCGTCGCCGGCGTTGATATCGACCCGGCCAAGGTGGGAAAGGACCTTGGCGAAGTGATTGGTCTGGGTCGCTCCCTGGGCTTCACGGTAGTAGAGAAGCTCTCCGAGGCATTGACCCAGTCGGAGGCCGACGTCGTCTTGCATACAACCAGTTCGCACTTCGATATCTTCATGCCCCAGATCATCGAGATCCTGGAGGCAGGTCTTGACGTCGTCTCCACGTCGGAAGAGCTGTCGTTTCCCTGGCTGGCCCACCCCAAAGAGGCGGCTGAGGTGGACGAAGTCGCTAGGCGCATGGGGAAGACAGCGCTCGCGACCGGCGTCAACCCCGGATTCCTCATGGACTCGTTGCCCCTCAGCCTAACGGCCATCTGCCAGCGAGTGGACGGCATCTCCGTGACGCGGATCATCAATGCTTCGACCCGTCGAGGACCCTTCCAGGCCAAGATCGGATGCGGAATGACGGTGGAAGACTTCAAGGGCAAGATGGACGCGGGCCATATGGGCCACGTGGGCCTTCCTGAGTCCGTGGGCATGGTGTTCCACACACTGGGCAAGAAGCTGACGCGCTACGAATCTGACGTGGAGCCGGTGGTCGCTGAGCAGCGCGTGAAGACCGACTACTTTGATGTGCAGGCCGGAGAGGTGAAGGGATTGAAGCAGGTGGCGCGCGGCTACATCGACGAAGGCGAGTTCATGACCCTCACCTTCATCGCCGCGTTGGAGGCTGGGGAGGAGGGCGACACTGTAAGGATCGCAGGATTGCCCGATCTGGAAGTCAAGCTGGAGGGTACGAATGGCGACATCGCCACGGTGGCTATTGCGGTGAATGCCATCCGCCGCGTGAGAGAGGCCGATCCAGGCCTGGTGACCATGAGAGACCTTCCCATGGTTACCTTCTGGTAGGCAACTGGTAGGAGCAGTGACAGTGCAGGGTGCCACCCGCTCAGGGGAGACCGAAGCCAATCTATGAGTATCGCTGTCATGATTGCAGGACGATGTTCCAGGCACTGATGCGGGGTGCTCATCTCCGCCTCCTTCATGCACATCATCCCCCAGTCCTTCAAGATGAACGGTGCGGCTCCGGTGTTCTTGTTGGCAGGGTTTCTGGCGATCTACCTATCCAACCGTCTCTTGAACCTATACGTCTGTCAGCACGACCAGCCTGTAGACTGCGCAGAGGGCATCATTCCCACGCCGGGCATCGGATTCCATTCGCTCATTGACGGAGTTATCTACTCGGTGACCTTCAATGTCAGCATACTCACAGGGGCGTTGGCAGCCATAGGAATGATACTCCACGAGTTTCCTGAGGGGATCGTTTCGTTTGTAGTCTTGGAGCGCGGCGTCTTCCCCCGAAGGAAGTCACTCAGGCATGCCTTCGTGGCGGCAGCGCTATCTACACCGTCGGGCACACTGGTGTCGGTTGCCCGCATGTGATGACTCTCAATGAGGGCCGGGTTCCGATCTGCGAGAGCCGGGAGAGATGTGGCTTGAGAAGGAAACCTTGGCCTGAACGCGGATGACTTCACCCATATGTCCAAGGCATACTTCGTCGGCGCGGAAATGTAGTCCGATCCCAGCCTCAAGAGACAGGGCTACAAGTCTTAGCTACCGCAAGAGCGTTCAGGTACACATCCGACCGAGCTTGCCACGAAGTACTGCGCGCGTTCGAATCTCCGGCGCGGTTCGTGATGAAGGGGAGCACATTCCAACCGCTTGAGGTGATACTCTGGCACCCGTCCATGCCCATTCGCGGTTCGAGTGTGGTTCGCGCCAGAGACCACGGGGCCTCGAGCGTTGAGCAAGCTCTTACCTGGCTGCCCCTATCCACCTGCTCAGCCGCCCCGTTGCAAGGCCCAAAGCGATGAGCACCGCCCCAGTGATCAGAAGTGCGATAGGTATCCCGATTCTGTCAGCGAAATGCTCGAAGTTCACATAGGTGATCACCAAGAGGAGGAAGGCGGCTCCGCTATAGAGAAAGACTTGCGACTGCCGCTTCACGCTCGCAGCGATGAAAGCGACGCTGGCCAAGAAAGCTATGGCTTCCATTGCGGCCTTGTGCCAGCCTGCCGCCCACAACCTGTCGGGATCCATCGCGAGCGTGAAGCTACCCCCTAGGATGGTCAGAGCTCCGAAGACACGGGATACTACCACCAGATCTGTCCTTCTCCTCGCTCTCAGCCACTCCGAGAGCGCCAGCCACAGACCGCCGCCAATGAGGAAGGTCACTAGCGCAACCGACTGGTAACCCTTTGGGGGCTGGGCATAGAAGGTGTCAACTATCCACGCATACAGCGAAAACCACGCCAAGCTGCCCAAGAGATGGAAGGTGATGCTCTGAGCAACGGTGGTGAGCAGGACAAAGGCAACTCCAGCCAAACCCGTCGCCAGCACAGAGCTCACCAGGATCAGTAGAGGCACATCGCCGCTGAGGTCCAGCTCGTAGAAGATCACGCCAAGAGACACCGCACTCAGCAGGGAAGCCACAGCCCACAACACCTGGGCACCGCTCTGTGGGAGCCATTCCCGCCGGCGTCGCAAGAGCTCTCCAGCCGCCCATAGCCCCAGGGTGGGCACCGAGACGGCGAGCATACGGCCCAGTGAGCCAAGCTCGTCCCACCTCATCTGCAGTCCGAAGCCCACGGCCATCAGTATGAACAAGCCCCCTACATACAGCATTATCTGCCGCGGAGATATGCGCTGGCTTTCGGTGAGGGCCTCGTACTCCCTGATGGCGTCGGCCTCCTCAGACGTTATGATACCGGCCTCCTGCCACTTCTGCAGCCGGTCGTCCAGTTCTTTCTTGCCGTTCGCCATCTCATGACCTCCCGAGAATGGTGGCGTTGCCATACAGCCTAACGCCGCCGATGTTGTGCACCACCGCACACATCGATTCATCGCAAGAGTCGAGCATACCAAATGCAACGGATAATGATACCACAATTGACAGGTGATGTCGAGTCATCCCGCGAGAGTCCGGGGGTTGTTACGGACGGTTGTTGAGCACGGGGAGGAAAGAGACTTCCGTGTCTCCTGACTCTCGGTACGAACGATGCCCCGCCATGAGTATCGCTGTCACGATTGCAGAACGATGTTCCAGCCACTGATGCGGGGTGACCACACTGTCACCTGCCCCCACTGCGGCGGGATTCCAAGTCCCGCGGCCGCTTTGGGAGGCGTCCTTCAAGACTCTCATATAGATGCCTTCTCAAACGCCATAACCGCTCTGCTCAGCCACGACCTTTGGACAGCTTCAGGCCAGTATTGGTCACCTGACCAAGCAGAATACTAGCCACCTGGCTAATACGGAAATCCGCCACATGGCCGATGCTCCTGGGGGGTTCTCCCTGTATACTGGGTCTAGATAGAGGCAACAAAGAGGAAGGAAACGGAACTCACGTGCTAAGGGCATGGAATTGGCGTAAGGACACTGTTGGAGCAGGTCGAGGAGAGAACAGGTCGGGTCTAACGCAGAAGATAGGTCTTGGACAGAGAATCAACTCCATGGGAAAGGGAGGGAGAATCCAATGAACGCAAGAAAAGCTGTTATGCTCGTACTGAAGGTGTTAGCCCTGACCATCGTCATGTTATTCGGCTACATCGTTGCGGGCATCCTGTTCGGAGCACAAATGGAGTCCACTGAGCAAGCGGGCGGGGACCTTCTGCCCTTGCTGATCGTCTCATTCCTGAACACAGCGGTCCTGACCTACCCCATTATCCGTTCACGATGGTCCGGGTGGCGGCTGGTGGCGGTGGTCTTCGCGGTCTTATTCGGCATCTCGTACTTCATGACGCAGATAGAAGCCTTTGTCTTCGTGACTGACCTCCCGTCCAGCGAGATACGAGTCATATTGCTGATGGGCGCGACGGTCGCCTTGATCTTCTCACCGGTGGCGGTCTTGATCCTGGGCAAGATGAGGCGAAGCACCGCAGGGGAGGGGCCGAACTTGCGGCTGGTCATGCCCTGGAGCGAATGGGTCTGGAAGCTGGCGGCGATTGCCGTGGCCTACCTGATCCTCTATTTCACCTTTGGCTATTTCGTCGCCTGGCAGAGTGCAGCGCTACGCGAGTTCTATTCAGGCAGCACAGAGCTGCTGGGGTTCTTTGAGCAATGGGGAAACACACTCTTGGGTAATCCCGGGTTGGTGCCTTTCCAGATACTCAGATCATTGTTGTGGGTGGTCTGGGCTTTGCCGGTGATCTGCATGATGAAGGGCCGGTGGTGGGAGGCAGCGCTAGCGGTCGCGCTTCTGTTCGCCGTGCTGATGAACGCGCAGCTCCTGGTGCCAAACCCATACATGCCCCAGACCGTGAGGATGATGCACCTGATAGAAACGGCGCCTTCTAATTTCATTTTCGGCTGGTTCATAGTTTGGCTGCTCAACCGGCACCATTCATCTCTACGCGGGCTGTTTCAATGGTGAGAAGGAACTGAACGGGTTGACCAATGCTGAAGGGACATTGGTCACCTGACCAAGAAGAAGACTAGCCACCTGGCCAATAGAGGAATCCCACGGATGCCCGATGAATCTGGGGGATTCTCCTTGTATGCTGGGGCTAGATTGAACTCATTCCGCGTCCCTTCATTTCAACTCCTCGTCCTGGCTCAGAACAGGCTCAGGGCAGGCCTACTCAGGATGCTTGCTACGACAACAAGAATGGCCGCTGTTATCGAAGCAGTCTGGTTGGGCATTGTAGGCACTCTCCAAGCACTTGACAACAAGTAACCTTAAAGATTCTCGTATTGGTGAAACTCGATGACACTGGACGAGCTTTGTGTGGTATGATAAGGGTAGTGTGCAGCAATACTCCAAGATCCATCGATGTTTCAAGTAATACTTGACAGATAGCAGATCCTGTGTTGTACTTCTACCGAGGTAGGGCGATTGGATACGCCTCCGACCACAAATCCCAGCATTGACCAGGAGTCCATCGGCAGCAGCATCGGGGTTAGGATGCGTGCTCGGCGAAAAGCACTTGGGCTGAGCCTTAGGTCATTGGCAGCGAAGAGTGGCGTTTCGGCAAGCTTCCTGAGCCAAGTAGAGAGGGGAATCTGCAGCCCTTCAATTCAGACCTTGACCGCTGTATCGCGTGCGCTTGAGGTCCCCATTTACCACTTCCTCTTGGAGAGCCCAGACCCCGTGGTGAGGCACGACCGACGCCGCAGGCTCATCATGCCGAACACATCTGTCGATTACGAGCTCCTCTGTCCCGACGTGTACAGAAGTATGGAGGTTTCCTTGGGGCGTCTGGAGGCCAACGCCGCATCCAGCGAGGAGCCACTGGCCCACCCTACAGAGGAGTT
>JAUWLF010000107.1 GCA_030613785.1 Chloroflexota bacterium | reverse complement strand
GCCCCGCTCCCTGGCCCAGCACATGGCCCGCCATTGAAGGAGATGGTTGGGCATGCGATTGCGGTGCCGCTCCGAAGAAGCGCCGAACAGGTACCAGGCCCTGGAACCAAGGGCGAAGACCATCAACCCCGCCAGGAGTTCGCCGTCATAATAGGCCAGGAGCAGCTTCACCTGACCCTGCGGGGCGAAGATGCGCCAGGCTTCCTCATAGTACTCCTGCTCGTGGATCGCAAAGGCGTCCCTGTCGCGGGTCTCTTCCAGCAACTGGTAAAACCGGGGTATGTCCTCCTCCCGTCCTTCGCGCACGGTGACCCCTTTCCGCTCCGCCAGGCGGATGTTGTAGCGGGTCTTGGATTTCATCCGCATCAGAATCTCTTCCTGGTCCCCCTCCAGATCCACTGCAATCGTGTTGGACGGCTGGATCGCACGCCTGGCGCGCCGAAACCCTTCTTCGAGGAGAACCTCTGCCAGGGGATGTTCACCCTCGACGTCAGGCTCCACCTTCAGGAAAGCGACACGCTGCTCTCGGCCAAAGTCCCGCAATATCGTCAACAGTCGCTTCCAGGTTTCAGCATCGTTCGGCCCCGCGACCGGGCCCTTGGGCACGTAGGCCATTTTGCCCAGCGGTAGGTTCCGCACCAGAACCTGGGCCAGGCCTTTGGCCTGCTCCCCCTTCTCATCCCAGGCTACAAACCGTGCTGCTTCCCAGCCAAAGCGGATCTTGAACTCCCCCCAACCCCACGACTGCAACAGGTGACCGCCTTTGCTGATCACCAATCCGTCCCATTCCTCTGGCGTGGGGAGCCTCAATCCATTATTGCCCGTTTGACCCGGTTCCATCAAGACTTGCGCCTTTTTGCAATCTAGCATATACTCCATATTTGGGACTGCTGAAGTCTATTATAGCCAGTGTCCCGCATTTTGACCAAACTAGGACCCAGCTAAGACCACGTTTTGACCTTTTGTTGCTAAGATGGTGGTTGTATAACTAGGCAATCATGGATGCGCCCCGTGGAGGCCTGTGAACCCGTTGACGGGGGTGTGTCGGCAAAGGGGCTTTTGGCAAGGAGGTTGTGTCTGTGACAGACTACGCTCTCATAGGGTTGCTCCTGGTCGTAGCCGCCGTTTTCCCCCTCATCGCCATGTTCTTTGGCTTCCTCTTGCGCCCCCGGAAGCCAGCCCCCGTCAAGAAGTCCACCTACGAGTGCGGTGTCCAAACCATCGGCGAGACGTGGGTGCGTTTCAGAGTTCAGTACTACATCTACGCCCTGATCTTCGTCATCTTCGATGTGGAGACCGTTTTTCTTTACCCCTGGGCCGTAGCCTATAACCAACTGGGCCTCTTCGCCCTCGTCGAGATGTTCATCTTCCTGATGATCTTGCTCGGCGGTCTGATCTACGCCTGGCGCAAGGGCGTTCTGGAATGGGTGTAGAGATCCAGCTCTCCAAACCAGCGCCCGGGGTTAGGGAAGGGAGTTGACATGACCCAAGAAGATATGGTACCGCCGGAGTTGAAGGGAAACGTTCTCATCGCGCCCGTGGATTGGATATACAACCTCGGGCGGGCGGGATCTGTGTGGCCCATGATGTTCGGCCTGGCCTGTTGTGCCTTCGAGATGATCGTCACCCTGACATCGCGGTACGATTTGGCGCGCTTCGGCATGGAGTTCATGCGCGCCTCGCCCCGTCAGACGGACCTGATGATCGTGGCTGGGACCGTCACCAAGAAAATGGCTCCGCAGGTGGTTCGTCTGTACGAGCAGATGCCGGAGCCAAAATACGTCATGGCCATGGGCGCCTGCGCCATCTCCGGTGGCCCCTTCAAGGACGGCTACAGCGTGGTGCCTGGGGTTGACAAACTGCTCCCGGTGAACGTCTACGTACCCGGGTGCCCGCCCCGACCGGAAAGCCTGCTGGATGCCGTCTTGAAGTTGCACAAGGAGATCAGGACAGAGACCATTCGGACCTCGCCCTGGTATCGTAAGGACGTTGACCGAGAGATACCCGTCCCCGAGTGTGGGCCCCGAGGCCTGGTGCTGCCGAAGGGAGAGAAGAGCGAATGACCGCCAAAGAGACCTTTGACCGCCTGGCAGAGAAGTTCCCTCAGTTTGAGCTAGCCTATGTGGAAGGCAAAGACCCCGCCATCTTGGTGCAGGGTGATAACCTGGTGGAGCTGGCCCAGCACCTGCGCGACGAGCAAGAATACGACTACTGCTCCTCCGTCACCGGCGTTGACTATCCGGACCACTTCGAGGTGGTCTATCACCTCTACTCCTGGAAGAAGGAAGGTGGCCCCGTGATACTAAAGGTACACGCCGACAGGGAGGCCCCGAAGGTGCCATCGGTGGTGTCCATCTGGCGGGGGGCCGACTGGCAGGAGCGAGAGGTCTGGGACTTGATGGGTATACACTTCGACGGACACCCCAACCTCACGCGAATCCTAATGTGGGAAGGGTTCGAAGGCCATCCCTTGCGCAAGGACTTCTCCGGCACCGAGGACGAATACGCGTTTGGCTAGTGCCCAGCGGAGACCGAGACTATGACTATGTTGAAGACCGAAACCCTCACCGTCAACATGGGGCCGCAGCATCCCAGCACCCACGGCGTGTTCCGCATGATCGTCACGCTGGATGGAGAGACTATCGTGGATCTGGAACCAGTGGTGGGCTACCTGCATCGCAATCACGAGAAGATCGGCGAGAAGAACAACTGGATCCAGAACACCCCTTTCACCGACCGTCTCGACTACATCAGCCCCATGTCCAACGAGTTTGCTTATGTGCTGGCCGTGGAAAAGCTCGCTGAGATCGAGCCGCCGGAGCGAGCCAAATACATCCGCATCATCATGGTGGAACTGAACCGCATCATCAACCACATGGTCGCCGTGGGCTTCCTGCTGAACGAGTTGGGTTGCTTTTTTACCCCGATGTTCTATGCCTTGAGATGGCGGGAGTTCCTCATGGACCTGTATGAGATGACCGCTGGGTCGCGCATGATGCCCAACTACTTCTGGATCGGAGGAGTGGCCGCCGATCTTCCAGAGGGGTTCCTTCCGGAGTGCAAGGAACTTGTGGCCGCCCTGCCCGGATTCATAGATGAGTACGAGCGGCTGATCACAGACAACGAGATTCTACAGATGCGCTGCCGGGACGTGGGCATCCTGCCGCCCGATGTGGCCGTCGCATACGGGTGCACTGGCCCGCTGCTGCGCGCCTCGGGCGTCCCCTACGATGTCCGCAAAGCCGAGCCTTACTCCATCTACGACCGTTTCGATTTCGACATCGTGACGGGCACAGTGGGCGACGTGCTCGACCGATACCTGGTGCGCATCGCCGAGATGCGCCAGAGCGTGAAGATCGTTGAGCAAGCCCTCAGAGACCTGCCGGGAGGAGAGACAGCAACGCCCAAGAAGAAGAAGTTCAGGCCTGCCGAGGGCGACGTCTACCATCGCATCGAGGCTCCCAAAGGGGAATTGGGATTCTACCTGGTGAGCGACGGCAGCGCGAACCCCTACCGGTACAAGATCCGGGCTCCCAGCTTTGTTAACTTGCAGGCGCTGGCCTACATGTGCAAGGGACACAAGATCGCCGATGCGGTCATCATCCTGGGCAGCATTGACATCACCCTGGGAGAGGTGGATAGATAGACTAGGAGCGGGACATGCAGTCAATTCAAGGGATACTGGAGTTCGTTGACCAGATTTTCGTCAACCTGAGCCTCTGGTTCTCCTCCCTGCTGGCCAACTACTTGCCGGACTCGGGCGTGACCTTCATCATGATGTTCGCCACAGTCCTAGTCCTCGTGGTCTTCGGCCTAGCGTCCATCATCTGGATCAACGTCTTCGAACGGAAGATCCTGGGTCGCCTGCAAGACCGGTACGGTCCCAACCGCTTTGGCCCCTGGGGGCTGCTCCAGTGCGTGGCCGACATGATCAAACTGCTGACCAAAGAGGATATCACGCCCTCGAGGGCCGACCGCCTGGTCTACAACCTGGCGGCCGTCGTGCCGGTGGTTGCCACTTTCCTCGTCCTGGCTGTCGTACCCTTTGGCAGGGGCATGGTAGCCGCTGATCTGAACGTTGGGTTCCTTTACATCGTGGCTGTTGGCTCCCTGGGCACCATCGGCATCTTCATGGGTGGTTGGGCTTCCCACAACAAGTACGCCCTGCTATCTGGCGTGCGCACGGTGGCCCAGATGATCAGCTATGAGATACCCATGGTCCTGTCGGTAGTGGGCGTGCTACTGCTGGTCGGCTCCCTGTCCATGGTCTCCATCGTGGAGGCACAGGGCGACTGGCGTCTGCCCTTCGTGGTGCTGCAACCCCTGGCCTTCGTCATCTATTTCACTGCCGCGGTGGCAGAAGTGAATCGCTCGCCCTTCGACCTGCCGGAGGGAGAGTCGGAGATTGTGGCCGGCTATCACATCGAATACACCGGCATCAAGTTCGCCATGTTCCTCTTGGCCGAATACATCAACGCTTTCAGCATCTGCGCCATCGCCACTACGGTGTTCCTGGGAGGGTGGAAAGGACCCATTCTGCCGTCCTGGGCCTGGTTCTTCATCAAGGCTTACAGTTTGTACTTCGTACTTATCTGGTTGCGAGGTACCTTGCCCCGCTTGCGGGTAGACCAGTTGATGAACTTCGCCTGGAAGACGCTGGTGCCCCTGGCCCTGGCGAATCTGATGCTCACCGCACTGCTGGCGAAGCTGGTCCCTGCTCATAGCTTGGTTGGTGCTGTAGCCTACCTACTGGTCAATGTCGTAGTGATCGTCTGCATCGCCCTGGTCAAGTATCCTGGTTGGAAGAGGGGGAAGCGAGAGGTGGTGCTAGTTCCGAGGAGTACGGCGCCCCAGGCCAGGGGTTCGTAGCGAGGGATCCACGTCAGCGCTCATTGCGAGCCGATAACTGAGAAGGATTGAATCATGCTGGGCTATGGAATACTCAAAGGAATGTCGGTCACTCTGAGGCGTTTCATTGACACCTACACTGGGGACTTGAGACAGTTTCCCAGAAGGTATGCCTCAGGTCCGGTCTACAAGCGGATGGGCATCACCCAACGAGGAGCCTTCACCATCCAATACCCCGAGGAGCAGATGCCTATGTTCCCCCGCTACCGGGGACCGTTGATGCTACTGATAGATCCCAAGAAGGGCATCACCAAGTGCATCGCCTGCGGGCAGTGCGAGCGGGTCTGCCCCACGGAGAGCATCAAGGTCACCAGAGCTGAGGAGAAGGTCCAGGATCAGCGAGTGCCCGAGACCTACGAGTATGACATGAACACATGCATGTTCTGCGGTTTCTGCGTCCAGATTTGCCCGACAGACGCTCTGGCTCATTCCCCCGAGTTGGAGATGGGGACCTACAGCAAAGGCGACGCCCTTGTCCTCGACCTCGACCAAATGCTGGAGCTGGGCCGCAAGCATGCCCCCGACGGAGTATGGCCCGTGGAGAAGAAGGAGGCGGTGCCGTCATGACCGTTCTGCAGCTTGTCTTTCTTGTCTTGGCCGTGATCACCGTTGGATCGGCCGTGGGCGTGGTCACCAGCAAGAACATCTTCTACAGCGCGCTGCTGCTGATCGCCTGTCTCTTCACGGTGGCTGGGTTCTATATCCTGCTGGAGGCACCCTTCCTGGCAGCGGTACAGGTCTTGATCTACGTGGGCGCCATAGCCGTCCTGATCATCTTCGCCGTGATGCTCACTGAGAAAATGATGAGCAAAGACGTTCGCGCCTTGAACGAGCAGTGGTGGATCGCCCTCATCGTGGCCATCTGCTTGGCTGGGGTCATGCTGTACGTGGTCGTCACCGCGGACTGGCACGTTTCGACTGCGCCGCCACCGACCGATGCCGTCGCAGCCCTGGGCAAGACTCTGCTGAGCACCTACGTCCTTCCCTTCGAGGTCGCTTCGGTCCTCCTCCTGATGACGCTGATAGGATCGATCATCATCGCCCGTGAGGAGAAGGAAGGGGAACAGTAAGGAGCGATGACGATGATACCTTTGAGCTGGTTCTTGATCGTAGCAGCACTTCTCTTCTGCATCGGCCTGTACGGGGCCCTGGCGCGGCGGAACGCCATTGGCATCCTGATGGGCATCGAGTTGATGCTCAATGCAGTGAACATCAACCTCATCGCCTTCTGGCGCTACATAACGCCGGAGGTGCTCACAGGCCAGGTCTTCGCCATTTTCGTGATCACAGTGGCCGCAGCGGAGGCGGCCATCGGCCTCGCCCTGATCATCTCCATCTTCCGCAACCGAGAAACCGTCATCGTCGAAGACGTAGACATGATGAAGTGGTAGTGCATCGCCACGGCCTGTGATGGAGTAATCTAGCAAAGAGGTAGCCATGGAGAATCTTGTCACACTGGTTCCCCTCATCCCCATCGTTCCCTTACTCACCTTCGCGATCATCGTGTTCTTCACCCGCCGGAACGACAAGCTGAGCAGCTATCTGGCGGTGGCAGCCATCGTCATCTCGTGGCTGCTGTCCATGGTCATCGTTCTCGGCGCCGTGTCTCACATGCCCCATTTCGCCGAGGAGCCAGCGGTTCACCTCACACTCCTGCGCATCCCCACGGGCGCGACTACACTGGATATCGGTGTGCAGATAGACCCGCTGACCGTGGTGCTCCTCTTCATGGTACCCACTGTTTGTATGATGATCTTCATCTACTCCATGGGCTACATGAAAGGTGATCCTCGATACTCCCGATTCTTCGCCTACATCTGCCTTTTCGCCACCGGCATGCTGGGCCTGGTCGTGGCCGACAACTTGCTGTTGCTCTTCATCTGTTGGGAGGTAATGGGACTTTGCTCTTATCTGTTGATCGGTTTCTGGTTCGAGAAACCAGAGGCGATGTGGGCCGGGCTCAAGGCTTTCATCACCACCAGCATCGGCGACGTCCTGCTCCTGTTGGGCATGGTGATGCTCTACTGGCAGACCGGTGCCTTGAGGTTCGAGACTGTGTTCGAGGGGGTGCAACATCTGGCGCAGACCGACCCCACTCTGATGTACATCATCGCCCTTCTGGTCTTCGGCGGGGCTGTGGGGAAGTCGGCCCAGTTCCCGCTGCACGTCTGGCTACCTGACGCCATGGAGGGTCCCACGCCTGTATCAGCACTGATTCATGCCGCGACCATGGTCGCCGCTGGTGTGTTCCTGGTGGCGCGGATGCTGCCCATTTTTGTGGTGCTCGACGGCATGCCCGCTCTGGCCTGGGTAGCTGCCATCGGCGCCATCACCGCCTTGTTCGCCTCGACCATCGCCATCGCGCAAGACGACATCAAACGGGTGCTCGCCTATTCGACCATCAGCCAGTTGGGATACATGATCATGTGTCTGGGCCTTGGCGGGTTCGTGGCCGCGGTCTTCCACCTCATCACCCATGCCTTCTTCAAGGCTCTCCTGTTTCTGGGTTCAGGCTCAGTTATCCACGGCGTCGGTACGAACGACATGATGGAAATGGGCGGTCTCCGCAAGAAGATGCCTTACACCTTTTGGACCTTCTTGGTCGGCATGCTGGCCCTGGCAGGCGTGCCGCCGCTGGCGGGGTTCTGGAGCAAGGACGAGATCCTGGCCGTCGCATTTCTTCAGAACCCAGTGGTTTGGGTGATGGGCACCCTGGCCGCGTTCATCACCGCTTTCTACATGACGCGCCAGGTGTGTCTCACTTTCCTGGGCAAGCCTCGAAACAAAGAGCTTCACGCCCATGAGAGCCCACCGGTGATGTACGTGCCGCTGATCGTCCTGGCTGTGGGCGCAGTACTGCTGGGCTTCCTAGGCGTTCCCGAAGACTTCCCCGTCTTGGGGCCACTACTGGGTAACCCCCTCCACCACTTCCTCGCCGACCAGTTCAACCAATGGAGCTATGTGCATCTTCCTCATGTGGGGTTCAACTTTTCGGTGATGCTCATCTCCATTGGTATGGCGCTGGGAGGCATTGGACTGGGATATCTCATCTATGGTCGGAAGCCCCTGGAGGCAGGCCAGAGAGACCCGTTGGAACGGCTGGGCGTCGTCTGGACTGTCTTGAGAAACAAGTACTACATTGACGAGATTTACCGTGCCACCGTCATCCGCGGCGCCATCGGCTTGGCGAACGTCTGCTTCAGGTTCGACTCAGGCATCGTAGACGGCACCGTGAACCTTGTCGGCAAGCTCACCGAACGCTGGTCCCACGTCAGCGGGCTCTTCGATACCTACGTCATCGATGGCATCGTCAACGGCGTAGGTAGAGTGACATCGGCCGTGGGCCAGGAGTTGCGGTACATCCAAACGGGTCGCGTGCAGAACTACATGATCATCGTCGTCATCAGCGTCCTGTTGCTGGTGGGCGTATTCCTGTACATGTAGGCAAACTTCAAGGAGGATGCATAAATGGAAGGCTTCCCTATTCTGACCTTGATCACCCTAACGCCCCTCCTGGGGGCCCTGGTGATTCTGGCCATCCCCAGGGAGAACGAGAGAACCATCAAGCTCTTCGCCATCCTGTTGAGCCTGATCCCCCTCCTCCTGTCGCTCATAGTGTGGTTCAACTATGATTCCCAGGCAGGGACCATTCAGTTCACGGAAGTGTATCAATGGATACCAACCCTGAACATCAATTACCGTGTGGGGGTGGATGGCCTGAGCGTGCCCATGGTCTTCTTGACCGCCCTCCTGACTGTCATCTGCCTCTACTACTCCTCCCACGTCATCAAAGTGAGGGTGAAGGAATACTTCTTCTTCTTCCTCCTGCTAGAGATGGGGATGATGGGCGTATTCACCTCCCTCGACTTCTTCCTGTTCTACGTCTTCTGGGAGATTGGATTGGTGCCGATGTACTTCCTCATCGGCGTGTGGGGAGGGGAACGCCGTGAGTACGCGGCCATCAAGTTCTTCCTGTACACTCTCGCGGGCAGCGTGCTCATGCTCTTGGCGATCCTCGCCATGTTTTTCGCCGAAGGCACCTTCGACATCATAGAGATGGCGGCACGCCAACCCTTCTCAGACAATTTCGTGCTCCAATCGATGGCCTTCTGGGGCATCTTCGCCGCCTTTGCCATCAAGGTCCCACTGTTCCCGTTCCATACTTGGTTGCCTGACGCTCACGTCGAGGCGCCGACCGCTGGCAGTGTGATCCTTGCTGGCGTACTGCTTAAGCTGGGTTGCTACGGATTCCTGCGTGTCCTGCTGCCGATATTCCCGCAAGCCTTCCAGGTGTTTGCTCCCGTCGTGGCCCTTCTGGCTCTGATCAGCATCGTCTACGGTGCTCTGGTCTCCATGGCCCAGTGGGACCTGAAGAAGCTCATCGCCTACTCCTCGGTCAACCACATGGGCTTCGTGATACTGGGCATCGCCGCTGCCGCCTACGCTGGCTCCAGCATGTCCAGCAACCCTGCGGTACTCGACAGTGCCACCATAGCCGTCAACGGCGCGATCATGCAGATGTTCAGTCACGGCATCATCACAGGAGGCTTGTTCCTCTTGGTGGGCATGATCTACGAGCGGACCCACACCAGGGATCTGAAGGCCTTCGGCGGCCTGGCTACCAAGGTACCCTCCTACTACGCGGTGGTGCTCCTCACCGTCCTGGCCTCGTTAGGCTTGCCGGGCCTGTCCGGCTTCGTCGCCGAGTTCATGGTTTTCCGGGGCGTCGTGGCCATCATGCCCCTCCTGGCCGTCCTTGGAGTCCTGGGTGTGGTGATCACCGCTGCCTTCTTCCTTTGGAAGGTCATCCAAGGGATGTTCCTGGGCCCGCTCAACGAGAAGTGGGCTGGCCTGCCCGACATGGAGCGATACGAACTGCTGTGCATGGCTCCTTTGATCTTCTTTATGTGCCTCTTTGGCCTGTATCCGGTACCCATCATCAACATCATGAACAACACCGTCCACAGTCTGCTGCACACCCTGTCACTGCTCATAGGCGGCTAGGCCAGCGAGGGTTCCTTTGCGAATGGAGGTTCCAAATTGGACTGGGCTGAGACATTGATCTTGCTCTCACCGCAACTGCTCCTTCTCTTCTGGGCTCTGCTGGTGTTGGGCCTGGACCTGCTGATCGAGAAGGCCAAGGATAGCCTGGCCTACCTGGCGCTAGCCGGGTTTGCCCCTGCTTTGGTGGCTGCCATATACCTCCTTGCACAGGGCACCGACCGCAGCCTCCTATCCGGCATGGTGCATGTTGATGCCTACTCCCTGTACTTCACCATCATCGCTTGCCTCGCTTCCGGGCTCGTGATTCTGGCCTCCATGGAGTACATGAAGGCTCGCACCCGATATCGGAGCGAGTTCTACGGCCTGTTGTTGCTGGCCACTCTGGCCATGAGCTTGATGGCCTCCTCCACGAACCTGATCATGATTTACCTCTCCATCGAGTTCATGAGCCTCACCTCCTATGTGCTCGTGGGCTACTTCAGGGACGATCCCAAGTCCAGCGAGGGCGGGCTGAAGTACTTCTTCTTCGGAGCCGTTACCTCCTCTCTCATGCTATACGGCATGTCCCTGATGTACGGGGCGACGGGCACCACCGATCTGGCGGAGATCGCCACCAATCTGGCGGCGATGCAGGCCATCATGCCTCCCACACGGTTTCTGATCTTGCCCGCCCTCCTGTTCATGCTGGTCGGATTCTCTTTCAAGATGGCACTGGTCCCCTTCCATCAGTGGTCCCCCGATGCCTACGAGGGCGCGCCCACCCCTGTGGCCACCTTGCTGTCGGTGGGACCCAAGGCCATGGGCTTTGCCATCCTCCTTCGAGTGTTGCTCACGGCCTTTCCTGCCTTCCAGTTCGACTGGGTAGCCATCCTGATGGGCATTTCGATCGTTACCATGACTCTGGGCAATCTGACGGCGATGCGCCAAACCAATATCAAGCGCATGCTGGCCTATTCCAGCATCGCCCAGGCAGGATACATCCTGGTGGGCGTGGTGAGCATTGTTCCCTTCACCGTCGGCATCCACGGCGTCCTCCTGTACCTGATGGCCTATCTGTTCACCAATGCCGGAGCCTTTGTCGCCGTCATTGCCTTCTCCCACGTGACCAACTCCGACGAGATAGCTGACTACGCGGGTCTCGTGAGGAGGGCACCGGCGCTGGCAGCGATGATGGTGATCTTCCTCATGTCGCTGGCAGGTTTGCCCCCCACGGCAGGTTTCGTAGCCAAGCTCTTCGTCTTTGGAGCGGCGGTGCAGGCAGGGTACTATTACCTGGCGATCATAGCTGTGGTCAATAGCGTGATCTCCGTGGTTTACTACTTCAACGTGGTACGCCAGATGTTCTTCCTTCCTCCCCCCACGGAGGAGCGCCTTTCCCTCCCACGCTTCCCCATGGCGGCCGCGATCATCTGCGTGGTGCTGGTTCTCATCATTGGCCTCTATCCTCAGCCCCTCATCGACCTGGTCGGCCAGTCAGTCACGCTCCTGGCTATGGTACGCTAGATAGACCGTCTGCCACCTCCTGGATCAAGCGATGCCACCCCTGGTGGCATGGCATTTTCATGTCGCGCACAAGCCTGCTACCAGTGTGCTCCTCAGCACGTGCTCTTCGTTGGCAGCGCGCGTAAGCACATAGTCAGCTTCGGCTGCCTCCCGGTGATACGCGCTATCCTCAAGGTCCGAACAGCACGCAGTCGGCCACATTCGCACCCTGAGCGCCGCCCTGAGCTTGCCGAACGGTAGGGTAGCTACTGAACGCAGTGGGGCAGCACATCGAAAAGGGTGCAGGTGATCACGCCGGACACGCCCTGAAGCCCGGCTGGACTCTAGGGCGGACGCGGAGCTACGAGAAAGGCAAAGTCAGGCCTTCCAGTCGTGCGTGGGTGATCATATATCCGTCAGAGGGGAGTACGGTGTGTCGACAGCCGGCCTTCTGTGGCGCCAAGCGGCAACGGGGTCTAAGGCCCGTAGGTGTCCGCCAGGTACTCCGTCAGGATCTGAACCTCGTCGTCGGTCAACTGGGCCCCTTTGGTCCTCATACGCTCAACAGTGGTCTGCCACTCGACCAGGCTCTTGCTCGCTGTCTGCACTCTATCCAGCGTGTGACACCGTGTGCAGCGGTCTTGCAGTAACTCCGCACCGCTTACAGCCGGGGGTGGGGTGGGGCCCAGCACCTCGGTGGGTGTCATCTCAGCCGGCGGTGTCGGGACCTGGGTTGGCTCTTCGCCACCACCGCAGGCTCCAGCCAATCCTATGACCACCAGGCTAGTGAACAGAATCGAGAAAGCCACTCTTCCACTGCTC
>JAUWLF010000030.1 GCA_030613785.1 Chloroflexota bacterium | reverse complement strand
AACCGCGTCCCTTTGTACGTGGGGCAGAACTCGCACTTGTTCCAGGGGCAGTTCCTGGTGGCTCTGATCAGCAGGCTTGCCGCCTCGCTGGGCGGTCTTATGGGGCCAGCCTCATAGGGCACTCCGCCAAACATCATCTGTTCTCTAGAAACCCCGTTTCCTTCGCATAGATCATAGTACGCACTGGTAGCAACTAGGAAGCGCATCCTGCGGTCGCACGGAGACTGAAGACCCTCCTCGACGCTCTACCTCATCACTCCACCCTACCAAGAATGGTGCTTGCGCCCCGAGTGAGGATCGTATTGCCCAACGCACTAGTAGGAAGAGGGCCATCGCCTCTGGCACGACAGTCCCTCTCTCCTTCACTGCGTTGCTTGTCACCCACTCTTCACCGCATCGAGAACATTGAGAGCGCGCAGCCAACAACCTCTCGGAGCTTACGGCTTCCGATCGGGATTGACGTGGTTCGCCCCGCCATGGGTCAATTGAAGCAGTTCTCCATCGCCCCAAGCATGGCGCATGTAAAGCTGGTAGCTACCGCCCGCATCACCAGCGTAGATGATCGCCTGCCCGTCCGCAGACCACACGGGATCCACTTCTCGACCTGGTTCGGTGCTCACCTGCCTCTTGCCACTCCCATCTGCGTTCATGACCCAGATATCGTGGTTTCCGCTGTTCACGCCCGTCTCATGCGTCCACGCGATGGCGCTCCCGTCTGGCGACCACGAAGGGGCCCAGTCGCCTCCCTGTTCCTCTGTCAGTCGTACGATGTGGCTGGCAGACATTCCATCGGCGGAGAGATCTCCCACATAGATATCGCGCCGAAAGGGCATCGCGTATCCCTCGTAGTGTGCGAAGGCGATCTGTCCACCTTCTGCCGTCAGAGCCGGGTGAGAATAGGTGAAATGCCGATCCCAAAGGCCATCCACGCCGGGGGCATCTTGGGTCTCTATGCTACCCACAGACACCACCACGATTTTCTGACTCATGTTTCCTGGACCATCAAAGTATCCTCGACTGAAGTACACCAGGCGGCCATTGGGGTGCCACGATATCCCATCTAGATAGACCGAGCCGGAGTCGTAGACGCGCCGTTGTTCACCACCATCGGCGTTCATGACCCATAGGTCGATCGTGTTGTCAGACTCGCGCCGCCCGAACGCGATCTTGCTTCCATCCGGTGACCAGGTGGGAAGACTCTCGTCCTCCTCCGTCTCGGTCAGTCTGACCGGCTCATCGCTGCCTGTGAGCACAAAGATGTCATAATTCCCTGGTTCATCGGAAACGTAGGCGATGGTTCTGCCTAAGGTAAGAGGCCCCTCGGGCCTACTCCTCTGCTGTTCTGTTACAGATGTGCCTGTAGGTGACCCTGTGGCGGTCGTACAGCCGCTCAGAGGTGCCAACACCACAGCTAGAATCAGGACAGCTAGTCCTTTCATGGAGTGGAAAGCTCCCTTCATTATGCACCTCTCTCATTATATCCCAGCCCGTTGCATGCGTCAATCACGAAGTACCCTACCACACCGAAAACACACCGGTGGGTTTGTGGAGGCTCAATGGGTCTGCTATAATGGCCCTATGTCGCAAGGCGTGCCTCCGGCGCATAAACATATAGTCGAGACCAAACCATGCCCGGCACAATCTCACGCCCAGGCGAGCAGATGGGACCTTCGCGAGAGGACGGCATTAGAAGAGATCTGGTCCTCAAGGACTCGGCTGTCATATCGACTTTCAACGCGTTGGGCGTCGCCAGTGCCCTACTGGTTGACGTCGTAGTGGCGGCCAAGTATGGGCTGGGGGCCGAGACAGACGCTTTCTTCATCGCCTTGACTATTCCGCAACTCCTGGTATCGATTCTTGGCAGTACCATGAACCCAGTAATGGTACCACTCTTCTCAGCGACCCGTGTCCAGATGGGCGACGAGGAGAACTGGAAACTGTTCAGTAAACTCATCAACCTGAGCGCCATCCTACTGGGCGTCGTCGCTTTGGTGGGAGTACTATGCTCTCCTCTGCTCATGTTTGTCAGCGCACCAGGCCTCGAGGATGCGTCGCGACAGGTCGCTATCAGCTTGAATCGCATGCTTTTCGTGATTGTGATCATGGCAGGAGTGGCGGAAATGATGAAGGCGATGCTCAACTCCCAGCATCGCTTCGCAGTTCCAGCGGCAGCAAGCTTCGTCCAGTACGTGGTTGTCGCGTTCGCGATTCTACTGCTGGGCAACGGGCTAGGCATACAGGCTGTGGCTGTCGGTTACGTGTTGGGCTATGCGCTCCTGGTTCTGGTTCTTGCAGCCACGTTGCTGGTCCTGGGGGGGCGGTACTATCCCCTGCTGGACATAAGAGATCCAACTGTAAGACAAGCCGGGCGACTCCTCGCGCCTCTATTCATAGGCGATGGTCTGAACCAAAGCAGCATCTGGGTAGAGCGCCTTCTGGCTTCCTTCCTGCCACCGGGAAGTGTGTCAGCTCTGGTGTATGCTCGCCGCGTGCTGCGCGTCCTAACGGTAGCTCTTGTCAACAGCGTGTCCAGAGCATTGCTCCCTAGGCTCTCAGTTCTTGCCAGCAAGGCTAACCTGAAAGAACTGCGACGCGCCACCCTCTTTGGAGTCAAGCTGACTTTGGGCATCTGTGTCCCCGTGGCGGTTGGTGTGATGGTCACAAGCACTCCGCTGATCAGCCTGCTTTTCCAGAGAGGAGCCTTTGATGAGAGGGCAGTATCCATAGCCGCCTCGATTCTGGTACTCTACATGCCAGGCCTGGCCTTCATGGCCCTACAGCGGGTTGCTGTGACTTCGTTCTTTGCCTCTCAAGACACCAAGACCCCTTTGTATATCAGAATTGGATCATTGGCCCTCCTCCTCCCTTTGCAATTGATCCTATTTGGGTTAATGGGAGTCTACGGTTTGCCTCTCGCCCTTTCCTTGAGCCGTGTGGCAACCGCGATCGGCGCCCATATTCTTCTGCAAAGGAGGATTGGAGCCTTCGAAGAGGATCTCTGGCGCTATGCTCTGAAAGTAGGCGCGGCAGCCATCATCATGGGGCTTGCAGTTCTCCCCATGATCTCATGGATGGACACTCAACTTCCTTTCTCCACGCCCCTGAACAGGATCCTCCAGTTGGGGTCGGCGGGCTTGGTCGGACTGGCGATATACGTCGCAAGCCTCCTTCTCCTGCGCGTCAGCGAGGTAGACCAGGCCATCAGACTGCTGAGGAGCGGGTTGATCGCCAGGCTTCCCAATACGCTTGGCTCTCACCGATAATGATCTAAACGCCTAGACTGATAATAGTAGGATGGAGGGGTTGGAAGCCTATGGGTCTTGCAGACAGGATACTCGTGATCGGTATAGATGCTGCGGCAATGGAGTTCGTACGAGCCTGGAGTGATGAGGGGAGATTGCCTAATTTCAAGAGTTTCCTCCAGGAAGGATCATACGGTAAGCTGAACTCGGTGCCGAACTGTAACAGTGCCCCTGCTTGGTCTTCCATGGTTACTGGCGTGAACCCCGGAAAACATGGCATCTTCTGGTTCAGAGAGTATAAGCCTCACAGCTATGAATCCTTCTACACAAACGCTTCGTATCGCCACGGCGATCCTCTGTGGCGCATCCTGGGCACGGCCGAGAGGCAAGTAGGAGTAATCAACGTCCCTATCAGTTACCCGGCGGAGAGGGTCACTGGCTTTCTCATCGCGGGCCTTGACGCCCCTGGAGTGGATGATGAGAGGTTTACCCACCCCTCAGGACTGGTCACTGGCCTGGAGAAGGAACTTGGGCAATACATCATAGAACCTGGGATGCCTGGCTTCTACAAAGCGGGAAGGCTCGACGAGGGAATCGAAAGGCTCCATGCTACGATCGATAGTCGCCTGCGCTATGCCAGCCATCTCATAGAGGAATACCCTTGGGATTTCTTCATGGTGGTCTTCACCGCCGCGGATTCCGCTCAGCATTTCTTCTGGAAGTTCATGCGACCCGAGGGCTTCACCGTGGACGAGAACGACAGAAGGAAGTACCAGCACGTCATTCGAGATGTATACGTGCATTGTGATGATGCCATCGGCCAGCTTATGGAGCTGGCTGGCCCTTCGACCACCGTTTTCGTAGTCTCTGACCACGGAGGGGATGTGGGGGGCAAGAGTCGCCTGGTGCCTGTGTGGCTGGAGCGTATGGGAATGCTGCGCTACTTGGCAGGCGGTCCAAAGCATACCTCTCTGGGTGCTCTGCCCCGGGAGTTCGCCTTCAGACTACTGGCCAGCGCATATCGACAGGCTGACCGACACCTCGAACGCGACGTCAAGTTGCGTTTGGCGAGGATGTTCCCCAGGCTGAGGCGAAAGACCGAAGCTCACATGTCCTTCTCGCAGATTGACTGGGCAGCTACGAAGGCCTTCACCGATGGGAAGAGGCCCGACATCTGGATAAACCTCAAAGGGCGCTTTCCTCGCGGCACGGTTGAGCCAGGGACAGAGTATGACGAGGTCTGTGAGAGAATCAGGGAGCAGTTCCTCGCGATGCGCGATCCACACACGGGCCGTAGCGCCGTGAAGCAGGTTCTCCGCAAAGAAGAAGTCTATCACGGGCCCCATGCGGACAAAGCGCCTGACTTGGTCGTCCAGTGGGAAGCGAACCTCCCCATCGAGGCACTGATTGCAGAGAGTACCAGGGCCACTGGTATGGCCCAGGGCGTCACACCGAGCCCTCGGGCGGCGGGTGCCAGCGGCGGTCATGGTCAATATGGCGTCCTGCTCGCCAAGGGTCCCCACATCAAGCAAGGCCAGGACATAGGAACCGCCGAAATCGCCGATGTTGCTCCCACCATCTTGCATCTGGCCGGACTGTCCGTCCCAGAATACATGGACGGCAGAGTCGTGAAGGAGATCCTCGAAGAGGAGTTCTTGTCCGGAAATCCCGTTCGAGAGACCGAACACCTCGCCGGACCAACCATTGACCCAACACCCTACTCCGAGGAGGAGGAGAAAACGATCGCGGAGCGTCTCCGTGGGTTGGGTTATGTTGAATGAAGAACGGACCAAGAAAAGAGAACCTGAAAAGACAAAGAATGCCAGATGATAGGGTACCAGAAGGCCGGGTCTTAGTCATCGGCCTTGACGGGGCCACTTTCGATTTGTTGCTACCCTGGATGGAGCAAGGACGTCTGCCTCATCTGGCAGCCATCTGGAGGCGCAGCAGTTACGGGCATCTGCGTTCCACCATCCCTCCCATGACTGCCAGCGCCTGGTCCTCCTTCCAGACAGGGAAGAACCCAGGGAAACACGGGCTGTTCGACTTCATGCGGTACAGCCCTGGTTCCTATAGGACCCCCTTTGTCAATGCCCGGACTCTGCGGGAGGAGCCACTATGGGGCATCCTCAGCCAACACGGCAAGCAGGTGGTGGTCATCAACGTGCCGGTTACCTATCCACCGCGAGCCGTCAACGGCTTCATGATCTCCGGGATGCTGACTCCTAATGTGGATGCGGAATTCACCTACCCGCCAAGCTTGTATCAACAACTGGTAGACGAGATAGGAGATTATCAGATCCTCGTCCCGGGCGGAGCCGTCGCCTATATGGGCTTGCGGAGTTTTGTGGACAAGATACGCCATGTGACCCGCAAACGGGCAGAGGCAGCCCTCTTTCTCATGCGGCGTGCCGACTGGGATTTCTTCATGGTGCACTTCCAATCGGTGGATGCATTGCAGCACGCCCTATGGTCGCACCTTGACCCCAATCACCCGGCCTATGGGGCCGTAAGCGACGAAGACCGTGAGTACGTTCAGAGCTACTATCGTGAGTTGGACAGCCTGGTTGGTGGTGTGGTGGAAGAAGCTGGGGAAGACGTGACTGTCATTCTGATGTCCGATCATGGCTTCGGTCCAGCACGAAAGCGCTTCCACGTCAACCAATGGTTGGCCAGCGAGGGGCTGTTGTCGGTGCGCGCCAGATCCCTCCACGGGAGAGCGCTTGGCAGCGCGGAAGATCTCCTACAATGGAGCGTTTTCCGGAAATTGCGGCGGCGACTGATATCCCCTCGCAGCAAGGGAGATGCGCTCGTCCGCCGACTGACTCGAGAGTCCTTGATAGGCTGGTCAACCACCACAGCATACGCATTGTCCTGTTCCGTGGTCATTCGCCTGCAGATCAACCTCCGTGGAAGGGAACCCCAAGGTACTGTCGAACCAGGCGCGGAATATGAGAGGCTACGCGACGAAATCGCAGAGCGTTTGCTTCAAATACGAGACCCCGACACCGGCGGCCCGATAGTGGAGCAGGTCTTCAAACGTGAGGAGATATACAGCGGGCCTGCGGTGGAACTGATGCCGGACCTGGTGGCCCAGAACGCCGGTGGCTACCAGATGGTAACACGTTTTGGAGACAACGTCCTCTTCAGCCCCCTACCCGAAGACTACACCGGCAATCATCGCATGGATGGGATACTGATGATGGCCGGCCCGCACATAGTGCCGGGACAGGAGATCGAGGGAGCACAGATTGTGGATCTGTTTCCCACTATCCTCCACCTGCTAGATGTCCCCTTGCCTCCGGACCTGGACGGCAAGGTGCTCGTCGAAGGCCTGGAACGACGCTACGTTGAGACGCACCCCATCCTACAGCAGCAAGACGCGTCTTCCCGGCCCACAGAAACCGGTGAAGACACAGTCTACTCTCCTGAGGATGAAGACGACATCAGAAACCGTCTGAAGGGCTTGGGATATCTGGACTAGTTCGGCCGACGAGTGGTCTCTGCCTCATGCCGGTGACCCCTGATCACACGTCATCCGCACCCTGGAGACCACTCAGGGAATCTCCATCACTGAAGTATTGCGCGGAGCGGCGCCGAAGACGTCCCCCATCAACGGCTGGCAGGCCTCAACTCGCGCTGGTGGCCGGTTTCTGCTTGTCAGACTACCGAGCCACAGCTATAATTGGGCAGGCAAGGACTTCGGCCGACAAGGAGCAGGGCATGCCAACACCCCTCAGCGGAGGAACGCATAGTGAGTAGGAGGGTAATCGTCATCGGATTGGACGGGGCCACCATGGATCTGATCCGACCTTGGGTGCACGAGGGTAGACTGCCCCACCTGGGGCGCTTGATGCGAGAAGGAGTGAGCGGCGAACTGCGCTCCACTGTTCCTCCCGTCACTGGACCAGCTTGGATCTCGTTCATGACCGGCAAGAACCCTGCCAACCACGGTGTCTTTCACTTCCGCACTTTGGATCTGGCCAGGTACACCTGCTACGATGAGACTCTCGTCACATCGACGCGTTTCGCCAATGACACAATCTTCAAGCTGGTCAGCGACGCAGGGCTCCGTGTGGCCGCTCTAGCAGTCCCCATGACTTTTCCCCCTTTTCCAGTGAACGGAATCATGCTATCCGGTTACCCCACCCCCAACCTGCAGACGGCCTATGCCTATCCACCAGAGATGTCAAACAGGTTCTCCAATATCAACATCACCTCCGAGTTCTTCCGGCATTCTGACCAGGAGCGTGTTCGCTCGGCCACTCATATGGTCGAGCAACTCACCACGTACTGTGTGGAGTTGATGCAGGAAGAGCAATACGATCTCTTCATGGTGGTCTTCACCAACACCGATATGGCGAATCACTTCTTCAGGAAATACACGGATCCGGACTACCCAGCCTACGACCCCGAGGGCGCGCAGGTCTACGGTACGGTGTTGCGTGACCAGTACGTACTGGCTGATGAGGCGGTGGGCAGGCTGGTGGAGCAAGCAGACGACGACACAACCATTATCATCATGTCCGATCACGGGTCTGGAGTGCATCCGACACGCTACCTCCACACGAACTCCTGGCTGAGAAGCAAAGGCTGGTTGGAGATCAGGGGGGGACTGGCAACCACTGGGGCCAAGGGAATCAGAACTATTCTTGAGTATGCTCGGATGAAGGCGCCGTGGGCTCGTGACTTCGTGAAGCGTAGATTTCCCAGCCCTGTGAAAGCGGGCATCTCCTCAGGCCTGCACGCCACGTCAGCGATTCGTTGGTCCCAGACCAAAGCATATCGCGTGCCGATGTTTTTCTTCGTGGAGGGCATTGAGGTCAACCTCAAGGGGCGGCAACCCCAAGGAATCGTGGAACCCGGTGCTGAGTACGAGGAATTGCGCGACCAGATCATTGCGGAGCTGAAAGGATTGGTTGATCCGACTTCGGGCGAACCGATTGTCAGAAAGGCTTTCAAGAAAGAGGAGGAGTATTCGGGTCCGTTTTTGCACAACGCCCCCGATATCGTCGTTTTCTATGATCACGACTACGCCGGGGGGCCCAGTCCGGTCGGGCCCGTGACCACCCCCATAGAGAAGTACACCCTCAACACCTGGAGCGGACAACACCGGATGAATGGGACGCTCATCATGTGGGGCAAGGATGTGCGGGAGAACCTGGCCATAGAAGGCGCGTCAATCGTGGATCCAGCGCCGACGATCATGTATCTCCTCGACCTGCCGATACCGGCCGAGATGGATGGTAGAGTGCTTACGGAAGCCCTGGACCCTGCCTTGCTGGCAGCGCGCCCTGTTACTATCTACCACAAGGCTGAGGGAGAAAAGCCCGAAGAAGCGGAGACGTACGTAGATGAGGAAGAGGAGGAACAGATAGATGAGGAAGAGGAGGAACAGATAAGGGAAGCCCTGCGAGGACTGGGCTACATCGACTGATGCCGAGCGAGCCCAGTATGAAGCAGGACTATCGCCTCCCAGTTGTAAGAGAGCAATCGTGAAGCAAGAAGAGCGAAACAGTCAGAAGCTAATAGTAATCGGTCTGGATGGAGCCACATTTGACCTGATTCTTCCTTGGGCAACTGAAGGAAAGCTGCCCTCTCTCCAGTGCATGATTCAGGAAGGGACCATTGGAAAGCTCCGCTCCACCATTCAGCCCCTCACCGCTCCCGCCTGGATTTCGTTCATGACCGGCATGAACCCCGGCAAGCACGGCATCTACGACTTCATCAGGCGCAAACCCAATAGCTATGATGTCGAGTTGGTGTACGCTGGCAACCTGCAGCGCAAGACTCTCTGGACATTGCTCAGCGAAAACGGCAAGCAAGTCGGGGTCATAAACATACCGATGATCTATCCCCCACGGCGCGTGAACGGGTTCCTTATCTCCGGGATAGACACTCCTGGATTGGGCAGTCCTTTCACCTATCCTCAGGATCTGTATCAAGAGATCAGGAACAACACAGGGGAGTACATCATCGCAGTCAGCGGAAACAATCTGGATGAGTGGGCCGAGGGCTTCCGCTCGATGGTGACAACCAGGACCAAGGTCTTCAACTACTTGCGCGAGAACAAGCCCTGGGATTGCCTGATGGTGGTCTACAGTGCTACTGACATGTCCCAGCACGTCTTCTGGCAGAACATGGAAGGACTCAACTCGGACACACCCAGCCCTGAGGACACCGAGTACGGTAGTATCATCTATGAGGTCTACAAGCACATAGATGACATGCTTGGCGAGCTTCTTGAGGACATAGACGAAGATACCACGATCATGATCATGTCAGATCACGGCGCCGGCCCTGTCAAACGGGCGGTCTACATGAACAGGTGGTTGGAAGAGCAAGGCTGGTTGGTACCGCGCCAGAAAGCGCAAGGATCTGCCTTCGCATCAGTGAGCAGGCGCGTGACCAGATCAGTCTTGATGAGATCTCTCGTGCTCGCCAAGAGACACATGCCTCAGCGTGGTCGCGGGTGGTTGAAACGTAGCTTGCCGGGGGTGCGAGATTCAATAGAGGGGTTCATGCTTTCCTCCCTCATCGATTGGTCCCGGACCAAGGCTTTCTGCCTGGGATCTTATGGGAACATGTATCTGAATCTCAAGGGACGAGAGCCTCAAGGTATCGTGGAACCTGGCCAGCAAGCCCGGGAAGTACTGGACCAGATCATCGCGAGCCTGGAGAGCCTCAGGGATCCTGTCACTAAGGATCGCGTGGTCGAGAAGGTGTACCGCAAGGAAGAGCTCTACAGCGGCGGACACCTCTCTGAGGCCCCCGATCTCATAGTGGAATGGAGGAACTACGAATACGATTGCCGCCAGCGCTTTGGAGCGGTGGAGAACTCCGTTTTCGGCGACACCATCACCATTCATGACCTCCAAGATCAAGCCATGAGTGGGGTTCACAGACTACACGGCGTATTCTTCCTTCGTGGCAGGAACGTCCACAAGGGACAGAGAATCGAGGCCGCCCAGCTTATCGATCTCGCCCCGACCATTCTGTATCTGCTGGGAGTAGCCGTGCCCAAAAGCATGGACGGTCGGGTGTTGACCGAGGCACTTAAGGAAGAATACGTAGATTCCCACCCGGTTCGGCATGTTGATGATGGGTCCACGGCTCCGAAGGATGCTCCTCCGCCTGGGGAAGGATACTCGGACGAGGAGAGCGAGGCGGTGCGCGACAGATTGAAAGGTCTCGGGTACCTTCAGTGACACTGCGTTGACGAGGGCGATGGATCCGACCTTGTGCGGCAGCGATAGAGAGTAGCGAGTTGGAAAACGAGGGATCACATCCGCACAATCCCCATCTCCCATCCATGAATGCGTTGGGCAAGATGAGGCCGATCGAGCGCCTGCTCGTGTGGGGATGTCTTGTCGCGTGTGGGTTTCTCATAGGACTGACCGCGGCCGTTGAGCCCGCCGTAGCCCTGTTCGTCGTGCTTGGCCTCCTGGCCCTGCCGTGGGCCATTCGCAACGTCCACGTGGTAGTCCTGCTGATAGCTATCTATACCCCCTTCGAGGAGTTCATTCTCAAGTGGATGCCCACTTCCTTGGCGAGCGCTCTTCGCTTTGCTCCGGAGGCTCTCATTCTCCTGCTGCTGATGTGGTTGCTACTACAAAACATGGGAAGAGGGATACCATGGAAGAAGACCCCGATTGACCTCCCCGTGGTCCTTTTCCTGCTGCTTTCGGCGTTTTCGGCCGCGGCTGGTGATGTCCCTATTCCAGTCTGGATCCTCGGAATCCGCGAGTTCGCTCGCTACATCATCCTCTATTATCTCGTCGTCAATGCGGAGCTGACCGACAGATTTGCGAAGCTCTTGACTGTTGCGCTGCTAGTTGCCGCGACAGCGGAGGCGAGCATCGGCCTCTTGCAAGCGGTTCTCGGCAATCGGTTCAGCCTTTTCTTGGCACCGGAGGAGGTCACCGTAGGAAGCGTCGTGGTGCGCCAGGGGTTCACTCAGATTCTGAGTGGAGGCACGCGCATCTTCGGTACTCTCGGTAGGTACAGCCGCTTCGGGTTTTTCCTAGCCCTTTTCTGTCTCCTCGGTCTGGGACTCTACCTGGCTTTGAGGACCAGACTGGGGTCGCGAAAAACACTAGCCTTCGTGGCCTTCGCCTCGCTGATGGGAGCAGCCATGGTGCTGAGCTTCTCCCGCACATCTTGGCTGGCCCTGTATGTAGGTGGGCTGATAGCACTCCTTGCGTCTGGTCGAAAGCGAATCCTCTTCTTGGCCCTCGTCATTCCCCTGCTGGCGGCGGTTCTGATGTTGTCTTGGGTTGCACTGGAGGATTGGAGCGTGGCTCGCACCGAAGAAGCATCTGTCGCGGAGAGGTTCACGGCCACATTCTCACCTGACTACATAAGTGTGCTGTTGACGAGAGGAAGGCTCTTCATTCTTGCCAAGGTTTCGCCCATAGTTCTGCGAGACTATACATGGTTGGGCCTCGGGCCGGGCACGATCGGGTCCATGGCCACGGGAGGTGGCACGAATAGCCCCGGGCTGTTCCCTGACTACTCTCATGAGGATTGGCTCGACGTCACTGATGTGGGTCGCACAGCCTCTCTGAGGTTTCTTCACGATGTCGGATGGGTTGCCATCTTGGCCCAGGTAGGAGTGCTAGGTCTTGCCGCCTATCTCTGGATCATCGTCGAACTCGTGAGGACCAGCCTCTACTGTTTGAGGAGGTGCGACGATCGTTTCGTCAAGGGACTATCCTTGGGATACCTGGCTTTTGTGACAGCCATCATCGTGGGCAATTTCAGCACCTTTGTCCTAAGCCTGCGAGCCGTCAGTATGTATCTCTGGTTGTTTGGGGGAATACTGACTACGTATTGGATTCGCCTGAGGGCTGGAGACACGTATTCTCTTGCCTCGCCAGTCCGTGGCGACCATGAGGGACTGGACTCTAGCTCGCGGCTGACGGTGGTGGGAAGTTGAAGGTCTTATCGGTAAACAAGTTCCACTACGTAAAAGGAGGCGCCGACCGACTGTACCTGGAATGGTCAGAGCTCTTGGAGAAGAAAGGCCATGAGATTGTGTACTTCTCCATGCAGCATGAGAGGAACCAAGCGACCACGTACGCCAGGTATTTCGTTGAAAACGTCGAGTTCTTTAACAACGGCGGGAGGAGGAACCTACCGAGCATGGCCCTGCGAGTACTGTATTCCCGGCAGGCCAGAAGAAGGATTGAGCTGCTAATAGAGGATACGAGACCTGAGATAGCCCACCTGCACAACATCGCTCACCAGTTATCTCCTTCGATCCTTGACTCCCTCAAGAAGCATGGGTTACCCGTGGTCCAGACTGTCCACGATTACAAGTTTGGGTGTCCTACCTACAGCTTCTTCACACAGGGCCAAGTTTGTGAAAGATGCAAGGGACACCACTACTACAACGCGGCGCTACATAGATGCAATAGAGGCTCCCTGTCCGCAAGTCTTCTCAATTGCGTGGAGATGTACTTCCACCAACTGATCGGCATATATGACAAAGTGGATCTGTTCATCTCACCCAGCGACTTTCTAAGAGAGAAGATGATAGAGTACGGCTTCTCCCCAGAGCGAATCATCTGGATACCGAATTTTGTGGACACAAATCGGTACGTGCCCAGTTACACTAGCGATGGCTATTTTCTGTTCGTCGGGCGGCTGGTTTCCTTTAAGGGTGTCTCCACACTCTTGGAGGCCATGCGGTCGGTGCAGGAATCACTGCTCTACATCGTCGGCGAGGGTGAGTTGAGGGAGCAACTGGAAGCCCGTGCCAAAGAAGAGAGTATACAAAACGTTTCTTTCCTGGGCTACCAATCAGGCCCTGAACTCAAATCACTCATTGCGAACGCCATGTTCACCGTGACACCCTCGGAATGGTATGAGAATATGCCGTACGCTATTCTGGAGTCATTTGCCCTGGGAACGCCCGTGTTGGCGGCCAACATTGGGGGTATGCCAGAACTGATAGAGCCAGGGGTGAATGGGCTGCTTTTCGAGCCTGGCAGTGTCGTTGACTTGGTCGAGAAGATACGATACCTGCTCCTCAATAGACAACAGTTGGCGAGCATGGGCAAACGAGCGAGGGCGAAGATCGAGCGCGAATACGATGCTGAAACGCACTATGAGCGTGTGATGCAAGCTTACGAGAGATTCCTCTAAGGGGGGGGGTAACCAGGTGTCGAGGTCATCCGAGCAAAAGGTCCTAGTCACCGGCGCGAAAGGGATGCTGGGCGCCGACCTGTGTCCAATCTTCGCTGAGAAGTATCAGGTTATCCCTACCGATATCGAGGAGATGGATGTCCAAGACGCGGGCTCCGTCCTCCAAACATTGGAAGAAGTGCGACCAGCTATAGTCGTCCACCTTGCAGGACTGACCGATGTCGATCAGGGCGAGAGAGAGCCTGACGCGGCCTATCGTATCAATGCCCTCGGCACCAAGAACGTTGCGCTGGCCTGCCAACGAGTGGAAGCGATAATGGTCTACGTCAGTACTCTCGCCATCTTCGACGGCACGAAGTGCGAGCCCTACACCGAGTTCGACCAGCCCAATCCTCAGAGCCACTACAGCAGGGCCAAGTATCAGGGGGAATTGATGCTTCGGGATTTCTTGCAGCGATACTACATAGTCCGTGCAGGCTGGCTCTTTGGCGGGGGGCAACAGGACAAGAAATTCGTGGCCAAGATCATTGATCTGGCGAGGAAGCATAGTGAACTCAAGGTGGTTGATGACAAGTTCGGTTCGCCGACGCACACCAAGGATCTATCTCATGGTATGATGAAGTTGATCCAGACTGACCTGTACGGAACCTATCACATGGTGAACAGCGGAGCCAACTGTAGTCGCTACGAGATCGCGCAAAAGATCATAGAGTATGCCCAGATCAAGGATTGTCGCTTGATCCCATGCTCCTCCGCCGAGTTCCCATTGGCAGCGCCTAGGCCACGTATGGAAGCCGGATACAACTACCATCTTCAGTTGATGGGTCTACGACTCATGCGTCCTTGGCAACAAGCCCTGAAAGAGTACGTCGAAACCGTGTGGGGGCCAGAAGTAGCGTGAAGATTGCCATACTTGGGACTCGTGGTATCCCAGCAAGTTATTCCGGCTTTGAGACCGCTGTTGAACGCGTCGGTGAACGACTGGCGCAAAAGGGCTACGACATTGTGGTATACTGCCGCACTCACAACGTCAGGATCGAGGATGATACCTACAAAGGCATGCGCCTCGTGAAGCTACCGTCCGTCAATAACAAGTACCTAGATACTCTGAGTCATAGTTTCCTCTCGCTGTTGCATGCTGTCACTCATAGAGCCGATATCATCCACCTTTACGGCGTCGGCAACTCCATATTCCTTATCCCGCTCCGCCTCCTTCGCCGCAAGATCATCATCTCTGTAGATGCCCTTGACTGGCAACGAAAGAAGTGGAATCGCTTCGCTGCTTTCTGTCTTCGTACATCTGCCGGCTTGGCGGTGCGCTTCGCGCATGAATACATCGTGGATTCCCAAACAGTGGCCAGGTACTACATACAGACGTATGACAAGGAACCGGTCTACATCGCCTATGGTGCCGACATGCCCCAGACGACAGCAGGCGAGGGCACTCTCGCCGAGTTCGACCTGGAACCGCGGGGGTACGTGCTTTTTGTGGGGCGACTGGTCCCTGAAAAAGGAGTTCATCATCTCGTCAAAGCCTTCGAGATGGTGGACACAGATCTGAAGTTGGCCATAGTGGGCGACAACCCGCACGACAGGCCTTATGTCGAATCTTTGAAGGCCACCAAGGACCCCCGAATTCGCTTCCTGGGGTTCGTCTACGGTGAAAGATACCAGCACCTGTGCAGCAACGCTTATCTGTATGTCCAACCTTCGGAAGTGGAAGGAACTTCTCCCTCCCTCCTTGGGGCGATGGGATACGGCAACTGCGTGTTGGTGAGTGACATCCCAGAGAACCTGGAGACCATAGGGAACGCTGGCTTCAGCTTTGAGAGTGGTAACCCGCTCTCTCTCAAGGAGAGGCTGGCGAGCCTGATCACTCACCCCCAGATGGTGAATGAGTACGGCAGGAAGGCAAAAGCCAGGGTCCAGCAGGTCTACAACTGGGACAGGATAGCTGAGGATACTGAGAGGCTGTATCTGGCTGTCGCCGCAAGAGATCAAGCACCGGAGGCAGGTGGCCGTGACAGATAGGAGGGCCGTGAGTCTTGCCGCCTCCCTGTGCCTCTCGGACCTAGTGCTGACAGCGGGGGCACTGTATCTGGCTTCTCTAGCGCGCCTTGCCCTGCCCTGGGGAGTCGCGCTGTGGCCCCAGGCCGTCAGGCTGAATGTCCAGGTCTATGTGCTTGTCCTGGCGATCTGGCTATCGGTTTTCTTCCTCCTTTCAGTCTACGATCCCAAACGGAACGTCAGGTTTGCTGATGAGTTGCGATCCGTCTTCGTCGCTGTCCTCGTCGGCACTCTGGTATTCGCTGGTGCGTTGTACTTCTCCTACCGCGACGTCCCGCGGTTGCTATTCCTCTATTTCTTCTGCATCGATCTCGCCCTTCTTCTGGGCTGGCGGGCGCTTCTTCGCGGCATCTTTCGCCTAGCAGGGAGATCAGGGCGTGGGCGGAGGAGAGTTCTCATCGCCGGCGCCGGTAAGGTAGGACGCAACGTCGCAGCGAATCTTCAGCAACAAGAGTGGACGGATGTGGAAGTGATCGGTTTCCTGGATGACGATCCCACGAAGCAGGGAAAGAGGTTGGACGGCGTTCTGGTGCTAGGCCCTCTCCAGGATGCGCCTGACGTCATTGAAGAGAAGGAAGTGCAGGAAGTCGTATTCGCCTTACCTCTTGGAGCGCATCGCGAACTGGCCAATCTTGTAGTGGAGTTACAGAAGCTACCTGTGGTAGTCAAGGTGGTTCCCGATTTCTTCGATCTAGCCTTCTTTCGCGCCGCCATCGCCGTAGACGATCTGGGGGGCATTCCCTTACTGAATCTGAGAGCGTCAGCCATTGAGGGGTTTCCCAGAATGCTGAAGCGGACGTTCGACTTGGTCGGCGCCGTGCTGTTGATGATACTGCTTTCCCCACTGCTGCTCATTGTGGCCGTCCTAATCAAGCTCGATTCCAAAGGGCCGGTGGTTTTCAGGCAGCTCCGCGTGGGGGAGAACTGCCGACCTTTCTACGTATACAAATTCCGTTCCATGGTGGCGAACGCCGAGGAGCGGCTTGAGGAAGTGATGATCGAAACCGAAGATGGCCAGGTCATTCACAAGGGAAGAGATGACCCAAGGGTCACGCGCGTGGGGCGAGTTCTGCGCCGCACCAGTACGGACGAACTGCCTCAGTTGTTCAACATCATCAAGGGAGAGATGAGCTTGGTCGGACCCCGCCCCGAGTTGCCGTTTCTGGTTGACCGGTATGAACCTTGGCAGCGCAAGAGATTTGCCGTTCCACCAGGAATGACCGGCTGGTGGCAGATACGGGGTCGAAGCGACCGACCAATGCATCTACACGTTGAGGACGATCTGTTCTACATCCAAAACTACTCGTTGTTGCTGGACCTACAGATCCTGTGGAAGACGCTTGGCGTGGTGTTGAGGCGTCGTGGGGCGTACTAGGCATGAGCATCCCAGATCCCCGCCACCACGACGAACAGCCCGAAACATCTCCTTCCTTCCCAACTGTCCTGCCAATTCGGAGAGACCCTGTGAACGCTTGCCGGGAATCCTCGAGGCAACCCCACGAAGCAAGAAAGCGATCTCTGTGAGGTCGCAGCCCAGGAAGTCTGACCTCTCTGTCGGTCGCCCCGGGATCGGGCCGTTGACCAGGACTCCGAATCTTGGTTGTCGGAAGAGGTTGAGTAATGATGTCCTCACTAGCCCGCGAAGGAACAGGTGTCACCACACACTAGCCAAAGAGGACGTCAAGCACCTCTTCGGCTGCCCATTGGTCGGTCGACACAAACCGATGATTTCCCCCGAACTCCCTATTGCGCTTCGCATCTGGAGGAATGACGAACCCAGACGTGCCTAGCAAAGCAATCACGTCTCGAGGAATCCTCACTGGCTTGCTGTTCGCCATCTTCATGCTCGGCATGGGACTGCGCGTCTACGGCCTCGACTCCAGCAGCCTGTGGCTGGATGAGATAACCACCGCCGCTACGGCCCAGCTGGATGTGGGATCGATCCTCCAGTTCCATTTGGAAGAAGCTGGCAACCCGCCCTTGCTGTCACTCATTACTCACGCCTCTTTCGCTTGTTGGGGCCAGAACGAATTCGCGGCACGGTTGGCCTCTGCACTGTTTGGCTCCCTCTCTATCCTCCTAGCCTACAAAGTGGGGGAGACACTGTGGACGAGAGAGGTCGGAATTGCCGCCGCCTTCCTGCTGGCGGTGAATGCATATCACATCCAGTACTCGCAGGAGGCCCGGCACTATGCCCTGATGGTATTCCTAGCCCTACTCTCCCTCATCTTCCTACTCAAGGCATTACAAGGGAACAAGAAAGGGCTCTGGATCGGTTTTGTCCTTTGTACCGCTCTGAGCCTGTACAACCATTACTTCGCGTTTCTGTTCCTGCCTGCCGAGGTGCTCTTTGGAGCCTGGGTCATAGCGGAGAAGTGGTTATCACACCGGAGGAGAGGCAACCACGCAGCGGAGGCCCATCCGTCTGGCCTACTTTCCTCCCCGGCCAGGCAGGCACTGATGCTCTCCCTGAGCCTGTTGGTGGTTGGGATGGCTTATCTGCCCTGGATATCCGCATTGCGGGCGCAGTTCCCGAAGCAGCTAGAATCGCCAACCTTGGGCGTGTCGATGGCTAGTCTTCAGCTTTCGTTGGACTTCCTGCGTGAAGTGCTCGTCGCCTACAGCGGCGCCAGCGGCGCAGTTCTGCTGCTATGGCTTGGTCTCTTCCTCTGGGGGCTAGTTACCTGTGGTCGGAAACAGAAGGCCTTGGTCATTCTGTGGATAGGAGCGCCTTTCGCATTCCTGTCGATTGTGGAACCCAGCCACCCGGTTCACCCCAGGTATGTGATCTTCTCACTCCCTCTTTACCTGCTTGTCATAGCGCGAGGGCTGATGTCTCTCAGCCGTCTCTTGAATCGCGCCTTCGACCGCATCAGAGGCGCTGGACAGTGGTCCCTCGCGGTCACCCAGGTGTTGACGGTGCTGATTCTTGCCACCCTCAACGTGCCTGCCATCAGAGATTACTATCTCTCAGAGAAAGAGGATTGGCGCGGTGCCACAGCCTATCTGCTGGAAAACATGTCGGGAAATGATCTCATAATCGCCGATGGCCAGAAGTACGGAGGGGGCGGCGACGCCCGCAGGACATCGAAAGGGGCGACATACTATCTCTCGCTTTCCGGCGAGGGCGCAACCGTCTTCCAGGCGCAACGGGGGCTGGCAGAGAGGCTGAAGGAAGTGGAAGACAGTGGCGCTAGCGCTTGGGGGGTCTTGTGGCACACAGATAATCTGAGCAGCTTGGAGCAACTCAGTGGAGACGTCGAAGTCGTACAGCTTCCCAGAGTTGCCGTGGTCAGACTGGTGGATCCCCATGGGGATCTGCTGGAGGATACAGCCTCTGTCCTGGAGACGCTGGCTCTGATTCAACCCAGGCCGGTGGGCCGCTTCGACCTGCACCTGGCTCTGGCGGAGGTCTATCTCCAGATGGGGAAGCTTGCAGAAGCGGCATCACAGGCTGACCTGGCCAGCCAGGTTGCTGCAGACTATGAGAGAGCGCTGCAACTGGATCCCAGCCACGCTAACCCATACTGGACCTGGGAGCCCTACTGGGATCTCGGACTTACCTACGAGCACGTGGGGAGTCTGGAAGAGGCGATAGCGGCCTACGAGGACGTACTAAGAATCGATCCCAGTAACTGGCGGGCACACATGAGACTGGGCAACACCTATCGTGCCCAGAATGAACCTGCGCAGGCGCTGGCCGCCTACCAGCGGGCTTTGGACATGGAGCAGGGGAACGCGCATCTGCATTTCCTACTAGGCGAAACCTACCTGGGCATGGGAAGCGTTGAGGAAGCTGTTTCAGCTTACCAGGAAGCGGTCAGAATCACGCCAGACCATGCGCAGGCAGGGCGTAGACTAGACCTGCTTTCCCGTCCCTTGGACGAAGATATCCGGCATCCGTTGTTTCGAAGCCTGGGCCTTCATCTCGCCTTTCTGGGCTATGAGCTGCACGCCATAACCGTAAGCGCTGGCGACACACTGGACCTAACCCTGTGGTGGCAGGGGCTGGCCACCATGGACACAGACTATACCGCTTTCGTTCACTTGACAGCTCCGGACGGCCGCCTCTGGGTCCAGGAGGACACGCTGCTAGAACACGATGGCCATTCCACGTCAATCTGGGAACCGGGAGCAGTAGTGAAACAGGAGTTCCAGTTGCACCTGCCTCCCGACATCCCGCCTGGTGAGTACACCTTCAAGGTTGGCGTGTACTACTGGCAAACAGGAGAGCGTCTGCTGGTGTGGGAAGAGAACGGTCAGAGAGCCGCTGACGACACAATACTGTTGGAAACCATAGTCGTGAGCGCATGAAGTCTTGGAAAGAGATGGGCGGGGCCCGAGGGTCCTCGAGAAGCCCAAGGATGTGGTCCACGCCTCTATCGGTGACGCTTCATGCCCCCTGCTGGCCGCCGGGGATAGCTGTCTGGGCCTGGGGACAGAAGGAGCTGTTCTTGGTACGTGGGCCTGTCATCTTGGACCTGGCCCCTAGTGCTCTGTATCAACCAATTCCGGAAGGAGTTTGAGATCAGTGACCAGTGACTCTGACAGTTATGTCATTGAATTTGTAGGGATTCTTGGCGGTAGAGTAGTACGTCCTATCCTCCAACAGATCATGACTTGTATTCAAATAGAGGTTGAAGACCAGTCGAAAAGTATTCACAGGCGTTATTGAGTCATACAGCGGATCTTCAGCGTTGTGGGGCAAGTGGTAGGCGTTGAGTATTCCCGTCCTTTCCCTGTAAACCATTATCCTAGATTCATGCCAGTTGACCGATTTCGAGCCGTGATCCGCTTGCAGAATGATGATTGGGGGAATCTCTGCTTCCGACAATATCGTCTCAACCATGGTCTGAACCTGTTTGTTGACGAACTCCAGCTGACCCAGATAATGTCGTTGCCATGCCTCCGGGCCCCTGACGAACTGTGGTTCAGTGTCAAGCGGCTCACCGTTTGGACCAAACAAGAAAGGGGGATGGGGAACAAGGATATGGGCGAAAACGAAGCGAGGCGCTTCGATCCTGTGCTGCACTTCGGGGAGTGTGGAGAAAGTGCACAGCACTACTTGCCTGCGGTCAGATGAAACAAGATCTCGCGTTAGTGGCCTTAGCATAGTTGTCTGAAGTAGCACCATGGTGAACTCGTTGAATCTGCCACACTGCACATCCCAATCCGCGTGGTCGTTGCGAGCTGTTGGCCCCCAGCCAGATTGGAAATGGATGAACTTGTAGCCTCTGGATTTCAGAAAGCGCACCACTTCACTGTCCTGGATCATCTCATACGGCAACTGGCGATTCTTGGACTCCGCCCCCAGCAAGTCACTCAGGTAGTTGATGTATTCCATATTCAAGGATGATGACAACGATAGAAAGGTCATCACATAGTTGCTTCGGCTGTCAGCGGCGACATAGAAGCCATTTTGCGTCAGGAAGTCAGTGAATTCGTGATTATCATAGTCCCAGATCTCGTCGAGAGCAGTTGGGCCCGCGTATGCATCCAAGATAATGTAGTAGATATCGGGAAGCGTATCTACCTCCGCCAGGGCCTCTGGATTGTCTTCCATTTCCCCTGCGCTCCTGCCACCGGAGTACGCGCTTCTCCTTAGCTCATACGACAGGACGGTGAACAGAGACAAGGCAACTAAAGCCACAGCGACGACGTTCAGGATGTTCGTGGCGGTTCGCATATTCTTGCGCGTCCGCACGAGATAGTAGGTTGCAAGAGCAAAGAGGATACCGCAAAGAGGAAAAAGAACGGCGTCCGAGTCAATGACGAACGCACCTAGAGCGAGTCGAAAACCCTCCGTCGCATCAGCAAGATGCCCATAGGAGAAAACAAGCAGCACAAGAAGGGAGGTCAACAGACCTGCCTTCTCCTTGTCTTTCAAGACGATGCTCAGCGACAAGAACAGAACGACGGCAGAGGCAATGGCAACTGCCATCGGGAGAACAGTATCCCTCAGTTGCGCGAAGTCTACGTTGTAGGCGTAGAGGAACAGGATGGGATAGAGTGCGAAGAGGAAAGGATGGGCAATTATCGCTCTTCTCAAGACTCAGCGTGCCTTCCTGTCATTAGATACAGCGTTCTCGTCGAGTCTGTGATTCTTGCAGACTTCCGTATTGTGAAGTGCCGTCCCAACTCGTGCTCGAAAGCCTGCTGTGTGTAGTTGGGGAAAACGTCTTCTCTGCTTGAGAGCAGCCTTTGGACCTGGGCATCACTCTTGGGAACGAATTCGATTATGAGGGAATTGCAGATCCTGTTGAAGAAGCGGGCAATGTTTCTCAGTGGGAGATTGTTGGAGATGGCCAGATGATGAACCAACGCCAGCGCAAGGGCCGTGTCCGCAGGACCCCGTTCTAGGATGGACGTTCTTTCATCATTCTCCCAGCCGATACCGGGACTGGGGTTGGTCAAGTCGAGCAGGAGGGGCAGGATATTGGTTTCACCCTTTTCAACGCATTCGAGATAGTTCCTCTCGACAGCGGCAGGATCGACATCGAACGAGATGGTTCGTATTCCCTGGTCGCTGGCAATACGGCTGAACAAGCCCATGTTTGCGCCCAGATCCCAAACCATGTCTGGATTGGTCTCGGCCAGGAATTCAGCCACAAGTTGTGTCTTCTCTTGGAGGGCATCTCTTGAATAACTCGTGTTCTCGTAATACTGAGCCCATTCCGTACCCTTAGGTCGCCAGTGTAGTTTCTTGACGCTGGACCGCAAGCTGTCGATTAGACCCGCAAAACCTAGCTTGCTCATTTGACGCCCTCTGGTATTGACCGTCCTGTCAGCGAAGTGCTTTTGACTTCTGGCATGAAGATGGATGTGAGACAGCAAGGGGAAACGCAACCAGGTGCGACGGGGAAGAAGCGAACTCGCCAAATCCAAGGGGGTTCCATCCAAGTATACTCGAAGCAGTTGGTTCAGCCGAATATCCCTGTAACTCATCAGCGCTAGAGGCGCAAGGAAGTGTTGACAGAACTGCCTGTAGCCAACCCAAGTCTGCCCTTCGCGATATTCCTCAAAAGAAAGCGTGTCGACAAGTACTGGTCTCCCTCCCATGAACTGGATGTTGTAGGCACTGCTGTCTTTTAGCGTCATCCCGAAATCAAGTGCTCTCTTCTGAGTCTCAAGCGTAGCCAGAGCCGCGTCCTTCAGCTGGCCAAAGCACCACTCATATGGATAAGATATGAAAGGTATCATCTCAGGCTTGAGTATCTTGTAAGCATCGCCGGTTCTGGCATAATCAGCGGCAACCTCCTCGTGCGCAACCAGTAATCCTGAATCTACAAGGTTCCGATAGAGGCCCGAGTCAATGAGATGATCGTAGTTCTCTTTGTAGATCAAGTTCACCTGGCGATAGAGTGAACCATCTTCGAAAAAGCAGAACCCGCTTGGGTCCCGGAAGGAGCTTGGAACGACTCCGTTAGCTGCCAGCATCTTCTCCGTCTTGTTCCCTTGAAGAGGATCTAAACAGGAACGCCTTGATCCTTTTCCAGTAGATCTTGACTCCAAGAGCACCCCCGACGAGACCGGCTATGATCAGTTGGAGGACATAGCTGCCGGTTCCGGGATCAAGATAGGCATGAGCACTCTGAGGCCAAGTCAAGAGTAGCAAGACCCCGAACACGAACGAGTTTGCCAAGCACCTTGAGTGGTTCATCACAATCTCCCCCTTTTGGCCCAGCTATCCATATTCGAAGCACGTGGCACGTCCTAGTCAAATGGCCGCCTGACATCGCAGTTCGGCCAGGAGCGTCCATTCGCCTGACCCGACACGGGATGGCTCGTCTCAACCTTCACCAATGGTACCACCGAGTCCTGGAGATATCAAGTCAGCGAAACAGATTGGGCTGTGTGCCAGTTGTGGTTCTTGACTGAGAGGGGCAAAGCAGTAGGCTCATCTAGTTCAACCAACAACCCTTCAAGAGGGGGAGGTGAGCCCACATGCTGAGAGTCAAAGAGACTCTCAAAATAAGTAGAGCACAGGAAGGGCTAAGTGTGAAGCGGCTGGAAGAAGGCCGTTTGCCAACTGGATTGGTGGCAGTACCACAGGAAGTTGAGGCAAGCTCTGCGGAGGGAGGAGAAGCTGATCGGGGAACTGCTGAGGCTGCTGCGAGCCGGAGAGGCTGAGAAACACCGGGGTCTGTTACGATTGAGCCGGATGAAGGGCCAGGGAGACACTGACAAGCAGAATGAACTGATAGAGTACCTGGAGGATAATTGGGAGGGGCTGTACGGCTCCTAGACCCTAAGGGGGAAGGTCAAAGCGGAAGAGGTACTGGTGGTGGGCAGTGGGGCAGTGGAGAAGAACATCGAGCTGGTGATCGGCACGAGGTTCAAGAGGCGGTCAGGATCACGCCAGACCATGCGCAGGCGGGGCGTAGACTAGACCTGCTTTCCCGTCCCTTGGACGAAGATATCCAGCATCCGTTGTTTCGAAGCCTGGGCCTGCGTCTGGCCTTTCTGGGCTATGACCTCGACCCCACAACCGCAAGCGCTGACGACACGGTGGAGCTAACCCTGTGGTGGCAGGGGCTGGCCACCGTGGACAGGGACTGACTATACCGCCTTCGTTCACTTGACAGATCCGGACGGAGGCCTCTGGGTCCAGGAGGACACGCTGCTAGAACACGATGGCCATTCCACCTCAATCTGGGAACCGGGAGTGGTAGTGAAACAGGAGTTCCAGTTGCACCTGCCTCCCGACATCCCGCCTGGTGAGCACACCTTCAAGGTTGGCGTGTACTATTGGGAAACAGGAGAGCGTCTGCTGGTGGGGGAAGAGAATGGCCAGAGAGCCGTTGACGACACAGTACTGTTGGACACCATCACCGTGGCGGAGTAACCGATTTGCGGGTGATGAGTCCCTCCCACCGCCTCCGGGACGGGGGCGGGGAGCTCACATTGGGAAGCCGCGACGTAGGCGCAGCAACCACTCAGAGCGAACAGCAGTCCCCACGAGCACAGACTCTGCCAGAACTACCCAAAAGGGCTATTGACTTCGTAAATTGCACCAGTTATACTGAGAACAAAGCGGGAATCAGAGGTCTTGATTACGTCGGGTCTTGGCTTGAAAGGAGAGTGAGTCGTGAAAGTCAAAGTGGTAGGAACTATGGTGGCAGTCCTGGCTGTGATGCTGGTCTCTTCAGTGGTCCTGGCAGTCTTTCCCACGCAGGGAGTTGGTCAGGGCAGCAGCGACATATGGGTCATGAACCTCCATGGGACCGAGGACGCCAACGTGGTGGCGAGCTACATCGATCAGGATGGAAACGAGGATTCGAGCGTCGGGGGAACCATCGACCCGCTCGGGAATACCAGCTTCCCTGCCTCGGGTTCCGGCCTGGGCAATGACTGGTTGGGCTCCATGGTGTTGTATTCTGATCGCGAACTGGCGTCTATTGCAGAGTTGTTCTGGCGCAATGTTCCCAAAGGGGATGGGTGGAGCGGTGCGTCATATTCGGGGTATTCGGAAGGTGCTACCGACATCTTCTTCCCGTATGTTCTGAAGACCCCGCACCACAAATCCATCGTGACCATACAGTGCGTCGACACAGTTGACTGTGACGTGTCCATGACGTACCGGGATAGGGACGGCAACGTCATTACCGGCAGTCCCTTTGCAGACACGATTCAGGCAGATTCGCAGGAGAGCTATGACTTGTGGGATCCCACTCTGAACGCTAATATCCCGGCCCAAGTCGACACGCCGTCTCCCTGGTTCGGTAGCTTGGCCGTCACATCCACCGGCGACATCGCCGGAGTAGTCGTGGTTCACTACAGGTTTGGCTATGCCAATGCCTCCAACTCCTTCGTCCCCGGCAGCGATACGGAGATCTACTTTCCGCTGGTCAGGAGACGGAATTTTGGGGGCCTGTGGAGAAGCCAATCCGACTGGTCGTCGATCATAGTACAGAACATGAACAATTACCCGATCGATGTGTTCCACTCATACTACGACCGTGCCGGCGGAGCGCCATTGCTCACATTCAGTGATACAATCCCTGCGCTCTCTTCACACGGCTACAGTACCAGGTACGGTGCCGACGTGCCTGCTTCCACCTTCGATCCGCTAGGGACCAGGTTCCTTGGCTCGGCGATTGTCAGTTCCACTGACTCGATCGTGGGCGTATGCACGAACTTGCGTTATCCCAGCGACGGTTTGGCAGGCGCGTATAACGGCATACCGGATGGCGCGAGCAGCCTCACGTTTCCGAGAGAGTATCGCACGAAGAGCGGCGGCAAATGGACGGGCTATTCTGGCCTGGTCGTCCAGAACCTCGATCCCAGCAGCGCTGCTACCGTCTACCACAATTGGTACCTTTCCGACGGCACACTTCAACTACAGTTCATCGACGTAATACCTGCAAACTCCTCTCATGGCTACAACACCAGGTATGATGCGGATGTCCCGGCTTCCACATTCAACAGCCTGGGGAACAACTGGGCAGGCACCGTCATCATGACGACCACCAACCCAGTAGGCATCGTAGGCCTTTCCCAGGACCACATCAAAGGGACAGGATACATATACCACAGCATCTACAATGCTCTAGCGGAGTGACCGTCGCCCGGCGTTCGGATAGGGAAGACTAACAGCAGAGGCTTCCAGGCAGTGGTTCGCTTGGAAGCCTCTCTTTCTTGTTGTCACGCTGTTGCTACCGCTCCCCCGGATCCCCACTCCCTGTTCCACTCCTGCCAACGACAGCACCAGAACCGATGATCAAACCACGTATGCTGCTTGCTTCGCGATAAGACTTTGGCTATCATATGCTGTGTACGTCTTCTTCCAGCATCCACACACCGGCCTCGCAAGGGATCGAGATCAGAGTCGAGGGAACACGGCCACGGAGTAGCTACTGGCCTATCGGAAAGATGGTGCGATGAAGATCAGTTTGCGCCGGTGCGTAGACTTCAGCACTAGCCGACGGATGCTGAGTTCTATCCCTGAACTCCACCGTGACCTAATCTCAATCCTCATCCTCCTACTACTACCACTCATCTTTTTTGCCAATGTCCTGTTCACTGACCAGGCCTTGGTCGGTGACAACCTGGCACGTTTCCCGCCCTGGAAAGCCTACGCCAACGAGGAGTTGCTACAGCGACCTACCAACCGCACAATCGACATACCCTGGGGCTTCTATCCCCAGGCGGTTGTCGCCACCGAAATGGTGAGAGGTGGACAGTTCCCACTTTGGAATCCATATTCCATGGCCGGTGCTCCTTTCGTGGGCAGTCGGCATATCGCCAACGCACCAAGCGGCGGGCTCCTCTACCCCCCCAACCTAGTCTACATTCTGGTAGGACCCCTGAGAGGATTTGACTTGTCGGCCTTTCTGCATCTCTGTCTCGCCGGCATTTTCATGTACTTATACCTGCGCACCATTGAACTCAACAGAATCAGCTCTCTCATCGGCGCAGTGAGTTTCCAGCTCTCAGGCTATTTCTTGGTGAACCTAGGTTGGCCGACACGCATCTCTGCCGCGGCGTGGGCTCCCCTGCTCTTCTTCAGCTTCGAGAAGTACTGGAGGGAGAGGAATTGGGGCTATGCCATCCTTGTCGCGTTTGGTGTCGGCATGTGCCTTCTGGCAGGCAGGCCTATCGTCTTTGCCTTCATAATCCTTGCCCTAGGTTTCTACTCGGCCATGACCTTCGCTCTTGGGATCAGCGAACGTGGTCTCACGACAGCAGCAAAGACGATCACGGTCGTCGTGGCTGCTATCGGATTGGGCGTTCTTCTGGCAGCCGTTCAGCTTATCCCTGGGTATGAGGCAAGTCTCACCTCCGAGCGCGCATACTGGAGCTACGAAGACCTTCCCGACACAGGCAGATCTCCGCTCTCATTGGCGACGGCCCTCGTTCCAGATATCCTCTGCAACCCCGTGGATCCCATCTGGCTCCGCTGCACCCAAGTTATTCCGGCATGGGGCGAAGATATCCCAGCCAACTACGCGCGTCCTAGCATTTACGCCGGGATACTGCCATTGCTTCTGGGTGTCTGGGCCCTGGTCTTCAAGAGGAATAGGTATGTGCTCTTCTTCGCAGGCTTGGCTGCTCTCTCACTCAGCCTCTTCCTCACTTTTCCGAGCATCATCCACCGGGTCCTGTGTTTTCTGCCGATCTTCAGGGCTGGGCGGCCCATGGAGGTAAAAGTCCTGTATGCTCTTGCCCTCTCTGTCTTGGCGGCATGGGGCTCCCATTCGCTGACAGAGGAGGTCACACGAAAGAGCAGATCGAGCATGCGTAGGATGAGTAAGATCGTCCTAGCCATTGGAGTGGCGGCCCTTGCGGCTGCCATAGTTGCGAGATCTGTCTGCGCTGGAAGTGATGATCCCAGCTTCCTGCGAGAATGGTGTCTGTACAATAGCGCCAACCTGGCGTGTCTTGCTGCGCTGCTGCTGGCCTCTGGCGCACTGCTGCTACTCCGTCTGCGAAGGAACATGGAAGTGCACCTCTGTGGGTTTCTCGCCATCCTCCTAATCGCGGTGGACCTGCTCAGTTTCGGGTGGAAGTTCCATCCGCCGCAGAGAACCGAGGACCTGTTCTTTGAAACGGAAGCAACCCGGTTCTTGAAGAGGGACTCTGATGTCTTCAGGATCATAAGGATGAGTGGTGGACGAAAACCGCTGCCGCCCAATACGGCAGTGGCATACGGCATTTCTGACGCACAAGAATACGCGTCTCTGATGCCTGACCGGTACCGGGAGTTTCTCAATCTAGTCGAGCCCAACCTGTCCGGGGAAAGACTCGTTCGGTCCCTGGGAAGGGTCGAGTCTCTCTCTTCCAAGCTACTCGATCTCCTGAACGTCAAGTACATCCTGGCCAACCCCGAGGTCGGTCAGGAACTGCTCGAGTATGACGATGCTCATCAAGACATCGAGTTGGTCTACGACGACGAGATCAAGATCTACGAGAATATGGATGTTCTGCCCCGGGCTTTCGTCGTGCATGACTTCAAGGTTCTGCCGGACAAGGAGGACATCTTCACCGAGTTGACCAGCGAGCGGTTTGACCCTGGCGCCTACGTAATCCTGGAGCAGGAACCTTCGCGGCTCCCCATGGTGACCGACCGCTCCGCAACCGACTCCTCCGCAAGGATCGTGGACTACACACCCAACAAGGTGGTCATTGAGGTTGATGCGGCAGCAGATGGTTTTCTGATTCTCACTGATCTACATTACGCAGGCTGGAAGACCTTTGTCGATAGCGAGGCCCAGGATGTGTACAAGGCAGACTACATATTCCGAGCGGTGGAGTTGACCGAAGGCCAGCACACCATTGAGTTCGTTTTTGATCCACTATCCTTCAAACTCGGATGGACAATAAGCGCCTTGACCGCCGTGATGCTGGGACTCTCTCTGGTTTGGGATTCATTCAGACGCCGTCACTCCCGCGAGGTTATCTAGCACAACCACATCTCCGCTTCGCGGAAGCTGAATGCCGTTGAGTGCTATTCAAGACGACTTCGCCTCACCTATGCACATTGCAAGAGACCAACGTCCGTTTGGAAACCAGAAGCAGCGAATAGAGTAGATGCGACGATTCGACTCACGGATCACCTTTCTCGAACTGCTCCGCTGGGGCTTCCTGATCATGCTGCCGGCGGCCATCGTTGGGTCTGTGGCCGCCTGGCCTGGCTTCAGGACTCTCTCCGTCTTCAGGATTCTCTACGTCCTCCTCTGCCTGGGAACCGCCGTCTGGTTCCTGCTCCATCGCAACTTACCGTCGAACCTGCACGTGCGCGGTTTTCTCCTCTTCCTCGGCTTCTGGGTTGCCTGGGCTCTCCTCTCACTAACCTGGGCGGCTGACGAGGCAGCAGGTCTCAAGTACTCCATCTTCCTGGCGATGATGGCCTCCTTGAGCATAGGCACAGTGCTGGCGGTCAACAGCGCGAGGACATTGCGCATAGTGCTGGTCATGCTGCTTCTGATCTTTGTCGTGGCCATCGGTATCGGTATCGCCGAAGCTGCCACCGACTTCCGGCTCCCCACATCTGGGCTGATTGGCAGAATGGAACGTGTGCAGTGGGCCGTGACCTCCTTCTTCCACAACCAAAACGACTTCGCAACCTACATCGCGCTGTGGCTTCCCTTCTTGCTGACCGCGCCTTTCTGCACGCGGCGGGTGTCGACAGTCTTGGCAGCGGCTGTCTGTGCCTTGCTATCCGCCATCTGCCTTCTGTACACCGGGTCGAGAACCAATCTCCTCGCCTTCGCTCTCATGGTTCCCAGTCTATTGCTGGTCACTGCTCTCAGGCCGGGGATGACCATCAGATCGCGACAGGTGGTTCAGGGCACTACGATCCTCTTCGGCGTAGGCCTGGCGATATGCCTGGGCATGCGCGCCTGGCTGCCTGTGTTGCCATTGCCTGAGATAGGAGTTCAGCACTGGCGCTTCGACACCCTGGAAACCGAGGTCGCGGCGGGCACTGGGTCGGGTGGGTCACGCATCAACCTGATCCAAGGCGGATTGGCGACCCTGTGGGAGTCCCATCTTCTGGGCGTGGGTCCCGGCAACGCCGAGTACCATCTTCGGCAGATGCCAGGACTGGAGCGGGTCTCCAATCTGCACAACTGGTGGATGGAGGTCTTGGTCAATGGAGGCGTCTTCGTCTTCGTAGGTTACCTGCTCTTCTATGCCGCGCTTCTGTACAATCTCTTCCGGGTCGCAATCACATCGCAGGACAGAACTCTCGCCTACGCGGGGGCCAGTCTCTTCGCCGCTCTGGTCGGATACACCTTTGGCTCCTTGTCGCCCAGCAGTGCCATCCACTTCACGCCGATGTGGATCCATTTCGGATTGAGTTTGGCAGTGATCAACCTCCACAGAAAGCGTCAGGCCGATGCACGAGCATAGGTTGAAGGTCCTTGTGGTCTCTCGCCTGTACCCCCGGCCTTCGGGTCCCGTTCTGGGCATCTTCGTCGAGGAAGAGGTGAAGGAGCTCTCCAAGCACTGCCAGATCAAGGTGGCCTCGCCCACTCCTTGGTTTCCTCCGTTGAAGCTCTTCAAGAGATGGTACGCCTACAGCAGGATACCGCTTCACGAGCTCAGGGATGGCATAGAGGTTTTCCGACCTCGAGCCCTCGTCCTGCCGAGGAATCTGCTCTTTCCCGCACTCGGATTCTCCTTCTACTTGTCCTTGCGCAGATTCGCCGCGGAGCTAGCAACGGCCTTCCCCTTCGACCTGCTCCACGCCCACACCGTCTATCCCGACGGTTTCGCCGCCGTCCTCCTGGGCAAAGCCCTCAAGCGCCCTGTGGTCATAACCATCCACGGTGGCGATGTGACAGTCTACTTCAAGCGCCTCTTGGGGCGGAGGTTGGGTTTGTGGGCGCTGTCCAACTCCGACCGCGTCATCGCCGTCAGCGACGCTTTGCGGCGGGAGGTAGTCGAGGAATACGGGGCGAACGGAGAGAAGATCAGTGTCATTCCCAATGGCGTCGATGTGACCAAGTTCGCGCCTCTGCCAAGAGCAGAGGCCTCGGACAGCCCGAAACTCGGAGGCGATGCCTCCAGGATACTGTACGTGGGCGGCATCCAGAGGTCCAAGGGGATAGACTACTTGCTGAAGGCTGCGGCACGGTTGGCAGGGACTTCTCCGCGAGCCATCGAGGTTCTGCTCGTCGGCGATGGCGACTACATGGGAGCGGCCAAGCTACTGGCTGATGAACTGGGAATTGCAGATTCAACGACCTTCGCAGGCCAGAGACCCCATGCGGAGATCCCTCTCTGGATGAACGCCTGTGACGTCCTGGTGCTGCCCAGCCTCAGTGAGGGTTTTGGAGTGGTGCTCATCGAGGCCATGGCCTGCGGAAAACCGGTGGTCGCGACGAGATGCGGAGGGCCGGAAGACATAGTGAACTCGCAAACGGGCCTTCTGGTGCCGCCGGAAGACGATATTGCCCTCTCAGAGGCCCTCCACGAGGTCCTGAGTGGCGAACACAGGTTTGACGCCGAAGAGATCAGAGGGTATGCCACCCAGAACTACGGTTATGACCGCATAGCATCCCGCATCCTCGACATCTACCGGCAACTGGCGCAGAAGCACTGAGCGCCGAGCCCAGCCCACTGAACCCCTCCTGGCATGGGAATCACGTGTCCGTAGCGGTACCCTCTTCCCTCCAGTCTAGGCCTCCCCTTTTCTTGACAAGGCGGGTCTGCTAATCTACAATTGGATCGCGGACCTCAGGGTCTCCCCGAGACCCCTATCTAAGCTTCTCAACGAGCGCGGGCCATGAAGCAGCGAGTCATTGTCATCGGCTTGGACGGGGCTACCTTCGACGTGATGGACCCTCTGCTGGAGGATGGGCAGTTGCCGCATATATCGGATCTGGTCAACAAGGGCACTACAGGGCGGCTCCTGAGCACGATCCCCTACTCCACCATCCCCGCCTGGCCGTCCTTCATGACCGGCAAGAATCCGGGCAAACATGGCGTTTTCGACTTCTTCCGGTTCGCCGAAGGGGAACGGCGACTCACGAACAGCCAGGACATCCACTCGCCCACGTTGTGGGAGCTGCTCAGTCAACACGGCAAGCGGAGCATCGTGATCAACGTGCCCGGAACCTATCCGCCGGCGGAGATTGATGGCATCGTGGTGAGCGGCATGCTCACGCCGGCGGGCGCCCAGTTCACCTCGCCGCCGGAAGTGAACGTGTTCCTCGATCGGGTCACAGGCGGTTATCGGATCAATTCCCGCGCTCACCTCTCCGGTCGAAAGCTAATGGAAGACATGCAGGGGGTGACTGAGAAACACAAGAGCGCCTTCATCGCACTGCTAAGACGTGAGCACTGGGATTTCGCCATGATGATGTTCAGGGCCACGGACGTGATCCAGCATCATTTCTGGCAGAATCACGACACGGTTCAGGAGTGCTACCGTCATCTAGATGCCTGCGTTGGCGAGATCGTGAAAGCCTTTCCCGATGCTGCGATCTTCCTGATATCGGACCACGGGTTACAGGGACAGCACAGGGACTTCCACATCAGCAAGTGGCTGATTGATGAGGGGTACATGTCCATCAGGAAAGGACAGACCACAGAGATGTCACGCTGGGAAGAGATCGGGGAACTGGAAGGTCGAGCGGAGTTAGCCGAGATCTACCTGCATCCCTCAGATGTCTCGCGGTTCCTCCTCGGACTGGGCATCACCGGGCACAAGATGCGCAAGCTGGTTCCCAGACGGTGGTGGAACGCTCTGAAGAGATGGACCCCTCGAAGTGTGCAAGCCCATGTTCCGGCCAGCGATGACGTTGGGTATGAGGTGGATTGGGAACAGACCAAGGCATCGGCGTATCAGATGTATGCGACGGAGAACAAGGCCATCAAGATCATGAATCTGGATCCCCCATCTCGTGACAGACTATGCGACGAACTGATCGAGAAGCTGTCCAGCCTGGGTGATCCCCAGACGGGGGCACACATCGTGCGACGCGCCTACCGCCGGGAGGAGTTGTATCAAGGGCCTTACGTGGAGCAGGCTCCCGACATCATTCTAGATCTGCATGATGGCTACAACATAACCAACGCCTTCTTTGCCGACGATTATGTTACCCCAAGAGATCAGATCCGTGGATGCCATCACCGGGAAGGGATCTTCGTCGCTTGTGGAGACGAGATCGAGTCTGGCAAAATGCTACCCAGCTACCCTTCCCTCCTGGACGTAATGCCCACAGTCCTACACTATCTGGGATGCCCTGTTCCCGACGACTGCGATGGAAGGGTCCTGAGAGAGATCTTCGAGCCGGACTCACTACCCCATGGGCAGCGTGCCGTGCACGAGCCCGTAGAGTCAAAAGAGCCTGTGCAGGAAGGCTCGGCCGTCTACACAGATGACGAGCAAGCGGAGATCGAGAGGCGGCTGAGGGCTCTCGGCTACCTATGAAAGCAGCGGCTTTTGCGAGAGATACTGCACTTACCCTGGTGGCTAGAGTCATTGGCTTCGGTCTGGCTCTCCTCTCGTCAGTTGTCATCGCCCGTGCCCTGGGACCAGACGGCACGGGGATCTACACTCTCGCTACCCTGTTCCCTCTTCTGATCCTTACCTTGACCAACCTAGGCATCGGTCCAGCGACCGTATACTACGTTGCTCAGGACAAGTACCCGCTGAAGGAGGTCCTTGGAAACAACGTCATCCTGACCGCAATCATCGGAGCCGCAGCCACTCTGCTAGGACTGCTCGCGCTTGTCGTTCTTCAGGGTCGAATCTTCCCCGATGTTGCTCCGTCATATCTAGGCCTGGCGCTGCTGCTGGTTCCTGTGTATCTGTTCAGTCAGCAATACATCAACCAGATACTGTTGGGGGCCAGACGCATCAAGGAGTTTAATGCGATCTCCGTGCTCCAGAAGCTGCTGTTCCTGCTCATCCTGCTCATCACCACAGTGAGCCTCGGGTTGGGCGTTGCTGGGGCAATATGGGCGAGCATACTCAGTTCGGCGCTGCTTTGCGTCCTGCTATTCCCATGGGTCAGGAAGATCGCAGGAGGAGTGCGCTTTCGACCTAGTCCCGCGTACATACGAGATGTTCTGCGCTATGGAGTCAAGGCTCATCTGGGGAACATCGTGGGCTTCCTCAATTATCGTATAGAGATATTCATGCTCGGCGCCTTTCTTCCAGTTAGCGCGGTAGGGTTCTACTCTGTGGCGGTCGTATTGGCCGAGAAACTGTGGTTCGTCTCAGAATCGGCAAGCACGGTACTGTTCCCCACGGTCGCCGCTGAAAAGGACGAGCAACAGCGAAAGACGTTCACCCCCCTCGTCAGCAGGAACATCCTCTGGATCACTGCCATCGGTGCAGCCGTTCTCTTCCTCGTGAGTCAATGGATCGTAGTCCTGCTCTATTCGGAGGAGTATCTGCCGACGGTTCAGTTGTTCCGGATCCTGCTCCCAGGGATCGTCTTTCTGAGCGCAGGGCGCATACTGGCCAACGACATCGCCGGCCGAGGCAAGCCACTGCTGAACACGTACGTAGGGGCGACTGGGGTTGCGATTCAGGTGGCCTTGAACCTGGTCTGGATTCCCAAGTATGGTACTGTTGGTGCTGCGTGGGCAACGACGATCGGCTACGGCATCACCTTCGCGGTGCGTTTGTGGTTGTACATCAAGCTCTCGGGCAATTCGTTGGCCAAGGTCATTGTGCCGCAGAGTTCAGACTGGATGCTCTACCGCCAGCTAGCCAGGCTTGCCTGGGGCCGGGTACGCGGCCAAGTTGGCCAACCCTGAGCAGGAACGGGTGAGCATGAAAGCAGCGACCATCCATCAAACCGCAGAAGTGTCCGGCCAAGCCCAGATCGGGAAGGGTACCAAGGTCTGGCATCACGCTCAGATAAGAGAAAACGCCAAGGTAGGAGCCCACTGCATCATCGGAAAGGGGGTGTATGTCGACTTCGATGTCATCGTCGGGAACAAGGTCAAGATCCAGAACGGGGCATCGATCTACCACGGGGTCACCATAGAGGACGGCGTCTTTATTGGCCCTGGTGCGTGTCTCACCAATGACAAGTATCCCAGATCCATCACACCTGCTGGCAACTTGAAGGTGGACGAGGACTGGCAAGCAGATCCGATCACGATCAAACGTGGGGCCTCCGTGGGGGCTGGCGCGGTCGTCTTGCCTGGGGTGGTCGTGGGCACGTTCGCCATGATCGGGGCCGGCGCGGTGGTCACCAAAGATGTACCAGATCATGGGATGGTTCGGGGTAACCCAGCAAGGTTGGTCGGCTTTGTTTGCAAGTGCGGCAGAAAGCTCACGGAAAGACAGGCACAACAAGACGTCGCGGAGATGTGGTGCCCCCGTTGTGAGGTGTCGTACAGCATACCCGTGGCCGACCTCAGCGAGGTAGAGGATGATTCCCATAGCTAGCCCTTTGATCGGAGAAGAGGAGAAGCAAGCCGTCATCGCGGTCCTGGAGTCAGGACAGTTAGCGCAGGGGCCAAGAGTCCAAGAGTTCGAGGAGCGGTTTGCAGCCCTCTGTGGTGTCAGACACGCCATCGCCACCTCCTCCGGAACGACCGCCTTGCTAACGGCGCTTCTGGCGCACCGCATCGGCATTGGTGACGAGGTGATCACCACCCCCTTCACCTTCATCGCCTCCGCGAACTCCATCCTGTTTACTGGGGCCAGGCCGGTCTTCGCGGACATAGACGAAAGCTCCTACAATATAGATCCCGACCTCATCGAGCAGAAGGTAACCCAGTACACCAAGGCCATCCTGCCCGTGCACCTCTACGGCAACCCCTGTGACATGGGAAGGATCATGGAGATCGCCGACAGGCATGGACTCATCGTCGTCGAGGATGCGTGTCAGGCACACGGAGCCTCGATAGACGGCAAGAGAGTGGGTAGTTTTGGCACCGGATGCTTCTCGTTCTATCCCAGCAAGAACATGACGACTGGCGAGGGAGGGATGATCACCACCGACGATGATGAGATAGCCGAGCGGGCACGGTTGATTCGGAACCACGGCCAGAGCCAGCTCTATCGGCACGAATCACCCGGCTACAACTTCAGGATGACTGACCTACAAGCGGCACTAGGATTGGCTCAGTTGGGAAAACTGGGAAAGTGGACCCGCAAGCGCATTGAAAACGCCGCCTTCCTCACGGAGCGCCTGAATAACGTCATCACGCCTCAAGTGATGCAGGGATACGTGCATGTCTACCACCAGTACACCGTCCGGGTCAAGGGAGATCGCGATCAAGCACTACAAGAGCTGGCGGAGGGGGGCGTCGGGGCCAGGGTGTACTACCCCCTACCAGTTCATGAGCAGCCGCTATATCGTCAACTCGGTTTCAAGGATTCCCTGCCTGTCTCGGAGAGGATGAGCCAGGAGGTCCTGTCCGTGCCCGTCCACCCAGCTCTCACGCAGGAGGAGTTAGTCAAGATAGTCAGCGAGGTCTCCAAACTATGATCAGAGCAGCGGTGATCGGCGTGGGCTCCATGGGCAAGAACCACGCCAGGATATACAACGACATGGAGGACCTGGATCTGGTAGCGGTCTCCGATGTGGACGGTGAGCTCGCGAAGAAGGTAGCCTCCCGCTACAAAACCAAGTCTTACACCGAGTACGGAGACTTGCTGGCCGAGGAGGAGCTCGATCTCGTCTCCATCGCTGTGCCCACCAAGCTCCATCACCAAGTCGCATCCGACGCCATGGAGCGGGGACTACACGTGCTGTTGGAGAAGCCCATCGCCGACACGCTTCCCAACGCCCAGGAGATAGTACGCCGGGCTCAAGAGCACGGGCTGAAACTGATGGTGGGACATGTCGAACGCTTCAATCCGGCCGTCACAGAATTGAAGCGCAGGTTGGATGAGGACCAGTTAGGAAAGAGCTTCCAGATACATGTCCGCCGACTTGGCCCCTTCCCCCATCGGGTGCGAGATGTGGGGGTGGTGATCGATCTGGCGACTCACGACCTGGATGTGATGTACCACCTGACTGAGGCTGACGTGGTACGGGTGTATGCGGAGACCGAACAGGAGATCCACACCCATCACGAGGATTCCCTGTCAGGCTTGCTGAGGTTTGACAACGGAGTGGTGGGCGTACTCGACGTCAACTGGCTGACCCCCACCAAGGTGAGAGAGCTGTACGTCACCGGGGAGAAGGGCATGTTTGTGGTGAACTACCTCACCCAGGACCTGTACCTCTACGAGAACGAATACGTTGACAGCGATTGGGACAGACTGGGGATGCTCAAGGGCGTGGGGGAAGGGAATATGATCAAGCTGAGGATCAAGAAGAGGGAACCTCTGTACATAGAGATCGAATCCTTCGTCCAGGCCATAATGGAAGACGCCCAGCCAGAAGTCACCGGCGAAGATGGGATGAGAGCTCTCGCGCTGGCCCAGGCGCTGGTCGAATCAGGCCGGGAGCACAGGGTCATGGAGTTCTGAGGCATGGAGAACCTGGCTGAAGCGATCCACAACAAGAAGGCTAGAGTGGCGGTGATCGGCCTGGGGCACGTCGGCCTCCCCGTGGCCTGCACCCTCGCCGAGGCAGGGTTTCAAGTACTGGGAATCGAGCGAAATGAGGCGAAAGCTGCCCACATTGGTGCAGGCATTAGCCCCATCGGCGGGAACGAGCCGAGGTTGGCTCGACTGCTGACCGACGTGATCCAGGAAGGCAAACTGCGGGTGGGAACCGACTACGCAGAGTGCCGCGAGACCGACGTTGCCCTCATCGCCGTCGAAACCCCGGTTGACAGCGCATCCAAGAAGCCCGCCTATGAGGCTTTGCGGGGGGCCCTACGTGACTTGGGGGCCCATCTCCGACGAGGGTCTCTGGTGATCATTGAATCCACCATCGCTCCCCAGACGATGGCGAAGGTCGTCAGACCCCTTCTGGAGCAGATGACGGGCCTCAAGGCTGATGGCGATTTCTATCTGGCCTACTGTCCGGAGCGCGTCATGCCAGGCAAACTGCTGAGCAATCTCAGGACTTGCAATAGAGTCATAGGCGGCGTGACCCCGCAAGCTGCGGAGTTGGCCAGGGCACTATACGGGCACATAGTCGAAGCCGATCTAGACATCACCGACGCCTTGACTGCCGAACTGGTGAAGACCACCGAGAACGCCTATCGCGACGTGCAAATAGCCTTCGCCAACGAGATAGCTCTGCTCTGCGAGAACGTGGGCTGCGACGTCTATGAAGTGCGACAGTTGGTCAACAAGTCCCCGTACAGGGCGATGCACGTCCCTGGAGCAGGAGTCGGCGGCCACTGCACGCCCAAAGATCCCTGGCTTCTGGTTCATGGCACAGAGGGAAAGCTCAAGGCCCGGCTGATACCGACGGCCCGAGCGATCAATGACAGCATGCCGCTCCACGTCGCCGAGCTGGCTGAGGCAGGCCTGGCGGAAGCAGGCAGGGGTATCAACAAGGCGCGGGTGACGGTGCTCGGGTATGCCTACCTGGAGAATGCCGCTGACGCACGCCATGCACCCACCATACCCTTGGTAGAGAGACTGATCGCTCTCGGAGCAAAGGTGACCATCCACGACCCCTATTTCGCCGAGCATAGCATTGTTCTCAGACAAGCGATCGCCGGCAGCGATTGCGTCATCGTCATGGTCGCCCACGACGAGTACCGGTCCCTGAATCTCGCAGAAGTGAGGGAATGGGTTGCCACACCGGTCCTGATCGATGGACGAAACGTCTTCGACAAGAAGAGAGCACAGGACCTTGGATTTGTCTACGCCGGGGTGGGCAATCTCTGAGTGGCAATCATGAAAATCGCCTCGATCGTGGGTGCTCGACCCCAATTCATCAAGGCAGCCCCTCTGGACAGGGAGTTGCGCAAACACCACCAGCACCTGCTGATCCATACTGGCCAGCACTACGACTATCTGATGTCAGAGGTGTTCTTCCAGGAACTGGGGATTCCCAAACCGCACTACAACCTGGAGGTCGGGTCAGCCACTCACGGCAGACAGACCGGAGAGATGCTGATCAGGATCGAGGAAACGTTGGCCCAGGAACAACCCGATTGTGTCCTAGTGTATGGTGACACCAACTCCACCCTGGCGGGCGCTTTGGCCGCGGCCAAGCTTCATTTGCCGGTGGCCCACGTCGAGGCCGGACTGCGGAGTTACAACCGGCGCATGCCAGAGGAGATCAACCGTGTGTTGACCGATCACCTATCCGATCTGCTCTTCTGTCCCACGGAGACGGCCAGGGAGAACCTGGCCAGAGAAGGCGTCACCGAAGGCGTGTCCAAGGTTGGCGACGTGATGTACGACGCAATCCTGGACAGCATCGAGATCGTGGACAGGAAATCCCACATCCTCGGCTCCCTCGACCTCCAAGCGGGATCCTACCTTTTGGTCACGATTCACCGCCCCGGCAACACCGACGACCCGCATAACCTCGCCCAGATCATGGCGGCCCTCAACGAGATTGACGAGGAGATCATCTTCCCCGCCCATCCCCGAACGAGCCAGGCCATCGAGCAACTTGGTTGCCAACTTGCGCCGACCGTGAAGCTCCTCGAACCGGTCAGCTACCTGGACATGCTTGCCCTGGAGAGGAACGCCCGGCTGATCCTCACCGATTCGGGAGGAGTGCAGAAGGAAGCCTACTTCCTCGGCGTGCCCTGCGTTACACTGCGGGAAGAGACGGAATGGGTTGAGACCGCTGAAGCCGGGTGGAACCTCCTCGTGGGAGCGAGCAAAAGGAAGATCACCCAGGCGGCCAAGGAGTTCCGGCCCCAAGGGGAACGCCCAGAGATCTTCGGTGGTGGAAAGGCGAGCCAGAGGATAGCCCACCTTCTGGGATCCTTGGACAGACCATGAAAGCGTGCTTCTTGACTTCTGTACACCCTTGCTTCGACGTCCGTATCTTTGAAAGAGAGGCAAGGAGCCTGGCCGAGGCAGGCTATCAAGTAACCCTCGTGGCCGTCGCCGATTTCGAGCAGAAGGTAGTGGACGGGATACATATGCTGGGCCTGCCCCAACCTAGGACGAGGGCCTTCCGTCCTCTAAACTGGTCTCGCATTCTCAGGATCGCTCTCAGGGAGAAGGCGGACGTGTACCACTTTCACGATCCCGAATTGCTGCTCGTGGGGAGCACGATCAAGGTACTGACCAGGAGTCCCATCATCTACGACGTGCACGAGAACTACCCGCAAGACATCCTCACCAAGGAGTGGATTCCAGGCCCCTTCCGCAAAG
>JAUWLF010000026.1 GCA_030613785.1 Chloroflexota bacterium | reverse complement strand
AAAGGAGAAGGAAGGCATCATGGAATGTGATGCGCTGACGGGCAAACTGGGGGTCGGCAGCAGTACCTTCCAGCGATACCTCGGAAAGGTCCTCGATGCGGAATTCCTTTTCGACGTGGGGGTGGACGCAGTGGACCTGCTAGTGCCTGGCGGGGGCATCGCCATCAAAGTGGCCAAGAAGGGCTTCGACGTGGCCCGAAGCCGAAGCAGGAAGGACTCATAGCTCGATTGACAGAGTTCCAGGCGTCTTCTCCGTGAATACGTCCATCCACCCGAGCCAGCTCTCAGGCCGGCACTTCGCACATGGCTGGCAGCAGCCGGAATAGCTTTCCAGCAAGCACCCCCGGCGTGGTTCGTCATAACAGGCAGCACACTGGGACGGGTGCTGCTCACGTTCTGACGCGCACCGACGGGGTTCGAGCTCCGGGGGGAGCCCTGTATGATAACCCCGCTGTTCTTTGCTGAGACTGCATGGGCTCGATAGCGAACCTTGGCGGTGGGGGCATCCTATCCGCGTCAGTCTTCTCCTAGCGCCTCTAGCAACCGCTCGGCCGGCCACAGGTCGTACAGCCACATGTTCTGCTTTCTGCCAGGAGTGCGCTCAACTACTATCCCCTCCGGCCCGGCTTGTAACTCCATGCCCACCCAACGCTTGGCCTTGCGCAACTCCTTCAGAGTCTCCGTAACGGCTTTGGGGGCGCTTTCTCCGGCGACCAGCTTGCCTTCCCTGCTCTCCACAGTGAAACGTGGGACGTGCGCCTTCACCATCGTATAGTTCTGTTTGCCTTCAATCACAACTTGCACCGACCTGTCGTGCCGGGTACCCGCCAACACCATTGCTCCGCCGGCGACCAGCCCCCAGGGCCCTTCTACGACTGTCCTGGCCATCCTCTTGAAGTCCATCGTTGGTTTCTCCACCACCGCTAATCCCAGCGGCCTCAGGTAGGCGTGTTCTCCCGCCCTGGTGCCCGCCCCAAGCAGGAAGTAGGTTCTCACCAGTATGAAGATGATCAGCCCCACGACTCCAGCCACAAAGTACCCGTGGGTCCGCGGAGTCAGGAAGCCCAGAGCCACCAGCCAGGGGTAGCTCATGCAGTAGAGGGTGAACACGTTTGTCCAGCCATACCACTCGAGCACGGGACGCAGGGCAGCTTTCTCCACCCTCTTCAGTTCGTCGATGTCTCCGCCGTGGACGGTCATGGCCTCCGACAGTTTGGACCAGCTTCTGAGCGATTTGGTCTCCGGTGCGTCCTCCCCACCCTCCTCGAGCATGCGCTTTGGGTCACTGTAACCCTTGAACAGCAGTTGGACCCACCAGTACGCCAGGATACCGACTACATATAGCGTAACGAGTCCAATCACCAGAGGTATCGACTGAGCTTCGTTCGCCCCTGGAGCCAGAAAGGTCAGACCCAGTGATACGGCGACAATCACAAAGATACCGCCGATGATGTATACTTTGTAGAGAATCGAGTCCCAACCCGCTCCGGTGCCTGGCATCCCAATCAGCGCGTATGTATCCTCTGTCGGTCTCAGCTTCTCGACAATGATCCCTGACTGCTTGCTACCCTGCGGTAACTCTACCGCACTTCTTCGTCCTTGCCAACGGCTCCTACGCTACCGCGTTGCGCAGCGCAGATACTGACACATCCACTTCTGAAACACAGGGCCTCGTCCTGCTGTCGGCAACCTGGATTGCCCTCTTTCCCCATTCGTGCTACAATCTGGTGACTTCGCCTCCACTTCCATGATAGTCTGAGACACCGGCCTCGTCCTGGCTGTCATCAATTGCCGCGGGTGCCCAAGAGGAGGAGGGACTACCGTGAGAAGCCGATTGGCCATCGCCGGGCTTCTACTCTTGCTATCAGCGCTCTCTGCCTTACCCTCTCCACAGTTCTTCACTCGCCACGATATTCACGATGACTTCAACAGGGCACGGTCTGTCTACGCCGCGGATGTCGATGGAGACGGCGATGTCGATGTTCTCAGCGCCGCGTACTACAACGACCGGATATGCTGGTGGGAGAATACCGGAGGAACCCCGCTGACCTTCGTTCAACACTACACCAGGCACAACTACGATGGGGCGCACTCTAGTAATCGCCGGGCCCGTCGCAGCGTTAAACGCTGGAATGGGAGTTGGGAGCAGCGGACATATCCTGGCCTTAGAAACGGGCACAGAACAGGTGGCCAACCGCAGCATTCGGGCAGTCTACTTGCTGAGGTTGGCGGCAGATGTGGCACCACACGACCACTCACATCGGGTGGTGACTCGGTCGGAGACTCGGTTCACATAGAAGATCTGTCGGCATGGACACAAATCATCCACAGCCCGTATCATTCGCCCGAAGAGTAGCTGAGGGCGCTGCGCACAACCGGGTAATGGTGTATAATGGGATTGCCCCTGTTGCCGTGCCGAGTTGACCCTGACTAGGTAGAAAGGGAAGAGTACATACAATGGAACTGATGAGGTTGGGAGTAGTCGGTGCCGGATTCGTGGCCAAGTTCCATGCTCGAGCACTCATGCAGGTGAGTTGCATGGAGATCGCCGGAATAACCTCTCAGGGAGCAGCAAGAGCAGAACAGCTCTCGGCTATGGTTAGGCAGAATGGGTTCGGAGAGGGAGTCATCTACCCAAGCATTGCTGACATGGCTAATCACGTTGACGCAATAGCGATCTATACACCAAATCTCGCCCGCGTCGAGACAATGGAACAAATCGTGGATGCGAAGAAGCGTGGCGCCGCACTGAAAGGGGTCATATGCGAAAAACCGCTTGGCCGAAATGTAGAGGAAGCGCAGCGCATGGTCGACTTGGCCAGAGAGGCCGAACTTAAGACTGCCTACTTCGAGAACCAAATCTTCATGAAACCTATCCGCGCACAATTGGCGCAGCTCGAACCGCAGCAAAGGGCCATGGGGCCACTCGTACTGACCCGCTCCGCCGAAGAGCATGGAGGCCCACACGAGGCATGGTTCTGGGACCCCACGAAACAAGGCGGTGGTGTTCTCAGTGACATGGGTTGTCACAGTATCGCCGTCGGTTGGTACACCTTGACTCCTCTGGGCAAATCGCCGACGTTTCTGCAGCCCATCTCTGTGTCAGCGGACTGTGCTCTGCTCAAGTGGGGATTGCCTCAATGGCGAGAAAAGCTCTTGAGGGACTTTGGCGTAGACTACACAAGAACCCCTGCAGAGGATTTCACAACCGGTATCATCACCTACAGGAATCCTGACACTGGCCAGATAGCAAAGGCACAGTTCACTAATTCATGGATGTTCGAAAAGCAGGGGTTGCGGCTCTTCATGGATGGTATGGGGCCCGGCTACGCATTCGAGATCAACACACTCAATTCGCCGCTTCAAGTGTTCATCGGTGACGTTTGCGCAGAAGAAACTGCCAATGCGGAGACGGCTCTCGAAAAGGCTACTGCGTCGCGCGGTCTGCTGGCGGTGCAGTACAACGAACCAGATCTGTATGGTTACCCTGACGAAAACGAGGATGCCTCGAAGGCATTTCTGGAGGGCAAAGACGCGTTCTTGCCTTGGAGCTACGGGCTGGAGATCACGAAGCTGGTAATGGCGGCGTATATGTCTGCTCAGCAACGCAGAACCGTAGACTTGACCAATTCTGCTGTTCAGCGAGAGCTCGAGACATTTGTGCCTCTCATCCAGCAAGGCAGAGGCGCTGAGGTGCTTCACACCACATAAGCTTGGGCGTACAGCATGATGGCAGCATGCTGCACAGGCACGAGATGTTTGCACAACTTGCAGAGAGTATGTTGCCAAACCGACCAGAAGTTTGCGTACGCTCCCCTATTCACGGAACAACGAGACAAGGCAGCGCAGTCGGCGTCTCACCGCTAGGCGTGAACCACTCCAGGTTCCCCTGGACGGGGAGCGGTTGACGCGCAGCGAGAGTCGCCCAGGCCTGATGAAAGCCGCCCTGGGCTGACAACTATCACGAGGGAAGTTCAGATGTCGAATCTGCCCAAGGAGATGTTCGGTTGCGCCAAGCCGGTGATCGCCATGGCCCATCTACCAGCGCTACCGGGCACTCCCAGGTATGATCCTTCGGCCGGTGTAGATGGTCTTGTCGATTGGGTCCGCAAGGATGTCGCTCAGCTGCTTGAGGGTGGTGTAGACGCAGTTATGTTCTGCAACGAGGATGATCGGCCTTATGCCCTCCGCGCCGATTTCGAAGCGGTGTCGGTGATGACCCGTGTCATTACAGAGCTGCGTCCTACCGATAGGCCGTTCGGTGTAGACTTCCTGTGGGATCCAGTGGCTGCCCTTGCTATCGCCAAGGCCACCGGGGCCGCGTTCATTCGAGAAGTCGTGACTGGCGTCTATGAGAGTGACATGGGGATATGGGCTCCTGATGCAGCCGCCCTGTATCGCTACCGTCACGAGATCCACGCCAAAGACGTACGGATCTTCGCCAATATCACCCCGGAATTCGCATCACCCTTGGGCAACCGGAGCGTAGCGCAGCGAGCCAAGAGCGCCGTCGTCTCTACCTTGGTGGATGCCATCCTCATTGCTGGGCCCATGGCTGGAGCCGAACCAGATGTCCGGTTTGTCCGCGAAGCCAAGGGGGCGGTGGGCGACACTGTGCCGGTGCTCCTGAACACAGGTGCACGCGTGGACAACATCGCCCAGTTCCTGACGGTGGCGGATGGTGTAATCGTGGGTTCTAGTCTGAAAGTGGATGGCTACACATGGAACCCTGTGGACCTTGAGCGAGTGAAGGCGTTTGTGGCGGAGGTGCGCAAGGTCAGGTGATCAAGTCCTGGTCTGACGCTAATCTGAGTTCGCACGTCTGCAGTGACAAGAAAGAGTGAGACAGTCGATGGGCAGTTACGTCCTTGGCATCGACATCGGTACCACCGCCACTAAGGTGATCCTCCTGCATCCAGAACAGGGAATCGTAGCTGAGGCCGAGGCTGCCGCTATCCTGCGTTCACCATAGATAGGCTGGGCGGAAGAGGATCCTGATCATTGGTGGGGCAATGTGGCAGAGGTGACGCAAGCCTGTCTGTCCACAGCCGGAATCAGGGCAGATGAGGTGCTGGCGGTGGGGGCTAGTGGGATGGTGCCGACCTTGATTCTACTGGATGCTCAGGGCCGCGTTTTGCGTCCATCCATCCAGCAAAACGATGCTCGCTCTCAGGAGGAGATCTGGCATTTCCGGGCGCAGGTCGACAGCGACGATGTGCTGCACATGACTGGCAGTGCCATCACGCAGCAGAGCATCGGGCCCAAGCTACTGTGGTTGCGACGACACGAACCCGAGACGATCTCCCAGGCAGCTCGTGTCATGGGCTCCTATGACTACATCGTCTACAGGCTGACAGGAACGTTCTCTTGCGAGCGCAACTGGGCTTTGGAGAGTGGCCTGTTTGATCTGCACCGCCAAGACTGGGACGACTCACTCCTCAGGCTGAGCACGATATCCCGGGACTGGTTGGGTGAGGTCCACTGGCCGAGCGACGTCGTGGGAGAGCTTACGTCAGAAGCCGCCCACCACACAGGCTTACTCCGCGGAACGCCTGTTGTGGCTGGCAGCGCCGATCACATCGCCTCGGCCTTCTCCGCCGGAATCAAAGAGCCGGGCGACCTGCTCGTGAAGTTGGGGGGGGCCGGCGATATCCTCTACCACTTGGATAGGCCGGTGGTGGACGCGCGACTCTTCTTGGATTACCACGTCATCCCCGGAAAGTACCTCATCAACGGCTGCATGGCCGCCAGTGGTAGCATCATCAAATGGTTCCGGGACAACTTCGCCCCGAATGCTGACTATGCAGTGCTGGACGCCGAAGCGAGTTCCGTTGCGCCTGGCAGTGACGGTCTCGTTTTGCTACCGTATTTCCTAGGCGAGAAGACGCCGGTGAATGATCCCTTGGCTCGTGGCGTTATCATGGGCCTGACCCTAAGTCATACGCGTGCCCACGTGCATAGAGCCATCCTAGAGGGGATTGCCTACGGCTTTCGGCACCACTTGGCTGTCTTGGCCGAACGAGGTCTGAGCGCGACCAGGTGTCGAGTGAGCAATGGAGGAGCGCGCTCTGCCCTGTGGAAGCAGGTCACAGCGGATGTATTGGGCATCCCTTTGGAAGAGATCGCTCAGCACCCGGGCTCCTCACTGGGCGCAGCTTTCGTGGCGGGCAAGGGCGTTGGCCTGTTTACCGGTTGGAGCGATATCGAGCGCTTCATAAGCGTTGCTGGCACCGTGGAGCCAGATATGACTGCCCACGCACTGTACCGCCAACTGTTTGACGTTTATCGGAACGTCTACGAGTCCTTGAAAGGAGAGTTCCCCCGCCTGTCACAGGCACACGTCGCCTAGGTGCGGATGCGGGGACCGGCAGCGATGCGGCCAGCCAACACTGCACAGAAGCAGACCCTTGATAGAGGATGCCGACGCACCGACAATGCTGGACTGTGTTGCATTGGTGAGGCTCAATCGCGCCGGTAAGGAGAGTAGGATGTTGCATAAGCCATCACCCTTGTTCGATAGCATCCTCGCCCGCGTCTCCGCCCTGCCTGTGATAGACACTCACGAACACATGGTGGGACCGGAGTACTGCGTGCCCATCAAAGAGCCTATCTCTGCATTGAGCGTTGGGTATATCGAGTTGGACCTTGTGTCGGCCGGCGCGGACCAGGACACCCTCCAGGTGCTTCGGAATCCTGATGTGCCGACGGAAAAGAAGTGGCCGGTCTTTGAGTCCATCTGGAATCGTATTCAGCACACTGTCAACGCTCGGGTCACACGGCTCATCCTGCAGGACATATACGGCGAAGCAGAGATGTCGCTAGCAGCTCTGATACGAGTCCGGGAGCAGATGAACTCCCTCCGCACAGATGAATCATACTGGCGCATCATGGAGGAAGCCAACATCCGAATGATCCTCACTGATCCCCTGGGCAGGCCTCAGTGCGATTTTGGCAGGTACCTGAGTGGCGAGCAGACATTCCCGGACCATTGGCGCGTGCTTGTCTCTCTGTCCCTGTTTCACGTGGTGGCGCATCACCCTCAGAGTGCGCGCGATTGGGAGGGGATGCAGCAAATCGGTAACTGGGCCGACAGGCATATCACTTCTTTGGACGAGTTCCTGGAGTCCGTCTTCGACGTCTTGCAGCGCGCCAAGGAGCGCGGCGCTGTGGGGCTGAAAGACCAAAGCGCTTACAATCGATCCCTAGACTATGAGATGGTCCCTCGCAGCGACGCGGAACGGATCTTCAACCGCATGTTGGGCAATCCACGTACGGTCTTTGGGTGGCCTGAGTCGAAGCCCCTCGACGACTTCCTGTTCCATCAGTACATGCGCTTTGCAAGGGAGCTCGAGTTCCCAGTGCAAATACACACGGGACACATAGCTCGCCAGTACCACCGAGTAGATCGCGCAAACGCCGCCTACTTGAGGCCCGTCCTAGAGTTACATCAGCAGGTCCGGTTCGACATATTCCACGGCAATTGGCCCTATATGGGTGACCTCCTTTTCTTGGCGCGGAACTACCCCAATGTTTCCCTTAACTGCTGTTGGCTCTACATCCTGGACCCCTGGTATGCGGAGGAGATGCTCCAACGTGCCATACTCACTGTGCCCCATTCCAAGGTCCACGGATTTGGAGGCGACTATGGCGACCGTCAATACGGAGACATGCCGGAGTACACCGTGGCGCATCTCAAGATAGCCCGCCAGGTGATCGCCTCAGCGCTGACCGAAATGGTCGAGCGGCGTTGGATGGAGGAAAGCGAGGCACTGGACATCGCGGCCGATTGGCTGTACAACAATCCCAATACTTACTTCGGCCTCGGTCTAGAGCCAGTTCTGGGTAGCTCCTGCGTTTGAAGATGTGCTACCGTAGTCGCGAGCAAACGGGACTACTCACTGCCTTGGGTGACCTATCCCACCAAGCTCGGCGCGGCCGTTGCGGGCAACTGGAATGCAGTCCCATATGTGAACAAAACAAGTTCTGCGAAGGAGGCTTGAACCGGTCATGATGCGAATAGGAGTGTTGGTCAGCTCACGTGATGGAACGCCAACGGCTCTCATGGAGCGAGTGCGCGATCTCGGCTTTCCAACGTGCGAGGTCGTATGCTGGGATGCTGACTGGCTGAACGACGAAGTGAGCGATGAACTGAAGATCGCCTGCCGGGCCAGCCGGGTTGAGATCACGTCAATCTGGACCGGGCTTCCGGGAAAGTCCGTGTGGGATATCATCGATGGTCCCACCACGATTGGTCTCGTCCCGCCGCACACCCGCGAACTGCGCATGCGGGTTCTCAAACGAAGCTCCGACTTCGCCCGAGGGCTTGGCGTTGCAAACATATCGACTCACGTGGGCTTCATTCCCGAGAGCCCGTCCAACCCCCTCTATGCTGGCGTGATCAAAGCGTTGACGGACATCGCCGCCCACTGCGAGACAAACGGTCAGGGCTTCCTCCTGGAAACAGGGCAGGAGACCCCGTTTACCCTCCTGCGAACTCTGGAGGACGTGGGGGCAGACAACCTGGGAGTGAGTTTTGACGGGGCCAATCTCTTAGCCTATGGAACCGGTAACCCCGTAGATGCCCTGGACATGATCGGTGCGTACGTGCGAGTCGTTCATGCAAAGGACGCGGAGTATCCCACCTCGGGGCGCAGCTTCGGGGCGGAAAAACCCCTGGGTCAAGGACAGGTCAACTACCCAGCCCTCATAGCGAAGTTGGAGGCCTTGGGCTACGAAGGGCCTCTCACCATTGAGCGTGAGATCAGCGGCCAGCAGTGGGTCGAGGATGTCAAAGCAGGTCGGATCTTCCTGGAGGGGATTCTCGCTTCGCTATAAGTCAACGAGGGGTCAAACGACTGATAAGGAGGGCGCCATGAATCGAGTTCACTGAATGCGGTTTGATGCTAAGACAAGCGGAGCACATCGCAGCGACTATCGTTCATACTGAAGGGAGACATGTATGTACGCGAACGTCCGAGGAACGAAGATCTACTTCGACGTGGAGGGCATGGGCCTTGTGCCTTTCAATGAGAGAATGGTTGAGAAGAGAGTATGCTTTGTCATCCATGGTGGGCCCGGCTTCGATCATACTGCCTGGAAGCCAACGATCTCACCGCTGGCGGACTATCTGCAATTGGTGTACGTGGATCACCGCGGCAACGGCCGCTCTCAGCGAGGACCCATCGAGAGTTACACACTGGACAACAATGTGGACGACCTTGAGGCGCTGCGCGAGTACGTGGGCCTCGAAAAGGTGGTCCTATTGGGCTGGTCCTACGGTGGTATGGTAGCCATGACCTACGCCACCCGATACCCTGACAGAGTGTCCCACCTGATCGCACTCACAACATCCGCGTGCCACGAGGAGTTCAGCCGCCGGGCAAAGGAGATCGCCGAGGAACGCGCGGATCCGGAGCAACTGCGCCACATGCCAGCTCTGTGGGAGGCCAGAGTCGAAAGCCCCCAACACATGCGCGACATGTACAAGGATCTCACGCGGCTTTACACCGCTTGGAACAAACCAGGTGATCCGCGCCTGGAGGAGGAGGGCCACCTACGAGCGACGCTGAACCACGAACCGCTCAACTACGGGTTCGGCACAACGCTTCCCGGGTGGGATCTCCGCCCGGAACTACACAAGATCACAGCACCAACACTCGTGGTGGCCGGGCGCTACGACTGGATAACTCCCCCCGATCAGTCTGAGCAGATTGCCGAGCGCATCCCGGGCGCGCGACTGGAGATATTCGAGTACAGCGGTCACTTCGTGCTCACAGAAGAAACCAACAGGTTCCTCTGCACTGTCAAATCGTTCCTAATCGAGACCGGAGCCGTGCCGCTGGAGATCGTGGCCACCGCGGGCAAAGGAAGCGTCTAGGGGAAAGCAGTGGTGCACATCGCCCGACGAGATTGGATATCACACCTGAAGTCCGGCTTGCCTGTCCTGAGCCACGGGCCTCCAGTGTCACACCCTTGTATCCCACCAGGTCTGGCGTAGGATGTCGCTGCCACGACATCGTAGCCCGGCAATGGCACTCCGAGTCGCACAAAACGCACCAACCTAGTGCAGTATCGCTAGCTACTCAGCAAGGTGGCAGGCTACGAAGTGATTCTCCTCGACCTCCCGGAACTCGGGCTCCACCTCCGCACACCTCTTTTCGGCGATCCAGCACCTCGGATGGAACCTGCAGCCAGTGGGAGGATCAATCGGGCTAGGCACATCCCCTTCCAGGATCCTTCTGTCATGCCTACCGTCGGGATCGAGCACAGGGACCGCAGACATGAGAGCCTGAGCATATGGGTGCTTGGGCGATGAGTAGATGGCATCCCTGTTTGCCAACTCCACCAACCGACCCAGGTACATCAACGCTACGCGGTGGCTCACGTATTGCACAACACTCACATCGTGGGCGATGAAGAGCATCGTCAAGCCCAGTTGATCCTGAAGGTCTTTGAGCAGGTTCAAGATCTGCACTTGGACGGAGACATCAAGGGCCGACACCGGCTCATCCGCCACGAGGAAACTCGGATTCGACGCGATGGCCCGAGCAATCCCGATGCGCTGTCGCATCCCGCCACTGAATTGGTGAGGATAGCGATCCGCGTATGCGCTGTGCAATCCAACGTTTTCCAGCAGTTCTTCAACCCTATGATGCCTCTCTTCTCGGGTTCCTAGCTTGTGGACTTCCAGCGGTGCTCCCACAATCTGCCGCACCTTCTGTCTGGGATTCAACGACGAGTAGGGGTCTTGGAAGATCATCTGCATCTCGCGCCGAACGCTTCGCAAGTCACGTCCCCCAAGCTTCGTGATGTCGCGGCCCCTGTAAAGAATCTCGCCGCCCGAGGGCTCGATCAGTCGCATGATAGTGCGCCCCAAAGTGGACTTGCCGCATCCTGACTCCCCGACGAGACCCAGAGTCTCCCCTTCCCGGATGGCCAGGCTGACACCATCCACGGCACGCACATCTCCACCGCGACTGCCCCAAAGCCCTCGTGTTGTCGCAAAGTACTTCTTCAGGTTGTTCACTTGCAGAAGAGGTTGCATCATCCGACGAACCTCCAGCAGCGCGCTCTGTGATCCTGGCCCACTTCCACCAAAGGCGGCATCCCATGCCTACATTGCTCGCTCAGCGCGGAACAGCGTGGAGCGAAAGCGCAGCCAACGTCCTCCTCGGCGCTAAGTACGGGTGGAGCCCCTGGCAAAGGCTTGAGCCTCGCGTATTCGCCGACCTTCGGTACGCACTCCAATAGCCCCTGGGTATACGGATGATATGGGTTCTTGAGGATTTCCCTCACGTCGGCCGACTCTACGATGCTCCCAGCATACATCACGTTTACTCTGTCACACATCTCCGCAACGACACCAAGAGCGTGAGTGATATAGATAATCGATGTGCCCCGGGACCTCTGCACCTCGCGAATGAGATCAAGAATCTGGGCCTGGATAGTCACATCCAGCGCGGTTGTAGGTTCATCCGCGATGAGCAACTCGGGCTCGCAGGCCAGTGCCATGGCGATCATGGCACGCTGGCGCATGCCACCGCTGAACTCGTGAGGGTACTCGTCCGCCCGGATGTCCGGAAGCGGAATCCCCACTTCCTTCAGCAGTGATACTGCCCATTCCAAGGCTCGCTTCCACCTGGTTCTCTTGTGAAGAACAAAGGGCTCGGCGACCTGCTTCCCGACGGTCATGGAGGGATTCAGCGCCGTCAACGGATCCTGGAAGATCATCGAGATATGGTTGCCCCTGATGCCCAGCATCTCCCTCTCGTTGAGGGATAGTAGGTCTCTACCCTGGAACATGATCGAGCCACTCACAATCCGCCCCGGAAAAGGAATCAGCCTCAGCACCGACAGCGCCGTCATCGTCTTGCCGCAGCCCGACTCCCCGATGATGCCCACCACCTCTCCCTTGCGCACGTCGAAGTCTACGCCGTCCACGGCCTTCAGCCGACCATGCGTCGTGAAGAACCACACACGCAGGTCTCTCACCTTTAGAATCGCTTCGTTGTGACTGTCCACAGTCCTCGTCCAGTCTAGGTCTTCAACCGGGGGTCAAGGATGTCGCGCAAGCCATCGCCCAAGGTATTGAACCCGAGCACGGCCACGAAGATCGCAGCCCCTGGTATGATGCCCATCCAGGGAGCCAGTTGCAGAAACCCCTTGCCGATAAACAGCATCCTTCCCCACGATGGCTCCGGCGGCTGTGTTCCCACGCCCAGGAAGGCGAGGGCAGCTTCGTTCAGAATCGCATAGGCGAGAGCCAGCGTGGTCTGCACGATGATCACCGGCAACACATTGGGCAACACTTCTCGGACTATCATCCTGACGTCGGACATGCCCAGAGATCTCGCTGCCTCGACGTACTGCTCGCTCTCGGCCACCAGTGCCGCCGACCGCACGACGCGGCCAAGGATGGGTATGAATACGATTCCAATGGCCACCATGGCGCTCGTCTTGCCTGGACCAAGGACGGCCAGAACCAGCAACGCCAGCAGAATGGCGGGGAAACCGAAGAGAATGTCGAAGAATCTAGAGATCACTGAATCCACCCAGCGGCCATAGTGGGCGGACAGAAGCCCGAGTAGCGGCCCGACGGCGAGAGCAATGCTCACTGCGATCAGGGAGACCTGAATAGATGTCCTAGCACCATAGACGGTGCGGCTGAAAATGTCACGCCCAAACTCGTCGGTGCCGCCCAGATGAGCCCGACTCGGCGGCTGCAGCATGTTGCCAGATTCCATCTCATAAGGTGAGTACGGAGCGATGAAAGGAGCGAATATGGCGGTCAAAACGATGCAGCCTACTATGAGCACGCCGACGATCAACAGCTTGTTCGCCCCTGAGACACGCCTCGCCAGTCCCCGGAAGCGCGCCTCGCGTCGTGCTACAGAAGCTGATACCGCCGAGATATCCGATGCGGCCTCAGTGTGCTCCATCAGCCTTCCTCCCTACCGCCAAGCCGCAGTCGGGGGTCCAGATAGGTGTACAGGATGTCGACGGCAAGATTGATGCTCATGAAGACAATGAGCACAACCATGGTGGTCGCCTGCAAGACAGTGTAGTCACGCTTCTGTATGGCGTATAGAGACCAGGTAGCGACGCCCGGGATAAGGAACACGGCCTCGATCAGGAACGCCGCCCCAAAGATGTAGCCAGCTTCCATGCCGATGACCGTGACTACGGGAATCAGCGAGTTCTTGAGGATGTGTCGCCTCATCAGGACTCCATCTGACGCACCCTTGGCCTGGGCGGTCGTCACGTAGTCCTGTCGCATGACTTCTATGGCCGAAGCTCGCGTCATACGCAAGATGACCGATGCGGAAACCACCGCCAAAGAGATGGTGGGTAGTACGAGCAGGCGCAGGTTGTCCACAGGGTTCTCGGTGAAACGCACGAAGCCAGAAGGCGGGAGTATGTGACGTTGCACAGCGAACAGGAGAACAAGCATCGTCCCTAGCCAGAAATTGGGAAGAGAAAGACCGGTGAGTCCCAGCGTCGACACAGCAAGATCCATCTTCGAGTTCGGTCGTCTGGCAGCGATCAGGCCTGCCGGCAGCCCTATGAGGGTAGCTAGGATAATGGCCATTGCGGTCAGTTGCAGGGTCACCGGCAGTCGCCGCAGCATCTCCTCCCGGATACTGACGCCTGTGGTCAGAGAAACGCCAAACTCACCGCTCATGAAGTCGCCCACCCAGCGCAAGTACTGCACATGCAGGGGCTGGTCGAGGCCAGTCCTGTGGCGATAAGCCTCGACGGCCTCCTCAGTCGCGTGGGCGCCCAGAGACACGTAGGCGATGTCGCCAGGAATGAGACGCATCATTGCAAACACGAAGACCGACATGCCGATCACCACAGGGATCATCAGCAGCAAACGCTTGGCGATGTATCTGAGCATGAAAGCCCTTCCACAGGAAGCGATCCTCACCCCCTGCCGAGGGTGAGGATCGCTCGCTGGAGCTGTCTACTTGTCCAACCAGGTCTCCCTGAAGCCTCTCAGCATGCCCGTGGGCATGAAGGTGAAGCCCTTGACTTGGTCCCAAACAGTCTGTAGGAATGGGCTGTTCACACCCGCTGCCACGGGCGCTAGCTCGGCGATCAGCTTCTGAACCTCGGCGTAGATCCCCGCGCGCTCGTCCTGATCGTGGGTGTTGCGGCCTAGCTCGAGAAGCCTATCCACCTCAGGGTCACTGAAGCCCTGCGGGTTCCAGTCCTCATCGGAGTGGAACTCCGGATAGAGGAACTCATCTGGGTCGACGAAGGGGCCGCCCCAGCCGCAGATCTGCAGATCGAAGTCCCTGTTGCCGAAGATGGTCTCAATGAAGGCACCCCACTCCAAGGTGATGATCTCCACATTGATCCCCAGCTTCGCCAACTCAGCCTGGTGTATCTGCCCCTCGGAAGCGTGCCACGGGTATTCGTCCGAAAGCGTCATCGTGGTGTCGAAGCCATCGGGATACCCAGCCTCCTCGAGCAGCGCCCTGGCTCTCTCGAGATCGGACCCGGGGCTGAAGTACTGCCAGTCGACATAGGCCCAGCTCCACGAGGGCACGATGCCGCCCACGAGCGGCGCGCCATAGCCGAAGAAAGCGCTGTCAAGTATCGCCTGCCTGTCCTTAGCCAGGCTTATGGCTAGGCGAACCCTGGGATCGGTGAAGGGTTCCCTGGTGCAGTTGATGCCCGTATAGTTCCACTGGCAGGACTCCGTCAGTTGCGTGCCTATGACGCCGTCGATGGCCTCCAGCATCGCCATGTCCTTGTTGGCCACGGACTGCAACAGATCGACTTCCTTGGCCTGGAAGGCGTTCGTGGCTGCAGTCATGTCGGTGATGAATCTGACCTCTACGCCATCCAGATAGGGCAGTCCTTCCTTCCAGAAGTTGTCGTTCTTCTCGAACACCAGCTTGTAATTGGGCTCGTAGGACACCATCTTGAAGGGCCCTGTGCCGATCATCTCCGTCTGGAGCTGCTCCACAGTCGATCCAGCGGGCACGATGCTCTCGTACGGCGAGGCCAGGTGCGCCCAGAACGGTCCCATCTCTGTATTGAGGACGAACCTGGCCGTGTACTTGTCGACTGCCTCAACACTATCCAGGTTCCCGAAGGCTCCCACTCTTGGAGAGCCGGTCTCAGGATCCTTGATCCGCGTGAAGGTATGCACGACATCTTCGGAGGTGAGCTCCTTGCCGTTGTGGAACTCGATCCCCTGCTTCAGCTTCAACGTAATCTCCAGGTTGTCATCCGATACCTCCCAGCTCTCGGCGAGACAGGGGACTATGTTCATCTGGTCGTCATACTCGACCAGCGTGTCGTAAGCCTGCTCGATCATGAGTCCGGACGAGTACGCTCCGACGACTGCCGGATCGAAACCGACCGGATCGGTTGTATAGGAGGCTATCAAGACACCGCCGGCCTTGGGACCCGCCGGTTCGGGCACCGGCGTGGCGGTGGCCGCCGGCGAAGCCGTGGGCGCCGGCGGCCCGCATGCAGACAGAATACCGGCCCCCGCTACGGCCGCTCCACCCTTGATGAAATCTCTCCTGCTGATACGAATCGTACGCGCTTTCTTGATGAACTCCCGGTCTTTCTCCGTACTCATGTCGTCTCTCTCCTTCTCGTGCTACGTGCGACTGTTCGACAGTTAACGTTGTCTGCCCGGCGGCCCCATGGGCGCGAGTTGGCATCGCTGTCCACGCTTCGCCAAGCATCCTAATCGCGCCTGCTATGCTTATGCCACACCTCCTTTCAGTGAGTCCACGGATTCGCCGCAGACTAACCCCGATCCGCCGATGACCGCTCTCCCCCGAAGTTATCTCGCTGCTGAGCGAAGAAGATTCACCGTTTAATTGCGCACATTGTACAACGTTGTTACTCATTAGTCAAACCAGGCGTTGGATGCGCCTCAGCCTCTTGGCCGGCACCGACGGACATTCTCGCAACCGATGTTCGGCCCCTCGCCCTTGCCTCTATGCGTACGCTCTGCGAAGCCCAGATAGTACTCCGCTGATATTCTCGAAAGAGGCCCTAGCTTGTCCGAGCAGGTATTGAAGCCTTCTCCATGCCGTCTGTCAAACCCAAGAAGTGGTCTCGCGCCGGTCCTTCGCACAAGCCTTGGAAAGCCACTTCTTGACCTTGTCGCTTCTCGGCGCGGCTCGACCGGATTATTGCCGTCAACCTCCGATGAAACAAGCGCATTGCGCGGACAGAGCGCGACCGAAGCGCGCTAGAGGGCGTCCCAGTGTGCCCTCCTCGCGCCTCCCACCCAATCAACGACCGCCTGAGCAAGCTCGATAACTGGACAGACAATGCCCAGACCGGATCAACGTCGATTCCGGACCGTCTCGGGGTGTGGGGAGCACGGTAGCATTCTCGCTCTGGGCCAGTCCAGGTATCGTTGCGGCATACCGAACATGTTATGCGGAAGTGTACTGCATGTCGGTCAGGTTGGCAACCGCCGGACGGACCTCGCGCACCAGCCCGACGACACAAAGGAACGAATATGGCGAGCCATTGGGTGTGCTCGCTTTGGCCGGATGCCCTGGCCTGCAACCAACGAGTGCAGCACCGTCCTGCTCCCCTCAGTCAGACGGACGTTATCTTCCGCCGATCGTACCAAGACCCACGGGGGGACCAGCAGCATGCACGATGGGCGGCACCTGCTCGACGACGCAGCTTCAGCTAGCTCCGGCCCTTGCTGCCCAAGAAATGTGCGACCACGAAAAGCACGGTCGTGCGCGGCTTTGATGCGCAGGCCGGTGTGCGACACGGGCGCATCTTGACAACACAGGGCTAGGTCACGTATAGTGCCCCCGGCATGCCTCCCGCCGCAGCAGTCGAGTCACACCGGCGGGTCAGTACACCGGCGGAGTCGTGCCGGGGAGCTCTGCCTGATCTGGTACTGCCTAGGCCATCCCCTGCGAGCATAATGAAGACCAAGCGCGATTTGAAGCCCACGCAAGCGGGAACATGTGAACGTCCGCCGCGCCCCATTCATGGCATTATTACCGGATTCCCACACTGGCGATGACTGTGACTCTTCGCTGGCCTTAGGGCTGGGCGCACGCGCTCTAACGAACCACAGGGAGCATCGCAAGCAGGCCTACGAGGCAGGGAAAGGAAGCAGTTGTCCAAGCCTACTCACGTAGCGATCACCGGAGGTTGCCCTGACCCTGGACCCGGGCGAGCAAGACACGCAGCGCGTCATCGTTCTTCTCACCGACTGTGCCCTCCTGGGTCACCTCGGCCCTTTCAACAGGATCAGGAGTCCTCTCATCGGACAGGACGCAGACGAAAGCACACTCGGGAGACTGGAGGGTACTGCAAATGGAACAAAGATCGAGCGACAGGAAGGGTCATGGATTGGTGCCAGGCAGGATCTGCGTGGTAACTGGGGCTGCGACAGGCATCGGGAGAGGGATTGCACTCGCCCTCGCCAAGGAGGGGGCCTGGATTGCGGTGACCGACATCAACGTCGAGGGAGCTCAGCTCGTGGCAATGGAAATCGAGCAGGCAGGTGGGTCAGCCATCGCGTATCGCCTTGATGTACGCAACAGGGAGGAGATAGATGCTGCTCTGGCCGCGGTACTCGAATGGAGCGGACGCCTGGACATCTGGGTCAATAACGCCGGTGTGTCGACGATGAACTGGTTTGTTGACCTCGATGAAGATGAGTGGGATTTCAACATGAATACCAACGCGCGAGGTGTCTTCCTCTGCTCGCAAGCGGCTGCAAGGCAGATGATCGCTCAGAGGCAGGGTGGCAGAATCATCTCGGTGGCGTCCATGGCCGGAAAGAGGGGAGAGGCGCCCTTCTTGGCTCACTATATTGCCTCCAAGTTCGCCGTCGTTGGCCTGACTCAAGCGATGGCAACTGAGCTCGTCAGCCATGGTATCTTGGTCAATGCCGTGTGTCCCGGGTATGTCCAGACCAGCATGCAAGAACGCGAAGTCGTGTGGGAATCACGGCTGCGAGGGATATCAACCGAGGCGGTCAGACAGTCATATGTGGACGACACGCCTTTGGCCCGCTTGGAGACTACTGAGGACGTAGCCAAGGTAGTAGTCTTTCTCGCTTCAGAATACTCCGATTTCATGACTGGTCAGGCGATCAACATCACGGGGGGCTCGTGGATGCACTAGCGTTCCCCACGGGTCCCGTGCTGGCGAGTTGGGCGCCCCGCGAACATACACTCGCTTGAACCGTCAGGTTCTATGGGCTTGGCCTCAGGCCTCGCCGATGGAGGGATTGCAGCCTCTTCTCCTGTAGCGAGTGCCGACCTGACACCGCAGTCCTCGCACTGGACCGTTGCGCACCACGTATTACGCACGGCGCAGAATGACAAGCGAAGGCGGTAGGGCCAGGCGACGGTGCTTCATCTCCAGACCAATGTAGAAGCCACCAGGTGCTAAGTATGCCACTACCGTCGTCGAATCCGGAGCGTGCGTCAATCACGTGGATTCGCTGGCCAGCGTCGCGTCCACCGCTTGCTCCAATAGGGCGCGCCATTCAAAGTAATCACCACGCTCAGGTCCAACCCGACCGGGCGAAACGCCATCACCGCCTCCAAATGGATCTTCTCCTGCGCGCTCTCCCATGAGGCCTCGCTCTCCGCGTGCGCACTGCACTGGACCCCACCGGATTGGCTCGCTGTCGCCCAGTAATGATGGGTGTATGTGACCGTCGCCGGCGCCTCACCCCCGTCGACTGCGAGACTCAATGCAAACTCACCGCGCACGGTGATCGTTCCCTCAAGCGGATTGTGCTCGATACGCCACATTGGGGCCCGTCCAGGACCGCCAGATGCCTCAGGGAGCGTGAGGAACAATGGCTTCCGTACTTCGCTGCGTGGCGGGCGAAGCGGCAATCGCACCGATGACGGTTGCTCGTCGCCCCACTCGACCGCGGCCTCGCCCGGACCGACACTCGGTAGCAGGCGAGGGAAGTCTGACGCGGCCACGAATGCCCGCAGCCTGTGACCGGCGCGAATCAGATAGGACGTGGGTATCAGCTTGAGATGCACTGTCGATCCGTCTGGTGAAACATCGCCCCAATTGGTGGGGTGGGTACTTCCCCAATCAAGATCTACCCAACCCGACGTGATCAGACTTGACATCCCGCTAGGTGCCACGTCGCACAGCTTGACCACTAGCAAAGGGTCAGGCACATTTGACCTATACCGTACCTCCACCTCAGGTGCGCCGCAGATTTCGATCTCTTCAGCCAGCGGTGAACTCGTGTAGACCACGCCCTTCAGCTCATCCGGGCGCTGATCCCGCGGTAGCCCTGGAACAGTGCCCATCAGATCCCAGAAGTGAGCACACACTCCGGCTGTGCCGTCATACGTGAACACATCGGTCCCCGCGAGCTCCGGCGCGCTTTCTGACAGCGATCCGTTGGGGCCCAGATAGAACGCGACCTCTTCCACCTCAGGGGGAGGAAAGCCCTCCTCGTACACCCAAGTGTCTGCTTCGCGCACCCAGATGGCGACCGGTGGTTCGTCCATGATGCCCGTGTCTTCGTCCCGCAACCAGTAGTCGAACCATCGCTGCAGCTCGTGCAAGTAGTCTATTCGCGCTTCGTGCCCTAAATCGGGCATTGTGTGGGTCCATGGACCTATCGTGAGCTTCTTCGGGCCGTTGAGTATCTGGTAGGCTTCAACCATGGCCTTGGGAAACAAGTCGTGCCAGCCTGCCCACAGGTACACGGGGGTTTCGATCCCATCCAACGCTACGCTATCCGGTTGCAGCTCGACCTCACCTGACATTGCGCGATCGAGTATTGTCACCAAGTAGGGTTGGTTGCCCTCGAGATGCTCCCGCCAGACCGATAACCAACGCCCCTCCGCATCACGATATGTCGGCGGCATGAAGTTCTGGCCGACCATCCAGGCGGACCAGTTGGCAAGGACCTGCAGTAGCCCAAGCCGGCCACCCAGAAGCAGCCAATTGTCCCAGACATCTCCTGCGCCATGAAACGCAGCCACCGCTCTCAGATGAGGTGGGCGTTGGGCTGCGGTGAGTAGTGAGTCTATTGACCCATATGAAATCCCCCAGACTCCCACGTTCCCATCGCTCCATGGCTGCTCAGCAGCCCACTCGACAGTCTCGTAGTAGTCTCGTCGCTCTCGCTCGGGAAACAGCATATCAGTCGTGCCGCCCGCGCCGCCCGTACCCCTCAGATCGACCAAGAGACAAGCATAGCCTGCCTGGGCTAGTGACCCCAGTGCTCCCTCAAAGAAGCCGGGACCTTGATCGTCGTCCTTGTGATATGGGTAAAGGCTCACTAGCGTAGGCACCGGCTGATCAGTAAGCGGCCGATACAGGTCGGCTGCCAAACACACGCCATCCGTCATGGGAATCGAGCAGTTCTTGACCAACTCTGTCTCGTAGTGTCTACTCAAGTCAATCCTCCTCTCACTAGCCCGGGCTCCACCGCCGTCACAAGGTCATTCCGAAACGCGCTAGGCGATGCTCCCACAATCCACTGGTTCTCGTCTGCCGCCTGGAGCGGATCATGTCCCTCTCCGCGACGGTCAGCTGTAGGTGCCATACTGCTTCCAGGCTTCCCCCATCGCCATGATATTCTCTGGAGGAACGTCTGGCTGGATGTTGTGTACTGCTGCGAAGACGTAGCCCCCTCCCGGCGCCAGATCCTCGATTCTCCGTCTGACTTCGTCCTTCACTTGCTGCGGCGTGCCTCTGGGTAGAACGCTCTGTGTGTCCACCCCACCGCCCCAGAAAGCGAGCTCTGTGCCGAACTCCTGCTTGAGTTTGCGCGTGTCGCCCATCTTGCCCGCGCTCACTTGAATCGGGTTGAGTATGTCCACGCCCGTTTCAATCAGATCGGGGATGAGCTCGTAGATAGCGCCACACGTATGCAACAACACGGCTGCGTGCGAACGACCCTTGATGAATTCGAAGAGCTGCTTGTGGCGCGGCTTCAGGTACCTCCGATACATGTCTGGGGAGATCAATAGTCCCGACTGATGTCCCAGATCGTCGTACTCGACAACTACGTCGATGAAATCGCCGACCTCTTCCAGTGCCCTGCCCCAGTAGTCTAGGCGAAACTGAAGAGTGGCATCTAGGATCGCTTCCACCAAGGGCGAGTTGCTGCCCAGATCCCGGTAGAAGTCCTCAAAGCCACGCAACCAGAAAGCCGACTCGAAGATGCCACCGTAGACGGGAACCAGAGTGAGGGCTGCTTGAGTGCTGGCCGCCACATTCACTGCATACTCCCGAAGACCGCGAAGGCGCGCTGGGTCGGACCCGTCCGGCCATGGATAGCCGGCAAGGTCAGACGCCGCACATGCGTCCGCCAGAGGATGCTCCACTATGTCGAAATAGAGCCCACCCCTCTTGGGCATCGCCCACTTGACTCCCCATTCGTCCCTGAAGGTTAGCCTCTCTCCTTCGCCCTGCAACGGAAGTTCTGACGAGTCAGTTGCATGTGGAAACACGGGACGCACGTCGACCTCAAGTTGTGCCAGCATTTCCTCTTGAGGCAGAGCCACCTGCTGTACACTCTCCCAAATACGTACGTCGTCTGGGATGCCCAGGAAGCGGGCCAAGTTCGTGTACGTGTCTCGATGCAGGCCCGTGACATCGGACCCCCCAATGTCCAGTGGTACTCGATCCGGTTCCTTGTGCGCCAAGCTACATAGTACCCTTTCCCTCGGGTTCATCCTCCCTCCACAACAACCTTCTAGTGAAGCCATGCCGGGTACCCGCCAACACCATTGCTCCGCCGGCGACCAGCCCCCAGGGCCCTTCTATGACTGTCCTGCCCATCCTCCTGAAGTCCATCGTTGGCTTCTCCACCACCGCCAACCCCAGCGGCCTCAAGTAGGCGTGTTCTCCCGCCCTGATGCCCGCCCCAAGCAGGAAGTAGGTTCTCACCGGTATGAAGATGATCAGCCCCACGACTCCAGCCACGAAGTACCCGTGCGTCCGCGGAGTCAGGAAACCCAGAGCCACCAGCCAGGGGTAGCTTATGCAGTAGAGGGTGAACACGTTTGTCCAGCCATACCACTCGAGCACGGGACGCAGGGCAGCTTTCTCCAACCTCTTCAGTTCGTCGATGTCTCCGCCGTGGACGGTCATGGCCTCCGACAGTTTGGACCAGCTTCTGAGCGATTTGATCTCCGGTGCGTCCTCCCCAGCCTCCTCGAGCATGCGCTTTGGGTCACTGTAACCCTTGAACAGCAGCTGGACCCACCAGTACCCCAGGATACCGACTACATATAGCGTAACGAGTCCAATCACCAGAGGTACCCACTGAGCTTCCTTCACCCCTGGAGCCAGAAAGGTCAGACCCAGTGATACGGCGACAATCACAAAGATACCGCCGATGATGTATGCTTTGTAGAGAATCGAGTCCCAACCCGCTCCAGTGCCTGGCATCCCAATCAGCCTCTATGTCTCCTCTGTCGGTCTCCGCTTCTCGACAATGATCCCTGACTGCTTGCTACCCTGCTGTAATTCTACCGCACTTCTTCGCCCTTGCCAACGGCTCCTATGGTACCGCGTTGCGCAGCAAGAGCCCGGGCAGCACCAGGCGGCTCGCGCAGGGTTGGCACTCTTGTATCGGCGACAGATCAGGTAGATTAGGAGCACATCGATTGCCGACGATGGCTGCGATGCTGGAATGGCACTGAGGCCCCCTTGTTGATCAGGATTCCGATGCGCCGTCTGATGCATACGCCCCTCCCGACAGCGGGGACAGCGAAGGCGAGCGCGGAACGGTTCCGGCTGGCAGCGGACTAGGAACGACCTTGCCAAGAAGCGCCGGCGATCGAGGGTCGCTGCCTCGCCAGTTCGCTCGCCATGCGTAGCTCATTTCCCTTTCATAGTTGAGGTGTCAGGCTAAAATGTCACGAAACTCCCCAACAAGGAGATAGCAACAAAGCTCACAACTCCCACTGCCAATGCCGCGCCCAGCCCAACGAGGAAGGGCTTGATCCCCAGTCCTCTTAACGTTCGGAAATCGGTGCTGAGTCCGACGCCAGCCAGGGCTACCACCAGAAGGTTCCCGGCCCACGTGTTGACAAAGGTGTAAATGCCCGTCCAAGCAGCGTTGTCCCACAGCCCAAAAGCACTGCCGCCAGCATTGATGCCTGCGTCGCCGACGGATCGTATCATCGCAAGCGTCAGGAACCCGACGACAAATAGGGGCAGTAGCTTGAGAAAACTGGTCTTCTTGTCAGCGCCCTCACCCTGGCCGGCTGACTTGCGGCCATGGTAGAAGACCATAAAGGGAATGACGGCAGCCATGAACACGTTGCGCACAAGTTTGGTGACAGTCGCGACGTCGAGGGCCAATGGTGCCGAGAACACGTCGGCGTACACCTTGGCAGAACCCACGACTTGGGATGTGTCATGGACTGACGTGCCTAGGAAAAGTCCTACCTTCGACGCCTCACCGGCGAAGATGGCATTGGCGGCGTAAGGGTAGACGAGCGTCGCAAGCAGTCCAAAGATGGTGATCACCGCCACCGCGTAGGCTACTTCCTCTTCCTCAGCGTTAATGGCCGGGCCGGTGGCGACGATGGCCGAGACGCCACAGATAGAGGTGCCGACTGCGATGAGGGTCCCTAGCCTTTCGGGGAGTTTGACCCATTTGTTGATGAGGGTCGTGAAGAACAAGGCCCCAAGAATGCAGAACACGACGATTGGAATACCAAACGCTCCCAGCTTGAACACATCAAAGATGGTCAAACGGATGCCCAACAATATGATACCGAGACGCAAGACCTTTCTTACCGCGAATGCAAACCCGGGCTTGAGCACCCGGGGCACTGGCATGACAGCGCCTATGATCAGGCCAAGGAGAATGGCCAACATCACAGCTGAAATGGGGGTCTTGTCAAAGCCCAGCAGCGTGACGCCAACATACTTGCTCAGCCAGATGCTCAGCCAAGCGAGCAAGGCGGCTACCAGCAAGCCTGGCAGCAACAAGGGAACCTTGTCGACAGGCACACCTAGCAGGTTCTTCTCCCAGATGCTCATCTTGCGCGACGGACGCGCAGTGGTCGCGCTACTCATAATCTTACCTCATGACTCATGGTTTCTTCTGCTCAACTGTCCAATCTGATCGCCACACCCAGTTGGGCGCTCTGGCACCAAGCTCGTGAAAGACCATCGCTTCCGTGGGCTACAGCACACCGCTCATCCGCGCCGAGCCGAGGACGTCTCCCCGTCCTATCGCTATCACATTCGGACAGAAGTGCCGCGCAACACGGGACTTCTCGTTCTGCACAGTTGGACCCGCTCTTCACCAGGACATCGACTCCTCCATCCACATCCGGGACCACGGAAGCCCTCTTCAGTTAGCCCTGCTTGTTGCCGACAACCTCATCCTATCCGCTGTATGACTCCCTACACACGCCTCCTGCTCGGGCGTTGCGCGCCGTCCTCCCAATGAGGGGGAAAGGTGGCTGCACCGGTAGCGGTGCTCCTAGTCTGACAAGCGATGGACCCTGCGCAAGAAGTCGGCAGTCTCGCCCATACCCTCTCGAAAGGGTGTCGGCTCAGAAGGACCAATCAGCGCCTGAATCCTGGAATCCTCGACGATGCTCGCCATGGCGATTGTCTGATCACGACGACAAGTGATCCTGCCTCTTGCGGATGGCACCAGCGCTCCAATGATTCCGATCATTTCTTCCACATCGAGTACTTGGACGTTCATATTGTAGGTGGCTGCACCTTCGGGGGCCTCCAAGGCACGTGCAACAGAGCTCTTGGCCACATCGCCTACGAATCGCATGTTTGCCCTACCACCGAAAGCGATTTCGTAGTCTTGCCCGAGCAGGGCCGCTTCCACCGCCAGAGTAAGGCCCGCGCTCAATCCCCTGTCTCTCCCTGGGCCATAGATGATGCTGGGTCTTGGCCCAATGATACGGATGCATTCCTCTTCCCAGTAGACCCTGGCGCAGTGCTCGTTAGCTGTCTTGAAGCTACCATAGAGGGTCCAGGGAGCGAGGCATTCTGGGCAGCTTTCTTGAGTACCTTACCCTCCATAGCAAAAGGACAGGCGCAAAAGGCCGCCTGCCTCATGCCATCCTGTATTAGGTACCCCCGGCGCGACTCGAACGCGCGCACACGGCTTCGGAGGCCGCCGCTCTATCCGCCTGAGCTACGGGGGCATGCACACTCATAGTCTAGCACGGAATCACTTGTCTGGCAACTCTCGCCCCCCGTCGCCTGGGATCCCCCACGCCCCAGAACCTCGTCCCTCCATATGGCCTGCGGCCTCCGCAGGATGGGTCACCTGGCTTGGTCCACGTCGCCCAATACCAACCCGAGCCGTATCTCGTCCCGCACGCCAATGCCCGCGAACCCCTCCTCAACGCCTCCGTGGTATTCCACGATCCGCCCCGGCACCACCTCCGCGATGACGAAGCCAAGGCGCTGATAGAAATGCAGCGCCGGCAAGTTGTCGTTGGACGTACCCACGATGAGACGTGACAGGTTCCGACGGCCTGCCTCCCCGATCACGGCCTTCACCAACTCCTGGCCCAGGCCCGCCCCTTGATGCTCTGGCAAGACGTTGAGCATCACGATGCTCAGCGCATCTTCCTCGATCGCATAGGAGAGAAAGCCCACCAACTCTTCTTCCGCCAGGCCTGCGAAAGCGGGCAACTGGGTCACATCATACACGCCCTCGAAGCACTCCATCTCCGTCTCGCCCCAGAAATCCACGGCCATCTGCTTCAAGCATGGGTACTCCTCCAACGTTGCTGCCCGCACCTCGAAGGACCCAGACCGCCCTTCATCAGGCTGCGAGGCCACCACCTCCAGACTGGCGTGCACAGGACAGATGGCAACACCCGTGCGACCACACCGGTACCAGGCCGGCCGCTTGCACAGCTCGCATCTCATTCAGCAGATCTCCCTCCGCAGCAGCACCTCTCTAGATTCCAGCGAATAGAGATACACGTCCACCCGCGCGAAGCTGTGATGATCCAACAGCGCGCCATTGGTGTCAAACCAGTCCTTGACTAACCCCCTGGAATCCCACAGCTCCGCCTCAGAGGCGATCAACCAGACCTCTTGATGCTCCGCCGTGGCCTCCTCGATCGCCTGGGCCACCTCCTCCGCACCCATTCCCCCATTCGTATAGGGCGGCTCGGCCCATCGGAACCGACCCTGATAGTAGTAGCCGAAGACCCGTTTGCCATGAGGGATCAGAAACATCATCAGGTCCCCGCGCCCATCGTCGCTGACGTACTCGGCCGCAGAGCGGAAATCGGACTTGATCTTGGTGTGCCCCTGCACCGAGACCACGTACAGATTGGACACGACCAATAGGGCCAGGCATACTAGCGCCAGGGGAGCGAATCTCTGCTTCAGTGCCAGCAGGCCGCAACTCAGCAGCAACAGATACGCGGGAATCACCGTGATCAGATACCTGTCCGTGAAGATCGGCATGCCCAAGGAGATCACGAAGAGACAGATGATGGGCACGAAGAGATACGAGCTCAAGGAGATGCTCTCCCGGCGGGTCTCAAGGATGGGCCCTAGTCCCCCGGCCTCGGCGCTCCCATTGTTGCCCTTGTAGAGCAAAAGGCCCGCCAGGAGCAGAAAGACGAAGACTGCTATCGGCAGCAAGCCCCGGTAGGGCGCTAGATTCAGGCTGAAAGCGAAGAGAAGAATAGTCAGCATCTCGTGCAATGCGTAGAACTGGTGGCCTGTGCTGAACGGCGAGAGCAGGAGCGCCACCTGCCACCTAGCCAGAGGGATGTACGGCAAGGCCAGGATAGCAAACGTTGCCAGCCACGACTTGAGTGCGTGCCGGTAACGAGGCCACGTGACGAAGAACAAGAGGAAGTGGAAAGGAATGAGCAGCACAGCCAGGAGATGGACGTACATGGAGGCGGCTGTGAGGACCAGATAGGAGACCCACAGATAGATGCGGTTTCGCTTCAGGGCTAGAAGGTACACGTACGTGGAGACCATGGACAAGAACAACAGGAGGGCGTACATCTTGCCCTCCTGCGAATACCAGATAAGGTAGGGGGAAGTGGCACATAGGAACGCCGCCACCAGGCCTCCTCTTTGACCCACCCACCGCCGTCCTAGCTTGAACATCAGAGGGACAGCGAGCACGCCGCAGGTGAGCGACAAGAACCTGACGCTGAACTCGCTGTCCCCCGCCAGTCGGATCCAGAAGTGCAAGACGAGGTAGTAGAGGGGACCGTTGTGCCCAGGCCTGGCGAAAAGAGGGAGTAGACCGCTCAGACCGCGACGAGCGAAGATGATAGCGTCTACCTCGTCGCGCCACAGGCTTTGATAGTCCAAGTGGTAGAGACGGAAGGCATAGGCCAGGATGACGAGGACTAGCAGGATGACCCGGCCGATTCTCATCCTTCCGGGCCACACACTGACCATCACGTTGCCCGAAGCAGGAACGTGGCAATGACTCCCAGCACGAACAGCACGAGGGCCAACCCCCCGCAGCACAGCCAGACGGAGGACAGTCCGACCACAACAGTATCAATCAAGACCGCCCACGAGACACCCTTCGTGGAAGAAGCCTCCTCACCTTCGACGGTAGGTACAGGAGTGACTGCAATCGGAGTCTGTACCTCAGTGGCTTCGGGTGCGGCCAACGGGGTCGAGACCTCAGCGGGTACCTCAGGGGGTGGAGCAACGGTGGATTCCGTAGGTGGCTGCTCAGGCGGAGCTTGGGGAGGAGTCGCCGTGGCCACGGGAGGCTCCTCGGGGGTAGCTTGCGGTGGGGACCGGGTGGCAGTGGGAGATTGCAATGGAGACTCAGGCGACTGAAAGAAAGAGTACGCCAGGGCTACGCTGCCGTGCGTCAGAATGAGGACAGTCAGCACGGAGAGGACTGCCAGTGAGATCAGGGGCGAGGTAGCACGAAGCTGCCCTCGCACAAGATGCCATGCGTGACGCAGCTTCCTCACGGAGTGCCTTCGCCTCCCTCCCGTCTGCCTCTCCAATACAACACCAGCCCAACTACTATGGCGGTCACGACCAAACCGATGATCCAGGGCAGGAAGTTCGGTGCGACTGGCACCGCCACCAGGGCAGGACCAGTCGCCGTCGCCTCCGGTACGGTCGGTGACTGGAGAGGAGCGGTGCCAACTGGGCTCACTGGAGACTGAAAAGAGCAGTACGTCGATGCCGGCGCGGCCGCCGTGGCCACAAACGCTATCAGCACGGAGGCCACGATCAACGGCAGCAGACCCACCAGAGACCGAAGCTCAGCTCGGCCCCCTGCACGTGTCTCACTCATTTTTCCACTCACCAAACCTATCCTGTGTTAGACACACTTGGTCTCATTCAGACCCCGCGGATTATAGCCCAACAATGAAACCAAGACAAGAACTCTCACTTGCTGCTCAGTTCTCCCAAATACTTCGACTTCTGATACGCAGCCCAGATAGCGCGGGAGAGAACGGTCCTGAACCCTCCCTTTTCCAGTTGATAGAGGGCTTCGGCAGACGTGCCGCCCGGTGAAGTGACCATGTTGCGCAGCTCTGCGGTATGGACGCCTGACCGCCGAGCGAAGGCCACCGATCCTTGCAGCGTCTGCAACACCAGTTGTTGAGCTACCCGACGAGAGAAGCCAAGGTGCACCCCGGCGTCAATGAGGGCCTCCATGAACATGAAGACATACGCAGGCCCGGTTCCGCTCAGGGCCGTGGCCATGTCCAGATAATCCTCGTCCTCGACATAGATCTCTTCTCCCAGAGCCCGGAGAATGGTCTGCGCCTGAGCTCGCTGGTCGTCACCACCCTGCGCCGTTGCCGTCCAGACGGACATCCCTTGACCTATCTGGGCTGGAGTGTTTGGCATCACCCTCACGACCGCTCTATGCCCCAGGCCATCTGCTATGACGCTTATCCGCGCCCCGGCTACGATGGAGAGCACCAAGCCTTCAGGGTCTATCGTTCCTTCCAACTCCTTGAGCACCACTGGGAGAACCTGCGGCTTGACGGACAGGACGACGATCTGCGCCGCGCTGGCTGCCTGAGAGTTGTTCGTCGTGACTCTCACCCCGTAGCGGTCGCCGAGTTCATCCCCCCGCTCCACCAGTGGATCACTCGCTATCATCCGTGGGGGCTCGGTCAAGCCCTGGCTGAGAACGCCATTGATCATCGCCTCCGCCATCACGCCACTCCCGATGAAGGCCAGGGTCTTGTCTTGTAGGTTGCTCATCTCTCGCCTTACCTCTGTCATTTGAGACGATACTATACCACGAACGGACCATTTTGGCGAAAGGCCTCACATACGTAGCGCCGCCCCAGCACCAACGCCTCTCTCGAGGCAGGGATCTGCGGCAGATACCTTGCAGCCAACCTGCTGAAGGAACTTGGCGACCCGACGACTCGTCTCATCCAACCCAAACGGTGGCGCAACGACAGCGACGGTCCTATCGGTGACCACGGTGCTGGGGTTTTCGCCGTCGCTCTGCCCAAGCCAGACGCCAGTCGCTTCATTGCACAAGTGCCCGTCTCTCGCCTGTACAGGGCAAGTCTCGCCCCGCTTCCCGTCGGTCTGGGTCAGAGAGCAGGCTTGGTGTCCGTGCAGATGATCTCGATGTAGGAGCGATTGATGATCATCACAGTGGCGGAGAAGCTGACCTCGGGAAATAGGGTGAACACCGCTTTGGCTTTGGTGATGGGAATGAACTGGCCCGTCCAGGCCAACAACATGGTCTTCAGGTCGCTTGTCCCGCGAATGTGGAACATGCCGGTCAGCTCGAAATTGGGAAGGGTGACCAGAACGTCCCACTCCGTGGTATCGACGTGCCTGTAGAAGCTACGCTCCGCAGCGCGAGCACCCCCCGCTCCGCTGATGGCGAACAGAATCCCCTGCTTCTCCAACAAGGCAGAGACGTGAGTGGCGACCACCTTGTTGGGCGACAGGTGTCGTCTGACCTCAACCTTCGACAATTCCATGGTGGAGGTCAGGTCATCGTTCAGTAGATCGGTCAGGCGTTGTCCTCCTGTCCTCAAACTGCCTGTGATTCGATGCTGGTGGGTGAAGAACTCCGCCACATCAAGATCATCGTCCATTCCCACAGCCCCTCTGCTTGCAACGATTGGCTTGTCCGAGATGGGGTATTGACCACAATTATACCAGGGTTGGCGTCCTTTGCAAGCCCGTTGCTGCGACTCCCTTGGACAGACGGAAGCCATCCATGACCCACGTGAGCGACCGGACGAAGCCCCTCTGGCCTTGAGATACTTCGAGCGAGGACATCCCCTTTCCTGCCGCACCTCTGCAGTCGCGTTGAAGGGCGCGGGAGTTCATTCCCGCGCCAAGCTTAGTAACTACCTAGGGAACTCAATCAACCTGTGGTGCCGCGCGACTCGCGATTCAGGCCCAGCCTTTCGAGGCATCTTCCCGCAGTCCCTTTCCGTCGCCCGCTATCCGCCACGGACTCAAACGGCGCTCTCCATGGCGCTTTCACCATTGTCTGCCAGGAGCACTGGAACCCTTTGAGCGACTTTCACCCGCGTTCGGCTCACCTCACACGCGTAGGCGTAGACTTCCACCCCGGAGGCCGCTACCTCCCGCATGACGACCCCGAAGTCGGGGTCCGACTCGTCATGGGGACCGAAAGCCACAGCGTCCGGCCGCTGGATGATGAAGACCATAGCCGCTCTCTTGCCTTCGAGTGCTGCTCGCGCCAACTCCCGGAGATGCCGCCTTCCGCGTTCTGTCACCGCATCAGGAAAGCGGCCTACGCCATCCTGAACCAAGGTCACCGATTTGACTTCTACCAGGCAGGCACTCCCGGTCCCATCGGCCTCCAAGAGGAAGTCCAGCCGGCTCTCGCCGTAGGAGACCTCCCGCCGGGCAACCGAGTAGCCCTCGAACTCTTGCAAAGCTCCCCCCTCGACCGCCTCTGCGAACAGGTGGTTGGGCAACCGAGCGTCAATGGAGACCAGAGTATGGGGCAAGCAAACCATCAGCAGGTCATAGTCCGTCAGCCGGTGTGGACTTCTCGCCTCGGCCAGAAGAACCAGGCGGTTGGGGGATAGCAACTCCGTCAGGCGACCAGAATTGGGGACATGGGCCGCCACTTCTTCCCCATTCAAGCGCACCCGAGCACGGAACCTGTTCTCTCTGACAAGGAATGCCCCGTTCAGCAACGGCCGTGTCACTCTCATCCGTCGCGCTTGATGCTCCCCTGGCGAGGTAGTGTGATCTGCGCCTTGCGCCTGTTGAGGATCACCACCTCCATGTGCCAGGCCGCGTTTGGGCGAAGGCTAACGGTAACTGTAGCGTCACTGAGGGGGATGAAAGCAGGGGTGAGGTCCCACAACGAACGTTCCACATCATTGCCTTTTGGCAGATGTAGATACCCTTCAAACCTGAAAGGAGGCACCCTCACCACGGCTTTATGGCGCTGCTTCTGCACGTATTCGAATGCGGTGCTTCGCTGACGTTCCTCGAGGGGCAGCTCGGGGCCACGAGGAACAGTGAAAGCTATGGCCATGGTGTCTAGGTGCATGAAGCCCCCTTGGGTCGGGGACTCCTCAGGCTGTAATAGCGGTTCACTGGTGGCGTCGCTCAGCACCATGACGTGCGGCAGTTCGTAGTTCAGCGTGTCGGACAGCCGCCCTTCCCTGGTGGATAGGCGGCCTGTGATATGGTGCGTATCGGTGTACACGTCGAGCTCGATCTCTCTCCGCTCCGTACCTTCCATCGTCTGCCTCCCGTTCTAGTCGGGAGCAGGCCAGTAAAGCTGGGCCTTTCCCCGATTGATCAGCACCACGTCTCCCTCCCACAACAGCTTCGGATTCGGCGTGTAGACAACCCTGGCCTCGGTGACAGGCAGGAAGGAATCCGAGAATGTGAGCAAGGTCCGGCGCAGATCCGCTTCCTTCGCCAAGTGCATGTACCCTCTCAACGCGAAAGGAGCCAGACTCACCACCACCTCGTGTCGAACCTTCTTCACATGTTCGAGAGGTCTCCGTTCCGGATCTTTGCCCAGCGGGACCATGGGCGCTTCCCTGGGAATCGCGGCCAGGATGGCTTCCCTGTTGACCACAACGAACCCCAGGGATACCACTGCGCTTTCCGGGTTCCACAACGACCTCAAGGTGACGTTGTCCATGGTTATGGTCGGCAGATTGTCCAGGTTGAGCCAAGTGGAGAAACGCCTGGCACCCGTGGTGACATACCCCACAAGGTGGTGATCCACCGTAAGGATCTCTACCTTCACCGTGGACTGGTGCTCCATCTGCTCCATAGCCTACACCCCCCGTCTCTCTACGACACGTGAATGGCAAGCCCCCAACGGCGATCCATCACCTTGGGATCGGCCTACCGGCCCTCCACCAACCTGTGCAGTTCCTCCTCAGTAATAGAGGGCATTCCCAACTCCTTTGCCCTCCTGATCTTGGCGCCCCCCGGTCTCTGGCCTAGCAGCAAGTAGTCCGTGTTTCGACTGATGCTGGAGGTGACGCGCCCTCCGCGAGCCTCAATGAACTCTGCGGCTCCTTCCCGACTCATGGTGGGCAGGGTGCCCGTGATGACGAATGTGAGGCCACTCAGCGGTCCCTCCTGCGGTCCCGCTTCCTCGGGCAGACGTCTCATGCGAACTCCTGCTCGCCGCAGCTTCTCCACCAGGCGCCGGTTGCGCTCCTGAGAGAAAAAGCCCACAATGCTCTTCGCGGTATGAGGCCCCAACCTGTCTATGGCCTCCAGGTCCCCCTCGCTGGCGGCCATCAACTCGCCCAGCGAAGCGAAATGCCTGACCAGGACCTGAGCCACCACGGCTCCCACGCCCCGAATGCCCAAGGCGGTCACCAGATGCCACAAGGGGCGTTCCTTTGAAGCTTCGATCGCCTTCAGCAAGCTGGCGACACTCTGCTCCGCGAACCCCTCCAACTCCAGAAGATCCTCCGCCTTCAGGTAGTAGAAGTCAGCCACATCTCCCAACAGCCCTTTGTCGACAAAGGTCCGCGCCAATCGCTCTCCGAAGCCTTCGATGTCCATGGCTCCGCGGGAGGCGAAGTGCTCAACACGCCCTCCCAGTTGGGCGGGACAGGACGCGTTGATGCAGTAGTACATCACCTCATCCTCAGGCTTCACTACCGGCTGCCTGCAGGCGGGGCAGGACTTCGGGATCTCAAAGACCTTCTCGTCCCCGGTCCGGAGTTCTTTGATGGGACCCACCACCTGCGGTATGACGTCCCCCGCCCGCTTGACGATGACCGTATCTCCTTCACGGATGTCCTTGCGATGGATGTCCTCTTCGTTGTGCAGAGTAGCGTGGCTGATGGTTACGCCACCGACCTGCACGGGTTCCAATTCGGCGTAGGGGTTGAGGGTGCCCGTCCGCCCCACATTGATGGCGATTCGCAGCAGCTTGGTGACCCCTTCGTGGGCGGGGAACTTGTAGGCGATGGCCCACCGTGGAGCGTGGGCGCCCTCTCCCAAGGCCAGTTGCTGTGCGAAGCTGTCAACCTTGATCACTACACCGTCGGCCTCGTAGTTCAGTGCCTCCCGCTGGTCCAACCACTTCTGATAGAGAGCCAAGGCCTGCTCGAGATCATCGCAGAGCTGGATATTCTCCGCTGTGGGGAAGCCCATCTGTCGCACGAAAGACAACGCCTCCCACTGACCTTCCAGCGTCACTCCCTGCGCGTGCCCCACGGCGTACATGAAGATGCTCAGCGGGCGCGAGAGGGTGATGGACGGATCTAGTTGCCGCACAGAGCCAGCCGCGGCGTTTCGCGGGTTGGCGAATGGCTTCTCGCCAGCCACCTCCCGCCGCCTGTTCAACTCCTCGAAGCGGTCTCTCGGCATGTAGACCTCGCCGCGCGCCTCAAGATAGCTGGGAGGAGGCTCGTCTCCCACCAGGGGAATGCGCAGTGGGATCGCTGGAATGGTGCGTAGATTCTGCGTCACATCCTCACCTACGAACCCGTTACCTCGAGTGGCTCCCTGGACCAGACGCCCCTCCTCATAGGTAAGAGCCACGGCCAGGCCATCAATCTTGGGTTCGACTGTGTACTTGATATCAGCGTCATCTGCCAGCAGCCTCCGTATCCGCCTCTCCCAGGCCCGCACTTCCTCCTCATCGAAGGCGTTGTCCAAGCTGAGCAGCGGACGCCGGTGTTCCACCTTCTCGAACTGTGGCAGGGGCTCGCCTCCCACCCTCTGAGTGGGCGAATCGGGCGTCACCAGTTTGGGATGAGCGGCCTCCAACTCCCGCAACTCCGCCATCAGGGCGTCGTATTCTGCATCGGTGATCTCGGGATCGTCCAGCACGTGGTACCGGTGGGAGTGATACCGAATCACCTTGCGCAGACGCTCTATCCGCTTTCTAACGTCCTCATCACTGCCCATACTCAGCCTCGAGAACCCACCGGATCGCTATCGGTCCTCTCTACAAACCAAGATGATCCAGCAGCTTGGCGAGATTATAGCAGGTCTCACTCAATTTCTCAATGAGAAAAGGCCCTGATCCGACGTAACGACGTGATCAAGGCCCGAGTACAGACGACGTATGGTCTTAGCCGCCAAAGAAGTGCATCACTACCAGAGGGGTGACGTGTACCTCGATGATCGCGGCCACGAGGAGCATGGGGACGACCAACAGGAAGAAGACCTTGAGGAAATCAGCGATGGAGAGCAGCAAGCTCTCACTGATGGCGAAACCTGGCGGCGGGGCCATTATAGAGGCGCCTAGCCGCAGGCTGAAAGCGGTGGCCAGCACCACCCCTGGCAGTTCGACAATGCCATGGGGCAGGATGAACGCCAGGAGAAAAACCACGGGACTGAAGCCCAGGCAGGCCGCCTCGCCAGCCATAAAACCAACGATCACCATGGGCGTCAGCAGTAGCAACAGCGGGATACCGCCGAAAGAAAGCGGAGCGGCCGCGAGTCCTATGCCCAGCACCCTAAGGTTATGGATGAAGATGCTCTGAGCATCAAAACCCGGCAGGAGCGGCACGTCAGGCATGCCTTTACTGAAATCAACACCGCGCAGCCCTTCGAACTCGATGATGCCCGTGGGTAGCGGGTGCTGCAAGGCGAAGATCCAACCTCCAACTACGCCGATCACCATCACCGCCACCGCCACCAGTATGGGCAGCTTGTGAAGCCGCAGCAGTTGAGGTAGGTCGTGGCGATACACCCGCCAGAGGCTCAACCGAGGAGCAGGCCCATCCCTCGGCAAGTGCACAGAGGCAGGCAGACAGGCGAACAGGTGCTTGAAGGTCCTCCACAAGGCCGGTAGATTGATCTCGTCGAATTCCCGTGACAGCAACTCCTCCCGATTGAAGATGCGCATACCAGTTTTCACCAGCATCACATTCATCATCAGTAGGACCAGAACCATGGCCCAGAGGACCTCATAGCGACCCCAGAAGAAAAGGACCGCCTCCGCTTGAAGCAAGAGAGCCATAGGGATGATGATGAAACTGGCCAGAAGGTTCGCGGCTCGCACGCTCGTGGTCTGACTGGAGGCCACGACCGCTCCAGCAACCATCACCACCGCCTCCATGCCGGTCAAGACGAGAATCAGGACCATCAGATGCGGAGCGATCACATACCTGCTGTAGATGCCCAATCCCACGAAGTACATGCCAATTCCCAAGTAGCTGGCTGCCAAGGGGAGAACCATGGACGACAACAGCTTACCGAGGTACAGCTCGCGGTCGGAGATGGGCATAGATAGCAGAGGCTCGATGCTGCGACGCTCGCGCTCGCCCACGAAGCTCTCCAGCGCGATCACCAGGGAAAAGGAAATGGGGAAGAATCCCACGATCATCAAGGAGAAAGGCACCAAACGGTGCATAATGATCTCGGCGTTCTGCCCCACACCCCAAGCTACCGCAAAGTTGGCCGCCAATCTCGAAGATGCCGTCATCAACCAGGGGAAGATAAGGGTCAGCATCAAGATGGGAGTGATAATGCGCCAATCCCGCAGGTTGTCCCGCATCTCACGGCGAGTGATGATCAAAGCGTTGCCCAGCAATGTCACTCCTCTACGATGTGCAGGTACACCTCTTCCAGGCTGCGCAGCACCTCGCTCAGGGTGATGATCCCCGCGCCCTCCTCCGTCAGCCTATGGACCAGCAGAGGGTTGATGTCTTGAGGCGAGCTGGTGCGATAGCGGAACCAGGTATCACCTTTCTCGTCGATGGTGACCAGGCTTTCGATGGTGGGCAAGAGACCGTCAAGAGGCTGACCGAGCTGCACCTCGAGCAACGGGTTGCCCAACAGCTGCTTTTTCAGCTCAGCGGGGGTCCCCAAGGCGATGATGCGGCCCTGCTTGATGATGGCGATGCGATCTGCCAGGGACTCCGCCTCGACCAGGTTGTGAGTGCAAAGGATGATGGATCGATGAGAGGTGCGCAGCTCCGCGATGGCGTCGCGTACCATCTTGGCGCTGTGGGGATCCATGGCCGAGGTCGGCTCGTCCAGGAAGAGTATCTGAGGATCGTGGATCATGGCTCTGATGAGCGCGATCTTCTGCCGCATCCCCTTGGAGTACTCTCCCAGGCGCTGTTTGCGGGCCTCCCACATGCCAAAGCGGACCATCAACTTCTCAATCCGATCTTCGCGCTCGTGCCGGGACATACCCTGCAGCTCACCGAAGAAATGCAGATAGTCGAGGGCCCGCATGCGGTGATAGAGCCCTGGGAACTCGGTGAGGAGCCCGATGGCGTGACGCACCGTCTTGGCGTCCTCGACCACATCGTAGCCAGCGATCGTGGCCTTTCCTGAGGTTGGCTTGAGAATCGCTCCGAGCATGCGCACCGTTGTGGTCTTGCCCGCGCCATTCGGGCCCAGCAAGGCCAGTATCTCCCCCGCCTCCACGGTGAAGGTGACTTCGTTGACGGCGATGAACTCACCGAACTTCTTGGTGAGTTTCTCGGTGCGAATCAGGCTCATTGCTGCTCCATTTGTATTATAGCTGCTCCCTCGCCCTCTGACAATGGCCCTTTAGTACCGGGCCAGCATGAACGTGCCGCCACTCACTGAAGCCCTTTCTCTAGAGACGCAGAACACAGACTCAGGGTTCCCATCTTGTTCACTCAGCTGCCGCTGCAGAACCGGCTGAAGCCGGTTCCCCCTCTCCGCACTGCCCCGGCTTGCCCGCTCGCCGCAGTGACATCCCTCGGATCACCCTCCCATCAAGGGAGGGGAGCCTAGAAACGTGGTCTCCCCAGAGGAAACCGACAGTCTGTCCAAGGGGGAGGGCTGGGGTGGGGGTGAACACAGCCTGAGGTCGTCAGTTGTTCCCAGAGGATACTTCCGGCTGCGCGCCCTTGCTCAGAGCGCGAGTTCTGCGACGAGAAACCGGTGGTCCGGGCCACCTCTGTCGCCCACGTAGGCCCTCTGCGCTCCAATGTCCGAGGAATGGAAGATGTAGTCAATGCGCAGGAACGGAAAGGGGATCGGAATAGATCTCATTTCTCCATCGGGAAACGTATACCCAAAACCCCAGCCCACGTCACGGAAGGCATCTCCCAGCCGCCCAGTCAACCTCCTGTAACCTGAGGACTGGTCGGTCATGTTGAAGTCGCCTGCGACGATAAGTAGCCCCTCCAGACCATCCAACTCCTCGAGGAGACGGTCCAACTCTAGATCTTGTCCCCTGGTACTGTAGCGCCTGGGGTTAAGGGACAGAGACCCCTCCGAACCGTCCAGCCGGATCACCGGTAGCTGGAGGTGGACGTTCAACAGGTGAACGCTCTTACCCTCCACGTCCAAGACCACATGCTGATACAGGTGCGCCCCCTCCATCAAGGGAAAGGCCTCATCGTCGAGGATGGGAAAGCGGCTCAGCACGCCAGTCCCGGAGTAGCCACCCTTTGGGCGCAAAGCCATGTATGGATACATCTCATCCAAGCCAGAGAGGGCTTCGCCCACCTCGGCTGACACCTCTTGCAAAGCGATCACATCCGGGTTCTCACTCTCGATGATCGACAGAATCTGATCCACGCCAGGTCTGCCCTGAGTCACGTTGTAACTCATCACCCTCAGGACGATCTCCTCCTCATGCTCAGCACCGGCCAACTGGGGAAGGAACAGATTACCGTACAGCAACAGGAACAACAGGCAAGGCACAAGAATCACAACCTTGGCCAACCTCGACTTCGATAGCACGACCAGGGGCAAGAAGAGGAGCAGAGGCAGGAACAGATGGGGGAGTGCGTAAGCAGCCAATCTCACCCACCATACGCCCTCCAGCCACGTTCTCTGCAAGAGCACCAACAACAGCAGGGCGCCAGTGTAGATTATGGATGACGTGATGATCACACCCTGAAATCTATGTCGCATCTCTCGTCTTTCGGAACCGTCGCCTCGACGCAATCCTCAGAGCGAAGCCCGTCCCTGCCGCGAGGACTCACTCGCTCCAGGCTCTACCTACCCGATGTCGAGCATTCTATCACAGCGCCATCACACTCGCAATGAGAAGGCAACGGCATAGATAGGACCCTCACCCCACACCCAGCCCCCTCGGCTTGCGCAAATCATCGCGTAGGCTATAATGGTGTGGAACGGACGAGGTCGGTCGATGTTGCGAAAACCCAACCAGCCGATGACACACGTCCCACGTCGTCGTTTCGCCAGGCGGAGGCTCTTGGGACTATTGGCAGCGGTGATGCTCATCGTCAGCACGATGGTGGGCTGCACCCGAGCACGGGCGACGCCTCCAGCCTTAGCTACAGCTTCTGCGCCAGCAACGTCGGTGTCGGAGTCCAGGTCTTGGCCCACTCCCACTCCGGCTCCCTATGTGCACATTGTCGAGGGCGGCGGAAGCCTGGATTACATCGCGGCCAGCCTGGGCTGCACTGCCGACGAGATCATCTCGGCCAACGACCTCGTCGACCCCCACAGCCTTCAAGTCGGCCAGCGCCTGGTCATTCCATCACCTGGACTGGAGTACGGTCCGGACGAGCTCCTCCTCCCCGACAGTGAGTTCGTCTACGGCCCCGCCTACCTCGATTTCGATGTGGAGGCCTTCTGCGCCACGCGACCCAGCTACCTCCACACGTATGAGGAACTGGTGGATGGGGAGGTGCTCAGCGGCCCGGAGGTTGTCGACTTGATCGCCCGGCGCTACAGCATCGGGCCCCGGGTGTTGCTGGCCATGATCGAGTTCAAGAGCGGCTGGGTCGACAATCCCGATCCCGTCGGGCTGGCGCTGCAATACGCGCTGGGGCAGACCGACCAGGCGGAGACCACCCTGCTGTACGAGCTCGCCTGGGCCGCCGATCAGCTCAACTGGGGCTACTACGACTGGAAGGGCCGCGGCAGGACCGTGATTAGCCTGGCTGACGGGAGGCAGGCCCAATACGCGCCTGGTCTCAACGCCGCCACCGGGGCACTGCAATACTTCCTGGCCCATGACGCCACCTGGGACCAATGGCACACCGTGTGCGGCGACGGGCCTGACTCCTTCGTCGCCACCTACCAAGGACTTTTCGGCGATCCCTTTGCCCGCTCTCTGGACCCTGTGGTCCCGCCGGACCTGGATCTGCTCGCGCTACGCCTGCCCTGGGAGAGTGGGTACACCTGGTATCTCACGTCCGGTCCCCACGGGGGATGGAACAGCGGCAGCGCCTGGGCGGCTCTCGACTTTGCCCCGTCAGGGCCGTTGGGGTGCCAGTCATCGCAGGAATGGGTGGCGGCTGCTGCCTCGGGGGTCGTGGTGCGCCGGGGGACCGGCGTGGTCGTGCAGGACCTGGACGGGGATGGCCACGAGGAAACCGGCTGGAACCTGTTGTACATGCATGTCACGCCCGAGGGACCACTGCCTGTGGGCACTGTTCTCGAGCAGGGGCAACGCCTGGCACACGCTTCCTGCGAGGGTGGGTATTCCACCGCCACCCACCTGCACCTGGCACGCAAGTACAATGGAGAGTGGATCCCCGCCGACGGCGCTTTGCCCATGATCCTCTCGGGCTGGAGACCCCACGCCACCGGGGCGGCCTACGAGGGGACCATGACCAGAGACAACGAGGTCCGCACCGCGTGCGAATGCTGGGAGGACGAGATCAACGGCCTCACGGCGGAGTGACAGTCTCCCCACCGTATAGCACGCGGCGCAACGTTAGCGGGGGCCGTAGCACGCCCTCCATGATCGGCGCTCCCAAGGCTGAGGAGTGGAAGGTTTTTCCGAGCTCCCGTCAAGTCTACGGCTCCAACAGATGTACTTTGGCCTTCTACTCCGCGGCGGCATCGACCAGGAGACCTACCGAGAGTTATCCACATCTCCACAGGGGGGTGGTGTCCAGGACATAGGGGGGTGGTGTCCAGGACACAGGGGGTGGTGTCCAGGACATAGCGAAGCATTACAAAGAAAGCAAGACATAAGAGAAGTATGAAGAGAAGCAAAAAAACGCGCTATCGCGCGAAATGGCTGAGTCCAACTTCCGAACGTACATCGCCGACACCTTCGCGCTCGGGTTCGACGGAAACCTCGGCATCCTGGTGGTCCAGACCCCGAATCCTCTCAACAGTCTCAGTCTCCGCCGCCAGTTTCGCCTGGCCATCATACGCACCATCCAGCAACCAGACTTGCGGTTCCACGAACTACCGGTCCACGACGTCCAGTTCCAATCGAGGAGATAGGGTACGTACCCTCAACTGAGCTTCCCGCACATCCGCCACTCCGAACCCCGGCCGGCCGACGAATACGTGTGGTTCGATTGGGAGGAAGGCCTTCCACTCCCCGGGCCCCGGCTCGGTATCCGATCTCCTTCACTCCCGCCTCCCATCGCACAACATCCCTCCCGCTCCGCCGGGCTTGCGCGAGCGTTGGGCGTGAAGTGTCACTGCTGCTACCTCACTTGCCTTCTGCAGAGTTGAATTGCGCTGGAAGCGTCAAGTTTTAAGGTTCGAAGGCCCTCGCGCTCTTGCGGTGGTGGGCGTTCTGTGTTAGACTTGCGAACTGCCTGACTACAACATGTTGTTGTATCTATTGGCTCTCGCACCACATGTAGTACATCGGCGCTTGGGAGAGACACGCCTGGGGATCTCGTTCCCTAGGAAAGGAGGTGGATACCTAGAGAAGAGAAGCAGCATTCGTGCAGGACTGTCAACCAATGAATAGGGTGCACAAGAAAAGGGAGGAAAGGAATGTCTAGAAGGATTTCGATACTCATTGTGGCCGTGATGGGGCTGGCACTGCTGTTGGCGGCATGCGGGACGCCAGCGCCAGCGGAGCCAACCCCTGAACCTACGACGCCACCGCCGGCCCCGGAAGAGCCCATCAAGGCGGCGTTCGTGTACGTGGGTCCCATCGGTGACCATGGATGGACCTACGCCCACGATCAGGGGCGGCTGTACTTGGAGGAGAACGTCGAGAACGTGGAGACTACGTATCTGGAGAGCGTCAGCGATGTGGATGCTGAGGCGAGGATCCGAGACCTGGCGGAACAGGGCTATGATGTGATCTTCACCACCAGCTTCAGCTTCCGTGACGCCACGGCTGCGGTGGCTCCTGACTATCCCGACGTGATCTTCGAGAACTGCTCAGGGTTCCTGACTGCTGACAATATGGGCTCCTACTTCGGCCGCATGTACCAGGGCAAGTACCTGGCGGGAATCGTGGCTGGGTTGACCACTCAGAGTAACAAGATCGGTTATGTGGCCCCCATCACGATTCCTGAGGTGATACGGCTGATCAATGCCGTCACTTTGGGAGCGCGATCGGTGAACCCGGACGTGGAGATGTACGTCGTCTGGATCGGTAACTGGTTCGACCCGCCCGCTGAGACGGCGGCCGTGAACTCCATGGTGGACGCCGGGGTGGATGTGATCTTCACCGGCACTGACACGACTTTTCCTGTGGTGACCGCCACGGAGCGGGATGTGTGGTCCGTGGGATACGACAGTTGCGAGAGCTGCGATGCGGCCCCTGAGATGTGCTTGACCACGCCTTGCTGGAACTGGGGCCCCACGTATGTGGAGGTCGTCGAGGCAGTCCGTGACGGCACGTGGGCGCCAGAGGCCACCTATGATGCGATGGCTGACGGCATCGTCATTGTGACAGAGCTTGGCCCGGCAGCCGCAGAGGGCGCTCAGGCGGCCTTTGACGCAGCCAAGGCCGCGATCGAGGGTGGCCAGGACGTTTTCTGTGGCCCTATATCTGACAACGACGGCGAAATCCGGGTTGCCGAGGGTGAGTGCATGACCGATATGGATCTACTCGGCTTCAACTGGTACGTCGAAGGCGTAGCCGCTGAAATGCCGGAGCTATTCTGACCTCTGGCCACGAATGAGGTAGCCCTGGGAGTCCGTCTCAGGGCTACCTGCATATTTGCAGGAGAACACACCTGTGATAGAGGCAAGCCCCTTTGCAGTTCGCATGGAGGGCATCACCAAACGGTTCCCTGGTGTGCTAGCCAACGACGACATCGACTTCAGCGTGCAACGGGGAGAGATCCATGCCTTGCTTGGCGAGAATGGGGCCGGCAAGACTACGTTGATGAAGATCCTGACGGGCCTGTACCAGCCCGATGAGGGCCAGATCTGGGTTGACGGTCAGGCTGTCGTTGTGCGGTCTCCCAGCGATGCGATAGAGTTGGGAATAGGCATGGTTCACCAGCACTTCATGCTCATTCCAGTAATGACGGTGACTGAGAACATCATGCTGGGTCTTGGAGAGACAAGGGGCATCCGCATCGAAGTCCCTCGTCCCTGGCGAACCATTCTTCGGGTCATTCTGTTCATTCTATTCCTAATACTTCTACTGGTTTTATTCCAGTTGAAGCTGTATTGGATCGCTTTGATTCTTGCCCTGGTGGTCGCCGGCGGGGCACTGGTGCTATTGCCATTAGTGAGGCGTTTGAACCAGCGAGGGGTAGCTACCCGTGTTCGCGAATTATCCGAACTATACAATCTGGTGGTAAACCCGGATGACAAGATCCAAGATCTTTCCGTCGGCGTCCAGCAGAGAGGCGAGATCGTCAAGGCTTTGTACCGGCATGCGGACATCTTGATCCTAGATGAGCCAACGGCCGTACTGACCCCACAAGAGACCGAGGAATTCTTCGTCACTATCCGAAACTTACAGGAGCAAGGGACGTCGATAATCTTTATCAGTCACAAGCTGAAAGAAGCATTGGCCATCGCCGACCGGATTTCAGTTCTACACAATGGTAGTCTTGTGGGAACCGTTCTGCCCGAGGAGGCGACCGAGGCCAGCCTGGCGGAGATGATGGTTGGGCGTACGGTGATCCTCCAGGTAGAC
>JAUWLF010000019.1 GCA_030613785.1 Chloroflexota bacterium | reverse complement strand
TTCTACATCGAGGCGTTCTATAATCGACGTCGGCGCCACTCGGCGCTGGACTATCGCAGCCCGGAGGCCTATGAGCAACTCTATCATCAGCAGCGTGAACTTTGCCTAACTCCGTGTCCACAAAACTAGGGGAGGGTCACTCTAGACCCAGGGAAAACGAGAGGACAACACAGAGGATCGCCCATATTGCATGGTGGTGCTTAGTTATCCGCTCGATCGGCCTGAAAACGTGACTGAGGCCCCAAGACGCTAGTGCCATATACAGTGGAAGCAAGAACAGCCATACGCGGACATAGGGCACCACCCGCTGGACTAGGAGGACAGGGATGCACCAGATGGCAACTGCCAGCACGATAGAGCCACGACGGGTGGTGAGTCGTTGCCCTAGCACTAGTGATGTAAGAAATCCAACCATGAGAAGGAGCGTTACGCCAACGGGGATATCTCTGTGCCATTGGTTCCACACGCCGTACAGGGAGGCTGGGAACTGCGTGGCAAAGTACGACCAAGGTTGTGATGCCACAAATCGGTTGCTAGTCACTGAGGCCAGACCAGATACGACAATAGGTGGGACATACAACACAAATGTCAGACCTGCCGTGACCGCGATGTGCAGCAGCAAGTTCCTGGCCAGGGGACGAGGAGGAAGACTTGCGTCCCCTAAGATCGCTGAGAGCAAGAGCCAGGTCACGACTATGCCAAAGGGATAGAGCATAGTCGGTATTGTGTAGAAGCCTAGCGCAGACAACACCGCGAACATTAGCCACGCAGCCGGATTCTTGCTTCGCTTGAGATGTGTTCCCAGGGCAAGAATGGCTAGGAAGACCAAGCAGATCAGTGTGTATCCACGTGCATTGGTCGAGTATTCAACGAGCGCGGAAGAGGAGGCGACAAGACCTGCAGTCAGGAGCGCGGCGCACCTATTGAACAGGATGCGCGACGCGATGTACGATGCTGGAACCAGTAGTATGCCAGCGAGCAACGCAGGCAGACGAATTACCCCTGGTTCGTCTCCGAGGAGCAGACATGCGATGTGAACCAAGAGTGTATGAAAGAGATGATTATTCGGCTTATCATAGAGTGACAGGCCAACATGCAACGGCCTCGATGCATAATTCAGAAAGGTGAAGGACTCGTCGTACCGCATTGGTTGTGAGACGAAAGACAGTCTGAGCAGAATCGCCAGCAAGAGTATCGCCGAAAGGGCAAAGAGATGTATCTTGGTCTCCTTTCTTGCCAACTCGGCGATATGCTGTGCCAGTCCTCTGAGTGAACCGCAGAAGGAGGGGAGCACAGCCGACAGGTATTGCCGGACTTGCCGTCTTGGTATAGGGGGCAACCCACTGGCGATCATGACAGTCGTCCCGCAGAACCTCATGAAGAGCACTGCCGCGAAACCGTTCACGACCCGGCCCCTCTTTGAGCCGTGGCATCCACTTGGGGTTTGGCTCGGTCAATGCGCCGAGGATGGATTGGGGCCAGCGCACGTGTGAAGAACCGGATGGCAACCTAGATCGAGAGCAATCAAGGAGGACAATACTGACCCTATTCAGACTACACTGTTCTCATTCTCCTTTTGCGCGTGACATCGTCGTAGGCACCAGCCGAGTTGAGTCGACTTGATGCGACTCGCGATCGTCACTTTGGGAATGAGTTACTAGCCAATTGCCTCCCGAGGGAGGCCGCCATTCGGCAGACGCTACGTACTGTGCCAGAGACTGCGTAGAATGGCACTTGCCATAGATGATCCACGTTCCAAACATATTGGAGGTACCGTGGAAGCCCAATACGTCTGCCTTTCAGGCTGCCGCTGCTTGCCACCCGAGCGTACCGCAGGTACCAAAACCGAAGCTTGTGGAGTGGTCCTGCCAGTTCGCTTAGCCCGCCTCGGCTCTCATACTCCATGATCTCAAATCTCGACACAGGCAGTTGCTGCATGCGCTGCAAGAGGGCCAGTGGGATCGGAGCAGCCAATGTATCTCTCAAATAGCTCAGGGCATGTCTCAATGGGACAATCAGACGCCGCTTCTGCGCCTGAGTCAGCAATCGATCCCAATCAATCTCAGTTTGAGAAGAGTTCAGAATAGTCATCGCATCGGCTATCCAGATTAGCGGCGCCTGACCATGCCAACGCATGCCATGTACGCACACGTGCAACAACTGATCGGTTGGATTCATGGCATTGGTCGGCGCAGTTCGAACCTGCGTCGATACTGCCGCATCCCAGAAGTCGTCATCTGCACCTGTGTAGCAGCACTCAAGCAGCACGTGCCAGTGAAGATCGAATTCACTACCAGCGCCATCCCCGAACGCATCAGACTGGCTCAAATAGAAGTACTCTTCTGTAAATGCTTGTAGTGGTCTGACCTTCGGCTTCCAGCCCCGCTCGGTCAGCAGATTGATTGCCGGCGAAGCGTGTCTGGTGTGAACGAGCACGTCAACATCACCCATGCCGCGGAGACCGAAGTCTTGGTAATGAAGTAAGGTTAGTGCTGCTCCCTTCAGTATCATCGTCTGCATGCCAGCCTGCTCAAAAAGGCGCAACATACTAGCCAGTTTGTGGAGCGATATCTGGTTCTTGTACCACGTCAGTCGATAGACCCCCTTGAGCGTGTTCATCAGCGGATTGCTTACTCCGTGATCGAGTAGGTTTCGATAGAGAAGCGGCAGCAACCCTACCGACCCTGCACCGAGTCGGCCAATATCAGCGCTCGATGCCCACTCATCCCAGGCCTGAATAGCGTCCTTTCCCCGAAGCAGCGCAGCCCGCAAGAGCAGTTCTTGCTGGCTGGTGGGCCAGAGTTCCTCGTCAGACTGTCTCGTGTTCACGGACCGTCCCTTTACTGTCCAGCGGCTCTCTCCAGAGACCTTCCTCATCAAGGACCGCTGTGGGATGCCCACCAGCCACAACGCACCCTTCTCGCAGGAGGTAAACGTATTGGGCCTCGCTTACGATGTCCATATCATGGCCAATGATCAGGATTGCCGGGGCACTGTCTGGACTCTTGAGGTTCCTGATCAGTTGTTGCACGGCCGCACGATCGAGATGATTGGTGGGCTCGTCAAGGATTAGAAGCCTCGGTTGGCGCAGAAATGCCCGCGCAAGCGCAATCCGTTGGCACTCTCCACCAGAAAGCAGCACTCCGTGCTCTCCCACAAATGTTTCGTACCCCTGAGGCAGTTCCTGAATGAATTCATGGGCCGTCGCTAGCTCAGATGCTTCCATGATTTGCTGAATACTGGCATCGGGACGGCCATACGTAATGTTCTCCAGAATCCTTCCCGGGAATATGATCGGGTCTTGCGGCACGACTCCGATATGGCGACGCAAGTGAATGATGTCCAATTCATTGAAGGGATGGTCATCTGCATACAGCCGCCCTTTCTGGGGACGATAGAACCCTAGAATGAGATTGGCTATTGTGGTCTTGCCGGACCCGTTCGGGCCAACTATAGCCACGGTGGCACCTGGACCAATGTTGAGATCGACGTCCCGTAAGACCGGGCGGTCTTTGTATTGGAAATGCACGGACTCCAAGCGAATCTTTCCAGTGAACTCTATTCGTTTTGTGCCAGAATAGGGTCTCAACCCCTTTGTCTCCAGTAGATCGTACAAGGTAGTCAGTGATTCATTGCCCTCGATGATTTGAGGAATGCAAAGCGACACCGTGTCTAGATGGGGCTTCAACAAAGCAACCGCAGCATAGAACGAAAGAAGTCCGCCCAGGGTCATGATTCCTGTAGCAATGGCTCCTCCACCCACGATCAAAATGATGATACCCATGGTGGCTACTATCGTGCTCTGAATCACGCTATAGGCGGTTCTTAGCCAGGCCATTCGACCACTGGTGAGACGCAGTTCCTCCAGGTATTCTCTTTGCCTCTCGATTTCAAAGTGTTCGGCCGATTGCATCCGAGTTAGGTCCATCATTTGCAAGACAAACAACGTCCCTTTGCTGAATGTCTCGAAGGAGCGATGGAAGATGTGGATTCGTTTTCTCACCATTTTCCCAAGTGATCTGCTCACCACGAAAAGGAGAGGGACGATGCTGAGCATCACTAGGAACAGAAGCCAATTGAGATATACCAAGATTGCACTAAGGAAGAGAGCGGAGAGGAGAGATGGTATCAGTTGTGCAATCAAGGCATTGGTCATGATATCCAGACGCTCTGTATCCTGGACCATGATGGTATGCAATCTGCTTCGATCCGCCTGGCTGTAGTGCGTGCGAGAGAAGGTGTAGAATTTCTTCAACATCTCGTCTCGAAGGCGTTGGATGGCGAGTTTGCTAGTCGTGAGTATCAGGTGCCGTGTATAGAGAGTAGAGGCACCGACTATGAGGTAAAGAAGGGCAGTGACCGCGCCAATGAGTGCCAGAAGAGGGAGATTGCCGGAGGGAATTACATCGTCGAAGGCATAACGAACTAGTAAGAGAATAGGCAGATGCAAGAGGGATTGTCCAGTTGAGAGAACAAGAGTCAGGAGAAGAGGACGATGGGCTCCCTCGTAGAACTTGCTGTAGTATCGCCAAGCCTGAGTGTTCATAAGCAATAGTCAGCTATCACTACCGGGACTCACTTCCATTACCTTGTCCAGGAGGAGTCGTCTTGCGTCGCCGATCAAGAGATGCCTTCAAGACTCGCAAATAGTCCATCTGCGAATCACGCTCTCGAATGCCCAGATTGTCCCTGTGTAGCCGCCTTCTCACGATCGTCTGCGGCACCACGAAGCTCTTGAGACCCTGCTCCAGTGCCCGTGAATACCAGTCCACGAACTCTCCCACCTGCCACTTGGTTTCGAACGGGCCTACGCGAAGGAAAGCATCCCGTCTGACCAGCATTGCGCCAGGCATATAGCCTGGCATTGTCTCAGCAGGATAGCGGATCCTATCCTTCAGATCGCGATCCAGTTCCGGGCTGTGAAACTGTTCAACAAAGCCGAATACGATTTCCAGTTCGGGATGCTCACGAAAGGCCGCCATCTGGCGGGCCAGTTTACCTTTCATCCAAAGATCATCGGCATCCAAGAAGGCGAAGAAACTTCCTCCTGCGCGTTCTATGCCCCGGTTCCGGGCAGCACCGGCACCACGGTGCATCTGGCAGCAGTATCGCACGGGTGGGACAAAGCGCTTTGCAATATCGGCGCTCCCATCCGTCGAGCCGTCGTCCACCACGATGATTTCGATCGGCCGGTAGGTTTGGGCGAGTACACTTTCGATGGCTTCAGCCAAGTAGCGCTCACAGTTGTGGACTGGAATCACCACACTAATCAGTAGCTCGTTGTGCATCATTATCCTTCTGCAATTCTCGGCCGGAATCACCATCGCGCTTGCGGGCAATTGCCGATTTTACGACCTGCAAGAATTCTGAGGCCCTTGCTTGCGTCCGATAGGAGCGGTTGGACTCATGAAGACGCCTATACAGAAGAATCTCAGGCATGACCCCCATGCGGACACCGGCTTCCTTAGCCCGAACAAACCAGTCCACATCCTTGGCGTATCGGAAAGTTGTGTCAAAGTCACCAACCAGTTCGAAAACGGTCTTGCGGGCAACGAGGGTGCCAACACTCAAGGCCACATACTCGCTGAGTTGGAGGTCCTTTGTCGCACGCCGCGGTAACTGGGCACCTGGCTCAAGGAAATTCTGCATCTTGGCAATGATATAGCCCACGTGACGGTGCTGAAGAAGATAATCCATTTGCACACTCAATTTGTTGGGCGCCCACAGATCATCGGCGTCAAGAAAGGCAATGAACTCCCCCTGCGCGGCTTTGATGCCGGCATTCATCGCCGCTGCGTGGCCTTGGTTCGTCTGGTGGACGTATCGAACCTCCTCATAGGAGCGAGCGACTTGGGCGGTCCCGTCAGTGGAACCATCATCGATGACGATGATCTCGATTGGTCGATAGCTCTGGGCTAGCACGCTTTCGATCGCTTCGGCCAGGTATCGCTCGTAGTTATAGACCGCTAGTATCACGCTAACCAGCGGCTTGTCAACATCTGTCGCCCGCTCCGCAAGCACGTCAGCCATTTGACCAGTCTTGCTCCACCAGCTGCCAATAGGAAGGGTTACGACCTGGCGTCAAGATCATTTGTTGAGAGGTCACTCAATGCAGTCTCTGCTATTGTATGCTTTCGGCTTGTGCCTACGTTGACGCACAATCGATTGTCTCAGCACTCTCAGCAAGTTCTGCTGGGTCTCTTGAACTGCTCTAAGCGAGAGATTGGCGTCGTGAACGCGTTTATGCAGCAGAACTTCGGGCATTACCGCCATCGGCACATTCTTGTCTTTCGCACGCGCAAACCAGTCAGCATCCTCAGATACGCTCAATCCAGTATCGAAGTTGCCTACGATATCAAAGGCTGACCTACGCGAAACCAGTGTTTCCATTATGCGACCAACGTACCCACCCTCCAACAGACCCTTCCTAAACCCAGGAGGAATGGAGCAGCCTCGTTCCAGAAAGAACTTCACCTTAGCGACGTTATACTGGATTTCCGGGTGGTCAACAAGGTAATTGACTTGGACGCTCAGCTTGTCGGGCGTCCAGAGATCGTCGTGCGACAAGAAAGCTATGAACTCCCCACCAGAGGCATCAATTCCGACGTTCCAAGCGTCAGCAACGCCCTGATCAACTTGGCGGATGTAACGAACTTCTTTGAAGGATTTGGCAATCGTCCCAGTTCCATCAACGGATTGGCCATCCACAACAATGATTTCAAGCGGTTCATAGTCTTGCTCAAGCACACTATTGATGGCCGCGGCCAAGAAGCGTTCTCCGTTCTTCACCGCGACTACAACGCTCACCAGGGACTTGTTCATGGGCGCTCGCCACCCTCCATGCTCACCAGCCATTCGAGCAGCTTTGCTCGAACGGCCCTGAATGAGAAGTGTTCGGATACTACATTGGCACCATTCCTTGAAAGATCATTCCACAAGCTTTCGTCTTCACAGAGGCTTACCACAGCGTCGCAGAAATCGATCGGATTGTCCGCCACAAGCACATCTTTCCCATCAGTGAGGTACATGCCCTCCGCAGCAATCGAGGAGGCCACGACTGGCACTCCATAGCTCATGCTCGTCAGCACCTTGCCCTTCACACCCGCTCCAAAACGGAGGGGGGCGACGGAAACCCTGCAGTTGTCGAAGTACTGAGCTAGATCGGGAACATAGCCTGTGACAATGATATCGCTGCAACTCAAGCTCTTGATAGAAACTGGTGGATCACCTCCAATAATGCAAAGCCGCAGGCCGGCAATCTCTTTCCTGATCAGAGGGTAGATTTCATCTACAAGGTAATTGACGGCATCCAGATTGGGAGCATGTTGAAATGAACCGATGAATAGCATGTCTTGGCGGTCTGCAAACGGTTTGGCGGAACCGTGCACCTCGTGAATGCTGGAGATCACATAAGTCCGAACTTCAGGGCAATCCTTCTCTAGGATTGCTCTGTCGACTGGACTGACCACGAAGGTGCAATCTGCCTCTCTGGCAACCGCAAGAACTCGTGTCTTGCTCTGCAAGGCCCTTCTTAGCGCCCGGACGTTGCCAGTGACCCTCGCCTCGCGGTAGTGGCGCAGGTAATGAAGGTCCCCAGTGTCAAACGCAATCATGGCTTGAGGGCAATACTTGCGAATGCTAGCGATATGCTTGGCTGCCACGTACTCCTCTCCTAGTATCACGATTGCATACCGCTTGCCATTTCGCTGCAGGTGATCCTCAACGGGGTTCGTAGTTGAAGTGGGCGGGACCTCCACCCCTGACTTCTGCAAATGCTCAGTATCCTCTTGCAGACGACTGGTATACGGAGGCCAAGAGTTAGGGAAACTTGGGACAAAGGTCACTCGGTAGGATAGATCCTTCAGGATCGCCGTTAGATGATACATCCTCAAGGAGCCACCATCTATGTTAGGCGTCAACATCCGGGGGGCTATCATCAATATCCGTGAGCGAGAATCGTGTCCTGTCATCGCCATCAGTGCCATTTTCTGCTCATGGTCTAGCTGGGTCACTATGTGACCGATTCCCTGACCATGTCAAGCCGCCAGGGGGTTCCTTCTGCGCAGCTCTACAGCCAGAACTGCCCCCGAACAAGACGTCGGCCAAACCTGTGATCGATCGGTTCTCCCGTGCTCAATCCCAACGCAGCACAGGCTTGGAACATCCGTTTGACTGTGCCGCGCTCCAACCCTCCAACCGATCTGAGCATCAAGTCACGCCGCCTCTCCTGGAGATCCAGTCCACTTCTCCCTGTGAAGCCCCGCCATTACGGACGGGCATAGTACACTGGCCAATTGGTCAACTCTCATTGCCTAGTGTTGACAACAGACCCAGGATCTCACCAGGAATTGCAGTGAGGTCTGTGCCGAGTTCCAGGACATAGCTTGGTACTCGCCTGACAAAAGAGGCCAAGTACCGGAAATCCTCTTCACCTGCAGTAGACAGGTTCAAGATCGAGCTTGGAGCTAGAGAGACAAGGCTCTGAGCAGGAGATATCCTTCTGAGCCTTGTCATACTCTGGTGAGTGATCTCCGGCAAGAGAATCGCCTTGATAGGAACTCCAGTAGCGACGGACTCCGGGTAGTGGTCGTGCAGGAAGAGGAGAGCCTTCTCAGCATCAAGCTTCTCCCGGTTGCTAGTCTTGGCCACAAGCCATGGGAACCTCTGATGCATGTGTGGAGCGTGCAATGTACATGAGTTGTACAGACTGTGGGCAAACGGTGTGGGATCCTGACTCAGCAGCACGTAGTTGTCCCCCACATAGAGCAGCCCAGACTGCAGACAGACAAGCGACGTTGAGGATTTGCCAGAACCGCCCTTGCCTGCAATCAAGACGCCACCTTTGGAGTTGCCTGTGGCTGCGGCATGGACCATCTGGCGATCATGCCCACCCATCCACCAATAGAGAAGCGTGCGCAGAGGAGACGCCATCTCATAGAAGCGGAGATCACGGTAATCGCAGACCCAGTAGATAGCTCGGTCCTTCTCAGAGTCCAGCATATTCATGATGCTTACATCAGGCTGGAAGAGCGCACTGAATCGTTCGTTGCTGAAGCGCCACATGTCACCGCCGCGGGCGTAATCGACCTCATTCCAGGGCGGAGAGGGCATCCGTATATGGGTTGAGGCACTGTCCCAGATGCAAACGGTGAGTGCTGGTGGCTGGTCTGGCCCAGCAGCCAGGTGAGCCAAGGCCGGGGTTACGAACGGGACCAGGGCGGGACCGGCGAAGCGCAACCGTATCGTATGGCCGCCGATTGTGTAGTAGCGGTCGACCTGACCTCCCGCAACCTGCTCAGCCTGTTGGAAGGCCTGGTAGACCGCCCTGAAGAAAGCGACAGGTCTGGTATCCTCTGACCTGCCGGAGAATGGGGCTTGATCGACTGACGGACGTCTCTCCCTATCCGTCCTCATCGGAAGAATCTGGTTTCACGCTGGGCCAGCCTGGGTCATCAACCTCATGGATGGGGTCCAACAAGAGCAACTCCTGCATATCCGTGTATCTACTCATGACCGGCGCTGCGAAGCGACGCCCCTCGTTTCCTGATCTGGGTTCGAATGGTTCCTCAAGTCCCTCGCTACTTGTAGGTTCCTTTGCTTTGTGCGGCGCAATGAGTTCTTCCTCCTGCAGTTCGACAATGAATCGGCTTACAGCGTCTTCTATCAGCGCGCGGCTGCCCTCGTATTGCTGTGCGGTCGATTCAACGATGTCGCCCAGAGAAGCACCACTTCGGATCAAGCCCCAAATGTGAGTGCCCACTCCGTCCAGACTGTAGTAGCTGCCACTGTCGAAGTTGATTAGCACAACCTCATCGTCGAAGGTCTCATGAACGACTGTTGGACTGTTGATTCCGTAGCGCATCAGGGGATTCATGGCCCGTAGCTCCCTCCACCAAGACTGCGCACATATTCTACCTCAAAGATCAAGCACGCGCCAGCATCTGGGAAGGCGTCTGAAGTCTCAACCCGCTGTCGTCCCCCACGGCTTCGACTTCTGGCTCGTCCGTTGCGCATCGGTGCCTGTGCCAGCATTTCGGACGAAAGGAATGTCGACAGTGTAGCTCCACGCCTGATCATGGCAAGGCTGCGTGAAGCCGGCCAGAGACGAAGGCTGAGACCGCAATCGATCGCCTGTTCCATCTGCCAGCACATCACGTCGAGGGACAGAGGCGATAACCGTACCCTATGTGACGTTTCTGCTTGCGTTTGCGGGCAATAGGCCCATTTGCCACGTTTCCGTGCGCACTTCGGGCCCCACAGTCGCGCCATCAGCGTCTATTGTTCGCCAGGCGGGGCCGGAGGCGAGACAGTAAGGTCTGGCCAGCCACAAGGGCAAACACGAGACTGCTGTAAAGCAGATAAAAGGCGTGCAAGCCAGTTGCACCTACGGCAAACCAGACTCCGCCGTGGCGTGCAAAAAAGCGGTACAGGTCGGCATTCGCTATCCCTCCCACCGCCACACACAGAAGCATGCCAACCCAAGCCCAACTCCACCAGAAACCCAGGACAAGCAGCGCCAACGCTGCCCACGCCGCGAAGGCACTCAGCCGGCCTCTGAGATCCAGGTTCAGATCCGTGGGCAGATGGCGACCCTGGAGGATCAGGCGAGTCCAGGGAATTGCCCGGTCAAAGATGTCGGAGCGGAGCAGGCTGCCGAAGGTCCAGCGCTTGAGGTGCGTGACCTGTACGTCTCGACATAGCCAGATTCGGTAACCGGCGCGCCGCAGCCGCGCTCCTAGCTCTATGTCCTCGATCACTCGATAGCTTTCGTTGAACCCGCCGACGGCAGCAAACACTTCACTTCGGATGGCGCCGCACCCCGTCCAAAAGGTGGATGCCTCGCGGTCGCCGTGCTGGTGGACGTAATGGTGCAGGAGGTTCTTGTAGCGGCTTACGAGGCTGTGAGCTGGGGGATCGGCATCGTAGGATCCAAACAGGGCTGCGATTTGGTGATGTTCGCTCAAGCATTGCTCTACGAGGCCCAGCGCGTCCGTATGTACAGCCACGTCCGAATCAACGAACACCAGCACGTCCCCTGAGGCGGTTGCAGCGCCACGATTGCGCGGAAGAGCTGCGCCGTGGGGTGGACCATCTAGACGGACGACGCGCGCTCCGCACTTCTGCGCCAGGTCGGCGGAACCGTCAGTTGACGCGTCGTCCACGACTATGACCTCGTCCGGCAGACGACTAGACTCCGATAACGCCCGCAAGCACAGGCGCAGATTCTCACCACCGTTGTGGACTGGGATGATTACTGACAGGTTCATGCCAGCGTTCCTCGGAAGTTGGAGAGCGACACAGCCCTTGGAGTCCGGCGAGAGAGCCCACCGCCGCAGTGGAATCCCAACTGCAATTGGATCGAACTCCCGCTGCCGCCTACCCGGCGCGTGTCGGTGAGATGCATCGTGTGATGACTTCGCGCCGCGCGCTGCAGGACGGGCGGCTTTGTCTGATATCGTAGCAATCCTATGTTTCGCCCCCCTCGTACTGCGGTCGTTTGAGCTTCTCGCAGAAAAACCCGGCTGCATTTGCTGCTTGCGATACCGTCAGCAGAAGGGCGAGCAGCACCGCTCGCCGGTTCTGTGAGTCCACGAAAGGGTACCGCAGCAGATTCGCGTAGAACGATCCCGGTTCGAGCATGATGGGTTCCTGGTCGCGCAGGGCGCGTGCCCGGCGAAACTGAAACGCACCCCGACCGTAGTTGAAGTGCTGGTGCCAAAAGGTTCGCAACGTCATCGTATGCGCGTGCTGGACCATGGCCTCCGGCGCGTAGGTCATCCGGTAGCCGTGGTGCAGCCAGCGGTCACAGAAGTCGCGATCTTCCGCGGCAGCACGGATATAGATGGCGTCGAAGCCGCCCATTGAATGGAAGCGATCCGCAGCCAGCGACATGTTGTTGCTGGCGAAAAAACGCGCGTGATCGGGGTCAGTATTGTAATAGGCATATAGATAGGTGACCAGGAGCTGACTCGCGGTTGAGGAGACGTTGTCTGGCAGCGCGTTCAGCGTCCGCCCACCGATGAGGTGATCAGGCACGGTGGCGAAGCGCGTGGCAAGCGCCCCTAGCCAATGGGCATCGGCTGTGCAGTCGTCATCGGTAAAGGCCAGGAACTCGCCCCTAGCCTGCGCGGCGCCAGTATTGCGCGCTGCGGCCACGCCGGCATGTCTCTGGTGGAGCAGAGTCACATTGAGGTCGTCGGAGAAGGGCGCAACCACAGCATCGGACACCTCGCCCCCATCGTTCACAACGATCGCCTCGAAGCGGTCGCGCGGATAGTGGAGACGAGCGAGGGACTGAAGGCAACGGACGAGTTGCGCCTCACGGTTGTAGGTAGCAATGACAATGGAGAAAAATGGTTGTTTAATCACCGCTCACTCCCGGGCCAACCGGAATAGGCAGAATCATCGGAATGCTTTCACAGATTGCAGTTCAGCATTCGACACAGCCTTGTGCATTCCCTGCTTGCTTGTCGTATCAGCCTAGCCTGCTCGCCCCTCCATACTTGACGTGGGTCATCGTGCAGAATGTTCCCAATTGGTGGATATCCGTAGCATAGGCGCATCTCGCCGAGTGGATCGATGTGCATCCTAGAAAGTGTGCCGAGGCACGGCACCTTGGAAGCGCGTCCTGGATCCTCATAGTACGTGACGAATCTTCTGAGTTGCGAAGGAGGGTTGAGGATCGGGTAGCCCTTCCCCTGCAAGACCAGCAATTCGCTGACCTGCTGGCGCAAGGTGTCAAGGCTTCGCACCCACAGCGGATCGTTCTCATACCAGGTCGCCACGGGTTGCGGCATACTTCGCTCTCGGGCAAAGGAGTAGTGCACTTCAGTGGGAAGAAGCACCTGAAACATGATCCCACTGAGACCCTTCTCCTGGACAAGCCGAGCTAGATAGGTCAGTTCACCGCAATTGGGTTCCATGACGATGGTCGACAGAGAAAGGTCAGTCATTCGAGCCTGCGCACCCCATATCTCAACCAGTTCCATGATACGCCTGTGGCTGCCCGTGGTCGCCCGGCTTTCATCGTGGACCGACTCGTGTAGACTGTTGAGTGAAATCATCAAACAATCCAGTGGGATGTCTTCCAGTCTCTTCAGCACTGCCTGATCTACAAACCAGCCATTTGTAATCAAGACAATGCGAAGTTCCTGTTGCTTGGCAAGTTCAAGGATTTCGAAGACCTCTCGGTGCACAAAGGGCTCTCCCCCGCCGATCGCTATCTCCCGCAGGAGCGGTACTCCGCGTAGCTTCTCGAAGGCGAGCTTCCATTGATCGAGTGCCAATTCCTCACCCGACGGTGCACCGTGCCATTTGGAGCATGTGGGGCATCTGAAATTGCACCGATCAGTAATGTCAATCGAGATGCGAAAAGGGGGCGGCACGATGCCGAGGCGAAGCATGGCGCGCTTGGACATCTGGGTGACATCCCCCCAGGCACGATTGACAGTTCCTCTGAACCTTCCTAGCATACCATCATGCCCGATGTTCATACGATTGCTCGTGCAAACCGCAAAGTCTCTATGGCTCCGGAGTGGTGGAGAGCCACGGCCACTCCTGCTCCACTAGACCCCACCCGGTTCTTCCTCGCGTGGCGTTTGCCTTCGAAGCATCGAACGAACCGCAGCCATTTCGGTGCTATCGAATTCGCCCAGCAGCACGAAGGCGGCACCGATGAGGGCGACGACCACCGGTAGCTTGACCAGCAGCAGGAGGCCCGATGTCGTCCAGCAGGCAGCCAGGCCGTAGGCAAGCACACAGATCGAGGTGCTACGTGCCACAGTGCTCATAGGTGGAGCGACTCGCCAGATGCGGTATACTGCCACAACAGCCCCGAGCGCGCCCAACGCGGCGACGACAGTGGTCACCACGGAAGCCCCAACGAGACCCAGGCGAGGAATAACGAACAGGTGCCCGCCGATGGCCAGCAGGGGCAGGGGCCAAGTCACCGCAAGTACCCAGCCCGGCTTACCAGCGGCAATGAGAATAGCAGCTGATACGTAGATCATTACCGCGGCCACGGCGCCGAAGATCAATACGATGAGCGCTGGCGCAGCAGGAAGAAATGCCCGGCCGAAGATCAGGGCGACGATCTCGGGAGCAGCTCCGGCAGTCATTCCAGCGAGGGGTAGCAAGAGTATGACTAGTCGCATCGCATTCCTGGCCAGTTTCCGGGCCCCATCGATGTCGCCGGACCCTATGGCGCGGCTGAGGGCCGAGAGTAGAAGCGGCGTGAAGGAGAAGGCGAAGATGTAGGGTACCAGCGACAAGTTCTGTGCCGCGCCGTAGGTGCCAGCGTCGCTCGCCGTGCCGCCCAAAGCCTTGAGCGCCCATAGGTCTATCTTGCTGAAGAGTTGCATAGCCAGCGCAGACAGAAAAAGCGGCGCGGCGTAGTCCCACAGCCGTCGGGCAGCAAGAGAGGAACCGCCGAACGGGGATGGACGAACATACGCACGAGCAATGACCAGTTCCACCACAGAGGCGCCTATGGTGCCCAGAAGCGCACCGGATACAGAAAGGCCTAGTTGAACCAGCAAGACGACCAAGAACAGCCTGGAGATCCACCTACCAGCGCTGGCTAGAGCGCGCTGGTTAAAGCTACCTATGCCCACCAAGACGGCGAGGTGCGCACGAGCCAGGCCGTAAAGAGGGATGTCGAGCGCAAGTAGCCTCAGGTGGCTTGCCAGCCTTGGCTCGTCGAGCAGTCGCGCGATGGGTGCAGCCGCGAGCCAGACGAGGAGCAGCGCCACGCAACTGGCTAGCAGATACAGCCTGACCATGGTCGTCGCAATGGGCTGCCAATCCTCCGCTTCGCCGAGGAACTTGATAGTGGGTTTGGAGAAGATCGACGCGATTGTCAACTCGATCCAGAGGACAAGCGTGATGGAGAGGACGTACAGGCCGTAGCCCTCCGGACCAAGACGGCGCGTAAGAAATGCTGCGAGCAGAAGGCCTGTGGGCAAGAGCAAGGCCTCAGCCAGGAAGACACCGATTGTCCCCTCGAACAGTTGTCCGGCCCGATGTGTTGGCTGCGAATGGGTCACTCAAACCTCGGCATTTCTGTCACGGCGCGCCCTATGCAGAAGGAAGCCCAAGTCCATGATCCATACCAGCGTGTGCCCACCCTTGAAGAGAAAAGACCATGGCCACGCGAAGTGCTCCAACCGGGCCGGCGCAAGCATGGACAGGACTGTCGCCGCCAGGAGCAGACCAGCCGCGATACTCGTCCCTTCAGTGGAAGCTTCCCTCTTGGCGATGCGAAAGAGGGCGACCATGGGCAGCAAGATCAAGACGTCATCGTACACGCGGTGATAGGTCCAGAGACGCGCAACGAGAGCCGCGACCCCAAGGAGAATCCAGAAATCGCCCTTGCGATGCTGATAGATCCAGAAACCCAGAGCCGCGAAGACCAGCAACGACACCCAAAGCATCCATTCCTGCAGGTCGAGACAGGCAAGCCACTTGTGCAGGTTTGCATATCCTCCCGTTGCTGCGACCACAGTTGCACGCTCCGTCCACCCCTGCGCCAAGACCGTGGGCGTGGATTCCTGGAACAGCAGCGCAAAGAGGGTTAGCCCTGCGTATCCGAGAATGACCAGGAGGGTGGTTAGCAGACCGCCGCTGGCGAAAAGCGGTATCCACAAGAAAGGTGCCGATATGGTCGGTTTCACAAGGGCGAATAGGAGCAGGCCCGCAGCCAGTAGCCGGACACGCCACCGCCCACGGCTCCCACGAAGCAAGAGCAGCGCGAACAAGAGCATGGGCAGTATATGGACAATCAGCTGACCGTTCCCGATCGTCACTCCCGTCGCGTTCATCGAGAGGGCCAACAGGGCGACGAAGAGACACTCCAGACGTGTGTCTGCGCCGCTTTCCTGGACAATCAAGTAAACTAACCAGCCTAGCGCCGCCAGGGAGGTCACAGCCCACAGCCAGCGCGCCGGGGTCAGGTCCAGCCAGCCAAGGAGTGGCCAGAGCAGCACGTAGGTAGCGGGAGGATGGACCGCACGAACCAGCTCCTGGTACAACGGCCTACCGTCAAACCACTCACGTACCAGTTGATTCAGTATCCTTGTGTCGACCGCGCCGTTGTAGCCTGGATCCAACAGCAATCGGCGAAACTCTTCTCCCAGCTTCAACACTGCGAGAAGAGCCATGACCGCGCACGCCAGGCGAAGAACAGCAATCCCGTGGCTAGTCCACCAGATGCGGATTGCGGAGGTAGTCGTCCCCCTCCATGCTGCCAGCGAGTGCTTGAATCCTAGTTTGGCCATGGGTCATCCAATAGCCCAGAAACGTCGATCCAGGGAGCATCCTCAAGGGTGCATTCCGCCCCCGGAGCGATCCTCCCTCGTCCATGCACTACAGGGCTATGGCGCACCTTGAGGCCTAGACGCCGGGCTTGGAGGGCTGTGGCTCTGCCTTGAGGTGTCGAACGCGGTGAAACTCGAGATCCCATCGGCGCTGTACAGCATCTCCAGCACCCCAGCAATAGCCTATCATCTCTCCGACCGCACTTACCGCCAACCCCAGAACCAGCGCGGGCAACACCGTTGCAGAGGGAGGGAGCGGCCGTCTTGCCTCCCGCATCTGGCTAAGAATGCGTCTCAGGCGGACCAAGGGGATCAGAGGTCCACCGACAGCGTACAGCAGACGGTGAGTGGATGGCCAGTGCTCCGAGCGGTCTGCCGCGAACGCCCGCCCACTCAGATACTGGGCCCGTATCCATACGGAAAGGTTCTCATAGTTCAAGTGCGAGATCCTTGCCCCCGGTTCCAGGTAAAGTTGGTGGCCCTTTTGCCGCAGGCTAGAGTGGAGGGTCGTTTCCGATTCCAACATACCATCGAGCTCCGGTCCATACTCTAGGAGGAGCACGACCTTGTAGCTGCTGTTGTGCCCTGGCAGAAAGTCGCGCACGCCCGCGCGCGAAGGATCCATCCACGGTCCATAGGCGATGACAAAATCGGCCCAGGCAACTAGGGAGTCTTCGTTGGCGTTGCTCACGACGGGTCCAATAGCTGCCCAAGGTTGGCGATGCTTCCTTATCAATGCCTCAGCCCAACCTGGGTGGGGATAGGAGTGCTCCTCTACGAAGGCCACAACCGGCGCGCGTGCCCGGCGAACGCCCGCAGCGTTGGCCTCACCCACAGACCCGAGATGGCCAACCTCCACGACTTGAACGGCGTGAAAGGGAGCCAACTCGAGATCATCAGCCTCAAGCTCCTCTGCTGACGGGGCGACAATCACGACTTCGAGCTGATCTCTCACCGACTGTGCTCGGAGATGAGCGATTGTCCGGCGAATGGTGTCAAAGCGATCGGGAGTGATGATGACCACGGACATCTCCGGAGTGCTGCGGTGTATGATGCTCGGTTTCTGTTCCATGAGCGGTTTGACCATCAAACCCTTACCATGCCCACTCGGAGCATCGACTCAGACGGTTTGCGGCGAGCCGGCCGTACATCAGAGGGCAATGCTCTCTGATTCGTGGTCGAAGAAGTAAGCTTCCCTATCCCTCTCTTCACCCATGGCGCCGCCCTCGAAAGCATATGTGCAGTCACGGCACAAGCTCAGCTGCCGATAGTCACTGCGGAACTTCCGACGCAGCGCCCCGTAGCCAGGGCCCCACCAGATGTCCCGGAAGTTGCTCTCTGACAGGTCTCCAAGGGCGTTTCGGCCGTGCGGATCGAAGCTACACGGGAACACCTTGCCATCAGAGTGAATGGCTGGGTTGTTCCATAGGACCTTGCACGGGTTCGTGTCGCGGCGGATGCGAGACTGGCGTCGCGGATCCAGTTTGAATGGCTGGTAGGCCGGATTTTCGGGGACAAAGGCGGTACCGTCGGCCTCGGTAACGCAGTACTCCCCGTCATCATAGGTGCACAGGGCCCTGAGGGTGAGCGCATCAACCTCCAGCGACCTGGCCAGTTCCTTCAGGTGAGGGATCTCGTGCTCGTTGTGCCTCATGACAATGAAACGCAGATCGATCAGGGGGGTCTTGGAGTGCAGGGCACGTCTCGCCTCCACTATCCTCTTGATGCCAGCCTTGACGATGGCCAAATCACCGCCCTGCCGGTACTGCTCGTACGTTGCCTGAGTCACGCCATCAACAGCGACGATGATGTAGTCTATCCCCGAGTGAACGAGACGCTCCGCGTGATCACCGGTGGCGAAAACGTGCCCGTTGGTGCTTGATATCACTCCAATCCTCCGCTTTCTCGCGGCGGAGATCATGTCGTAGATGGAGGGGTTGAGGAAGGGCTCGCCCCAGTCCCACAACAAGATGATGAACAGATGATGGCCGAGTTCGTCGATGATCTTCTGGAAGATGCGCAATTCCATATGCCTCTGGGGGCGCTCCAGCCCCTCCGTCACTGGACAGAGGACACACTTCAAGTTGCAGCCGGTGGTAGGCTCGACCTGCACATGGGTGGGCCATCCCCAGGGCTTCTCCGGTTTGACCAGGATCGATGCCTCAACCAGAATCCAGTTCAGGATCTTGCGCAGAGGCACATTCTCAAAGATGAAGGGCATACGATCGCACTCGATGGTCACCCGCCGCGTGGCCAGCGCCCTCAGAGCCCGGAGGACCTTTTCAGGGAGATCCCCGTTCATGCGGTCCGCCCCAGGAGGGGAGCAATCAATCGGAAGTAGCGCTGAACTTTGTAGCTGTCCTTGGCGTAGCAGCACCAACTGCAATCGCACTGTTGATGCAGTGACGCCAAGCCTTTGGCCGTCAGACCCTTGGCCCGGAATGCTCGGTACTCTGGCCCATTCCATATGTCCTCGAAGCTGCTTTGGTTGAGGTTGCCCAGGGGAGTGGGACATCGCCCGCACGGCTTAACCGTGCCGTCAAAGCTTATGTGGGCATAGAACCAACCGGCATAACAGGGAACATGGTGCCAGACCTCGCCTCCGAACCTGTAGCGAAGGAGGGCTTCGTCTAGATTGTGGCTCAAGGAGAGAGATTCCAGGACCGTCTTGGAGTTAGCCAGTTCCTCGCACACGGTGTCGATCTCCCCAAGAGGAACGGTGTCGGAAGCGAATTCTCCGGTCCAGTCGACGAAGGGGGAAAAGCGGACGCCGTTGCAGCCACGTTCATGCGCTAGAGAGATTCTCTTGTCAATGCTTTTGTAGTTATGCCGATTGAGGGGCCCGGCAAGGATCACGGTCGGGAGAGGAGTCTGGCGCTCGGCCTTGAGCCTGGTCACAACCTCAATACCGTCGAGAGTCTTTTCAAAGTTCTTGGGGTCGGTGCCGGGATAGCATTTCACGTATTCTTCCTCGGACGTGGCCCACAATGACACGTTGAGCACATCGAGCCCCGAATCCAAGAGCAGCGAAGCTGTAGATTCGTCCAGCAGGGTGCCGTTGGTGAACAACTGGACGTACAATCCCGCGCGTTTGAACGCGGAAACCATGTCGAACCAGTGAGGGTACATCAGAGACTCTCCCTCACCGCAGATCGTTGCTTCGCGGGTGCCCACGCTAGGCAGCTCCTCACAAAGCTTCTCCACAAGGTCAAAGGGCATATACCGCATGTCACCAGCAGTGGGCGAGATGCCTCTCATCTTCGATGAATGATATAGGCATCCCTGGCACTGCAAGTTGCAGAGGTTTGTGGGGTTTACCTGTACGTAGAACGGTCCAGTGTGGGCCATCTCGCCATCGATCAGGCCCCTCAGCAGTTGGAGCTTCTGTCTTAACGTGGCCATTATTGGTCTCCTGCTCCGTAGTTCTCCCTCGGTGCTTTCTCCGCTGCGGACAGGGATCTGGCATGGTTTTCTTTGATGCCGTTCCTGCTAGTTGTCAGCCAGTTGATCCTGCGCAAGCGGGGTGATCTCTCTTGGTGCCTGCTCCACTCTCACAGGCTGACCGGTGGAAGCCGACTTCGCTGCAGCAAGGGCGATTTGCAGAGCGCGCCGGCCGTCCTCCAAAGTGCATTCCAGCGGGGCAGCCTCGTGGATCGACTCGGCAAAATGCCGCCACTGTCCTATGAACGATGCGTAGTACTCTCCTCCGCGCCGGTAATAGCGCACTGCCCTGGGCACCTGCTTCAGAGAGCGGGCGAAGCGTGATAGTCGACTACTGATATCCCCAGGTGCTGTGAACAGCGGGACATACTCCAGACCGTCAAAGCGGTATAGGGAGAGGTGTAGAGATCCAGCCTGGCCATAGATATGCAGCTCGTTGCGCTCCGTGGTCCATTCTGATAAGTAGGCGGTTGCGAGCACCCCGTTGTTCAGGTACGCGGTCAGCGTGCCTGTGACATCGTCCCATTGATCCGATCTGGTTGTGGCGTGGACCTCCTGCACCTCGGCGTCGAGCAGGAAGCGCCACAGGTCGAAGTAGTGGGTCGCAAACTCCATTAGCACGCCGCCGCCCAGCGCGCGCCGCTTCTTCCATTCCAGGACATCACGTTTGTAGTGAGTGCCCGCGGTGAAGCTCGCGACCGCGAGTTCGATGCGCCCCAGTTTTCCTTGCTGTATCAGCTCTCGTGCCTGTCGCACGAGCCGATGCCAGCGCAGGTTGTAGCCAACGATAACTCTGCACGGCGATTGTGCGGCTCGCTCGATCAGTGTGTCGGCTTGATCCAAGGATGACGCCAAGGGCTTCTCCACCAACACGTGCTTTCCGGCTTCCAGAGCCCCGAGGGCCATCTCGGTGTGGAAGCTGAGCGGAGCACAGACCGCGACAGCGCTCACATCCTGGTCAGCGAGCAATGCTCGATAGTCGTTGTACCGCTTTGCGATGCGGAATCTATCGGCAACACGGTTGAGACGGTCGTGGTCGATGTCCGCGAGGGCCACGACTTGCAGACCGCTCAGGGACTGTATGGCAGGTAGATGCCGCTTCTCGGTGACATTGCCACAGCCGATGATGCCCAATCTCACCGGCCCTTTGCTGACATCCATCATACGCTCCCTATGTCAGTCAGTTCCTCGCTGGAGGGCGGCAGTCTGACGACTGCGGCCCCCGGCGTAACCGACCAACTCGCCTGCAGACCAAGCAACGACTCCCAGCACAACAAGAGGCAATGCTCGCACAAAGTTGGACAGATAGATCCTATTCCTGAGGTTGTTTCGCGCTACTTTGGCCAGAATCCGAAATGGGACAAGAGGAGAAAGGAGTGAGTGAGCCAGTCTTCTTGGCCTCGAGAAGCCTTGAGCTCCCATTCTCACCTGGGCGAAGCATGCACCATGCTCGAACTCGTGTTGCACATACTCCCGAAGCCTGACGATGCTGTGATGCGATACGACGATCTGAGGGACGAACCACAAGCGGTGACCATCACGCCCAAGTCGCCAGTGGAAATCACTGTCAGAGCAGTAGGTGCCTTCGAGAAAGGGGCCGTATGTGCGAAAAGCCTCCTTCTTGTACGACATGTGCGCCCCGGCGATGTCATCCAACCACCGCGGTTCCGATCCCGGCATCCATCTACTGAATTCGCAGAAGTACGCCGCCCAACTTACGAGCCCGCTGGGCTCTGCGTTGGCGATGGCGCCGCCGATAGCCAGGTGCGGAGACCGGTGAGCCTTGAGAATCTGGTCGACCCACGTGGTGGGCGCGGTGCAATCGGCGTCGGTGAGGGCGATGATTTCACCTCTGGCCACGGAGATGCCGATATTCCGTGCATCTCCACAGTGTTTCCTCTCCGAGAACCGATACAATCTGACCTGGGGAAACTTCTCCTCAATGAGTGCTGCAGTGCCGTCTGTGGAACTGTCAACAACCATAATCTCGAAATCTCCGGCCGTCCTCTGATTCTCTAGAGAGCAGAGGCAGCCTTCTATTGTCCGTCTCGAATTGTAGGAGGCAATAATGACCGATAGGAGAGGCTTCTCGTGCATAGAGAGCACCGCGTCAATCAGTACAGACCAGGACCCGTTTATTCACGAGTTGGTAGGTTCAAAGAAGAAGGCATCAGCGATAATCTCATCGATGCAACTCCCTCCTTCATAAGCATAGCTACATTCATTGCAGAGATGAATTCTCTCCCAATCCGAGCGGAATTGGCGCCGAATGCGGCGATATGGGATTCCAAACCAGATATCTCTGAAGGAATCGCTCTTCAGATCACCAAGAACGTAGGCCTCGTCGTAGTCATAAGTGCACAGAGCGACTGTCCCGTTCCAGTGGACTGCGGGTGTGTTCCATAGATTCTTACACGGGTTGTGCTGGCGGCGCACCGGCCTCTGACCATCCCGGGTGTACGTGAAGCGTCTATAGCCATCGCGCTCTGGGAGGAGCTTGGTGTCATCATCATAGGGATTCAGTGTCTTGAGGCTCAGCACATCGACTCCCAGAGACCTTGCCAAGTCCTTCAGTTGTGCGACCTCATGCTCATTGTGTTTCATGAGCAGAAAGCGGAGATTGATCAAAGGTCTTTCAGAGTTGAGATCCCGCTTTCTTGCCACAAGCGTCCGAATGCCCTCGAACACCGATTCAAGATCCCCTCCTTGGCGGTAGAGCTCGTAGGTCTCCTGGCTTATCCCGTCCACGGCAACGATAAGGGTATCAAGACCTGAGCGGATCACATCCTCTGCATTCTTGTTCTCCGTCAAGAGGTGACCATTTGTGCTGCACATCACCTTGATGCCCCTCCGTCTGGCATAGGAGATCATATCGTAGATAGAGGGATTGAGAAAGGGCTCACCCCAGTCCCAGAGAAGAATTATGAAAACATAATCACCTACTTCATCAATCAGCTTCTTGAAGATGCTGAGATCCATACTTCCTGTCGGGCGGTCCATACCCGTGGTCACAGGGCAGATGACACATCTGAGATTGCAGCGCGCATCCGGTTCAATCTGCAGATGAGTGGGCAAACCCCATGGCCGCTCCGGCTTTGTGTAGATCGATGCTTCGACAAGGATCCAATTGAGGATCTTCTTGAGAGGTACATTTTGGAATCGGAAGGGGATCCGATCGCACTCCATGACCACGCTTCGCGTGATCAATGCCCGCATGGCTCTGTAGGCTCCACCCGTCAGCTCCCGGAGCATAACGCGATCTCCATTCAGCCGCTCCCCGGCGTGAGGTCACTCGCTGTGGGGAGCAGGTTCCTCGCTGCTGCCATGCCGGACAGCATGGAGTGGTCCATGTTGTTGTAGCGATGCGTCCCACTTCGCCCAATGGTTTGGAGGTTGTCCACCGTCGCCAGGTAGCGCTGGATGACCTCCAAGCGCTCGCGATAACCGCGATCGTAGACCGGATAGGCCTTAGGCTGTCGAAAAACGACTCCTCCTGCTATGTGCCCAGAGTCGGCGAGTCCCAGATGGACGAGTTCGGCCGCCGCCAAGTCGATCAGTTGTTGGTCGGGCATTGCCCAGATCTCATCCCCCTCATCACAGAAATACTCGAGCCCCAGGCTCGTCTTGCCCTCATCTGGCACCATGGCGGCGCTCCAGTTCTTGAAGTTCTGTAGCCGACCCACTTTGACGTCTGGATTGTGGACGTAGATCCAGTGGTCTGGAAAGAGATCTCTGCGGTCAATAATGAGTCCCACCAGCACGAAAGCTCTGTGTCGGAGCCTGCACGCGGCCTCTAGCACATCTTGGGGTGGAGGAGGGCTGATAGCGGCGATCAATTCGTTCAGGGGCATGCTAGAGATGTAGTTCTCTCCGGCGATCTCAACCTCTTTCTGATCACGGCGTGCCACCACGGTCTCGACACAATGTCGCTTCACCTCAAACCGCAGGACCTTGGTCCCCAGTCGGACCTCAGCACCTAGGCTCTCCACAACTTCCCTGAGGCGCTGCCACATCATGCCCGGACCGAGCAAGGGATACTGGAATTCGCTGATCAGCGTGTCAGCACCGCCGGTGCCGAAGAGGGCGTTGGCCAGAGCCGTTCCAAGCGACAGGCCTTGAATGCGCTGCGCCGCCCACTCGGCTTCGATCTCGCTGCACGGGATGCCCCACACTTTCTCGGTATAGGGCCGGAAGAAGCTCTCGTAGAGTCGCCTTCCCAGTCGGTTGGTTACCCACTGTTCGAATGTGTTCTCTTCCTGGTGTGGCCAGAATCGCGCCTTGAGATAGCTGAGCACGATTTTGGTGCTTTCGACGACGCCCAGGTTGGACAGAGCGTTGGAGAACTGGAGCGGATAGTTGAGGAAGCGACCGTCGTAGCAGATGCGCGATAGGCGGGAAACCCTCAAGAGATCGACCCCAAGCATCTGCTGCCAGAGCTGTTGTACCTCCTCGTTCTTAGTGAAGAAGCGATGGCCACCTATGTCGAAGCGATAGCCTTCATAGATCTCAGTTCGCGCTATTCCCCCCACCTTGTCAGCTTGCTCCAGTACGACAGGCCGCACGCCCCGCTTCACTAGCTCGTACGCAGCGGTCAAACCGGCCGGTCCAGCCCCGATAATGATGACAGGATGCTTCATTGGTTGGCTTCTCGGTTTCCCGTCTTCATCGCTCGACCACGGACCACACGGCCAGGGTGCCCCAATCTTACTCACGCTCGCCACCAAGAGGGCACCTGCCGACTTTGGCGCCAGAGGTCAGATCATTGCTGCGCTGGCAGCGCTGCGCAATCACCTGTTGAGACTTCTGGAATGTAGGCTCGTCCTCGGGCCAGGCTTGCCAGTCGCCCGCAACCAGTGCAGTCAACAGTTGGCAAGTAGCAGTAGTGTAGCATGAGTGCTATGTCAGGTCAAGTGAGATCAATAACTCGTCGGGGACACGGTTTGCACCCCGCACCAATGTCTTGGGTTGAAGATGTAATCGCTGAAATGTGGGAATCGCTGGCTAGCGGTACGCTGCAGGCTCGACGGGCAGTCCTAGAGAGCACGGTGGATTGCACCGTTGTGGAGCGGGACAGGGCGGAACTACCCTACGAGTTTCCCTGTGCCAAGCTCTCCAAGGTACCCTTGTGGCAGTTCGTCATGGAGGGCAGCACATTCAAGCCAGTTGTGGTTGCTTTCTAGCGCTCACGGGTGCTGGAGGTTACCCTGTTCGGGGTTGCTAGCTTGGGCTTCTGCCATCCTTGAGCTACTGCGTACAGGGGGTTTCTTCTTCTAGAGCGCACTAGACGAAAAGGGAACAACAGAGATTGAGAGATCTTCTCAAGGATAGCCATTGCCTCCACGTCCCCTAGACAAAGGGCAGGAACCGGGATACAATAGATAAGGGACTCACCTCGAGATCACCTTCTTGGATGTGAGCCAAACAGGGGTATTTGACTGGTTAGTTCCGCCCAAGGCATGTTGGACTGAGTATGTCCACGCTTATGGTCAATAGTTGCGCCCCTTTCTGTGCTGGAGGTCGGTTGCAATCAGGGCCATCTCTTGGCCGTCTTGAAGCCATGCGTCTAGGTCGGAGTGAACCACTCCGAGCAGATGATCCAACGAGCGTCAACGCGATACCCTGAACCGTGCTTCACTCAGGCAGGTGCACATGAACTGTGGCCAAATGAAACCCATCACGAAGAGAGGAGATAGGGGCAGCGCTTCAAAGCTTCGAAGTTGGTGGACTGGGCACCGCACGACGCTGCTACGACTCGCGGTCGTGGTCATGGCCGTTGGCGGGCTTGTCTGGTTGGGATATCAGTCTTGGCGACTGCTCTGCCAATCACCTCCTATCTGGCCCTCGTCTCCGACTGGAGCCGTTGACCTGAAGCAGCGCCATGAGGAGGTGCACCGCTGGTTCACTGGGAAGCCCGTATACGGCGAAGGGAAACCGGCAGCTTACCCGCCGGCGAGCTACGTGATCCTCTGGCCGCTACTGGGCTGGCTCGCAGTGACACCGGCCCGCTGGCTCTGGGCTGCTACTACGGTGGCCGCACTCGGGTGGTTGGTCTGCGTGATCGTTCGGGAAAGCGGCGCAGATACACTCTTAGAGCGCGTTTTCGTGGCGTTGATTCCCTTTTCGATGTACGCCACGGGCGCGGCGATTGGGAACGGGCAGCTGATTGTGCACATGCTGCCAATGTTGGTGACGGGCCTCCTCTTGCTCCGTCGGAATCAACGTAGATGGCATGAGGATCTGTGGGTTGCGGCTCTAGTACTGATGGCCATGGTTAAGCCGAGTGTAGCGGCTCCGTTCTTTTGGATTGTGCTCTTCGTGCCGGGCAGGCTACGCCCGGCTCTGCTTGTTGCCCTAGGATATGTCACGCTCACGTGTTTTGCGGCGTCGTTCCAGGCGCCTGGGCTCTTACCGGTCCTCCGTGACTGGACGACGCGGGCGTTGGAGGTATCGGCATGGGAGTCTCTGAAGTGGAGCAACATCAACCTTCACAGTTGGTCGTCCGCCCTGGGGCTGGAGGAATGGAACGCCCCTGCTTCGCTGCTCATGTTGACGGCTCTGGGGTTGTGGACTTACCGCCATCGGCACGCGGATCTCTGGCTGCTTCTGGGCGTCGCGGCATTAGTTGCCCGTTTCTGGACTTACCACGGGTGGTACGACGACCTTCTGATTCTACTGCCGATGATCGCACTGTTTCGAATCGCCAAACGAGGTCTACCTACTGACGGCGGTGGTGTGGTGCCCGGTGCATTGCTCGCGATCACCATGCTCACAATGCTGGCCCCAGGTGGGTTGTATCTCTTCGCGCCGCCATGGAACAGCGTGTATGTGGCGGCGCAGACGATCGTCTGGATAGTTGTGCTGATCTTCCTCCTCGGACGGGACCGGTCGATGAAGGCCTGCTGACCAGAAGTGTTGGCTTGGCCAAAGACGAAGCTAAAGTCGGGCACGTACAGGTCCAGATCTGCCACTCCCAATACCCGATAGGTCTGTGGGAGGGTCACTACTCCCAATTGACGCAGAATCGAGCTGGACAGATACTGCTTTCGGCGCTTGTGGTAGGCATCGGAGGGATGGGGCAGGGACGGCGCGACCTCGCACGGTTTGCCGAAGCTGTCTTGCAGCTCGCGGCGGAGAAAGGTCAGGATGTCTTCGTCAACGTCTCCAACAGGTATCAGGTACAGTATCTGTCCGACAGGCGTCTCCGTCGCCGTGGTGGTATTCTATCCCGTGAGGGGTCGTTTTCCAGGAGAGCGGCAGGAATGCGGGAGTTCGACACACAGGTGTTCACAGGGTATAATTGAGGTGGTCAGTGTGGCCGTGCGAGGAAGAGATGATGCGAAAGCGATACTCGGTGCCCTATGACCAGGGAGAGATCACCTTCACCCTACCCGAGGGGTTCCGGGAGGCGGTGGTGGCGGAACATGCGCGCATGCCACCGCTTCGTGACCTTGGGGCCGCCATCCAGGCGGCGCTAAGAAGCCCCACAGGGTCTGCCCCATTGCGTGACTTGGCCGCTCCTGGGGATAAGGTCTGCATCGTGGTGACCGACATGACTCGGCCCTGCCCGGACCATCTACTGGTGCCGCCCTTGCTGGAGGAGCTTCGTGCCGCCGGAGTGAGTAGGCAGGACATCACGCTTCTGGTCGGCGTGGGCATGCATCGGCCCAGTACCGCCAAAGAGAAGGTGGCCAAGCTGGGCAAGGACGTGGTGAGCGAGCATACGGTCCTGGATTCGGACCCCTTGGACCAAAGCAGGCTGGTGGACCTGGGGCTGACGACGAACGGGGTTCCAGCAGTGGTGAATAGAGAGGCTGTTGACGCCGACCTGCTGATAGGGACCGGCGTTGTGGAGCCCCATCTTTACGCCGGCTACAGCGGTGGCCGGAAGGCAGTGGCCATCGGGGCAGCAGGGGAACGCACGATAGAGGTCACCCATGGCCCACAGATGCTGGACGAGCCAGGCACACGGCTAGGACGAATCGAGGGCAACCCCTTTCATCAGGCGGTGACAGAGATCGCCCAGAAGGCTGGTCTCCGCTTCATACTCAACGTAGTGCTCGATGAGGACGGAGACGTAGTGGCCCTGGAGGCCGGGGAACCGGAGGTGGCCTTCGAGCGCCTGGTCGAGGTGGCGAGGGATATCTACGAGGTGGACCTCCCACGACGATTCGACGTGGTCATCGGCGGGGTGGGGTACCCCAAGGATGTGAACTTGTACCAGACCTCTCGTGCCCCCACATACCTCCACTTCGCGCCGCAGCCGGTGGTCAAGAAGGGCGGCACGATGATCATCCCTGCCCGGTGCCAGGAAGGCGTGGGGCAAGGCCTCGGCGAGCAGCGGTTCTACGAGATCATGAGATCTGCCAGTGACGCGACGGAGATAGTGGAGGACGCGCGCAGGCAGGGATACCCGGCGGGTGGCCAGCGGGCTTACGTGGTAGCCAAGGTACTGCGGGAGTGCGATGTGATCATTGTAGGGTCGGAGCATCCACGATTGGTCGAGGAGATGAAGATGATCCCGGCGGCGCATATGGCCGAAGCGCTAGGCTTCGTGGAAGGGAAGCATGGCAAGGACGCCGACTTGCTGATAATCCCCCATGCGCTCCACACCCTGCCGGTGGTCAAGTGACAGACCGTCAATAGGGCATCTTGGCCAGGACGCCGACAACGCTTTCGACTATTTCCTCTGTGGACATAGAGCGATCAGGGCGGCGGAGACATTCCAGGGCGTGGCTTCGTACCAACATCAGGCTCGCTTGATAGGCGGCGGAGCGGATAGCCATCAATTGGGGCAGGATCTCCTGGCAGTCTCGCCCTTCGTCGAGCATGTTCTGTACGCCTCGCGCCTGACCCTCCATGCGACTCAGTCTGTTTCGGAGATCTTTCCTGACCGAGGGCGAGACTTGGGGCATGGTTCTTTTCCCCCATGACTGAGATCTGCGAGAGCCCACGGCTCTCGAATGGTCAAATGGCTCAGCCTGTGGGCTGGCACGAATCCCTTGACGACGACGTGAAGTTGCGTGTGGTGCTGAAGCCGCTGGTTCCAAAGAGGGACATGAGTTTCTCTGCCTGTTTGCTGCCGCAATTGGGGCAGATCAGATCAGGCTGATCGGTGCTGCTGCGCACGAGTTTATCGAACTTCTCACCGCAATCCTGACAACGATACTCGTAGATGGGCATGAACTGCTGACCTCCTGAACAGTGTCCTTAGATTGGCACGGTTGCTCGTTGTGCCGTGATAGCACCGAAGGGACAGGCTGGGATGCACAAACGACAGTCGAAGCAGCGACTAGTGTCTATCCACGGGACTTCCCCTGGATCCATCTGAACAATGGCCTTGACGTTGCAGACCTTGCGCGCCACACACTTACGGCACGCCCGGCACGACTCGTCATCGATACTGATCGTTGCTTGGTAGTGCACGCCAGCGGCACCTGCTTGACAGCCTTTCGCCCCCGTGATATGGTATACCCTTAGGGGGTATCTACTCTATTATAACTCACCATCATACCTGTTGTCAAGTCATGACCAGTAGAAGCCCGCAAACGGATAGGATCCAAGAATTGAACTCGAGAATTGCTGAACTGAAGGCGCGCCTGCCGCGCCATTCCGTTCCTCCTGCGATGTTGATGGAGCTCGAGGACCTGGAGGAGGAATTGGCTCAGTTGGTGTCTCGAGATAACGCTGCGGACGCCCCACCCGACCCCGGCGACCATGGATAGGGGCGAGATCCGCCCTCCCGTCAGCGGCGAAGGGGAGAGACGACTGCTTAGACGCAAGCTAGCCATTGTCGTCCTAATCGTCTCCATCAGTTTGCTGGTCGTCTCGCTGCCCCAGCATAGAGTACTGTGGGCGGCGTTCGTCCCCGAAATCGGTCTCGCAGCCCATGCGCAACCGATGGCCGAGGTGGGAGGCCCCGTGAGCTACAGTGTGACCCTCGGCAATTGGGGCTTTGGCGAGGCGGCCAATGTAGTCGTCACCCACACACTGCCAGCGGGGTTCAGCTATCAGGCGGGCTCGACCGGGGTCAAGCTGGACGGCGAAGGGATCTCCTCCGCCGACCCGGATGTGGACGGCCAACGCCTGACGTGGGGACCGTTTGCGCTGCCAGCAGCCACCGGCATCTTTGACAACCATTACGGGATTCACACCTTCGTTCAGGACTTATGCGTCGAGTCCTACGTCGATTTCCAGTTGGACAGGGCACTGGAACTGGCCGACATGGGCGGTCATGTAACACAGCTTCTCTATCCGGTGACTCCATCGAGCACAGGACCCCACCCCTGTTGGGTGTATTTCGTCAACGGCGCCTATGACCGCAACCTGGTGCCCATCGTGCGACTCCAAGGTGTATGGGGAGGGGACTACTGGGTCAAACCAGAGCCGGATAGCCCAGGAGACTACACCTCCATCGCCCAAGCATACAAGAGGGTGGTTCAAGGTCTGCCACGACGGGATGGGCGCGTCCTGTACGTTCAGGTGTGGAACGAACCGGATCTGTCGCTGGAATGGAGTGGTGAGCCGGATGCGCGGGAGTACGGCAACTTCTTTGTGGATGTGGCCGCAGCGATACACAGCATGGGAGATCCACGTATTCAGGTGCTCAATGGCGGCTTGACGCCAGGGAATGTCTCCTTCACGAGGCAGCTCATCGCGGTGCCCGGTTTTGCGCAGTCCTTCGATCTTTGGGCTTCCCACTGTTACCCTCTCAATCACCCGCCAGCGTACAACATCCACAACGGTACGGCTAGATATCCTCAGTACACCATTGACTGCTATCTATTGGAACTACGCGAGCTAGCTACCCGTGGAGGACGTACGGGCGTCAAGGTTATGGTGACCGAGACGGGGTACGGGTTGTACGATAGCACCTTCCGGTTCGAAGGCTATCCCCCCATCAATGAGGACAATCGAGCATACTACATCAAGAGGGCGTTTCGAGACTTCTGGGCTTCGTGGCCCGAGGTTGTTGGCGTCACTCCCTTCGAGTTGGTGGACCCCTACAGCACATGGGAACGTTGGGATTGGCTCTACCCTGGCACCGACTTGCACCACAGGCAGTTCACCGTGGTGAAGGCGCTATCCAAGCCAGAGGCAACCGAAGTCATTCCAGCTCTTCTCACCGTCAACTTCCAAGCGCAGGCCGCGGGTTCACCGGGGGCCTACTACAGCGATGTGTTGGCCAGTGCGGACGACATCACGATCTCCCCCCTGGACGGGGTGGCTGCGGTGATCGTGGTGGACGAGCTGCATCGCAGGCATTTCCCACTGGCCGCCAGGCGTGCGCGACCAGGGGCTCACCCTGAATCAGTGGGCGGAAGCGAGGATCTGGCTGGCCAAGTCGAGGTGTCGCTGCCAGAGCCTGCGCCGCGTTTGGAGCGAGTGGTACTCTTGAACCTGGCAACACAGGTGAGGGAAGCACCCACTATTCTGGACATCATAGAGGTGGGCTCCAATCCCCAGGGGATTGCGCTCGATTCAAGCGCGCAGAGGGCGTACGTGACGCTTGCGGATGGCGTCCTAGTGGTCATAGACACCACTGACCATCGTGTCATCTGCACCGCACGCACAGGCCGTGAACCGCAGGCGGTGGCGGTCAATCCTTCAACGGGCGTGGCCTACGTGGCCAATAGCGGTGAGGGCAGTGTGTCGGTCGTGGACGGGGCCAACTGCCGATTGCTGGGCACCATCCAAGGCTTTGTCAGACCTCGCGGTCTGGCAGTGGACGAGGCGGCCAATCGAATCTATGTGACCGATGCGGAGGCAGCGAATCTAGTGGTGGTTGAGGGAGAGAAGCACGAGGTCGTGGCCACTGTTCCCCTCGGCTCATATCCTGACTCAGTGGCCTACGATCCCAGCACGTCCCAGGTATATGTTGCCGACGCAGGTGAGGGCACGCTTTCGGTGATTGACGCGACAAGCCTGGAAGTCATCTCCACCGTGAGCCTCGGGCCTGGCCCGCTGCTTGGCATGGCGATAGATGGGAAAGCTGGCCTCGGCTATGTTGTGCAGTTGGCCACCCCTTTGAGGCGAGGGATAGCTGTCGTTGACCTTCAAGAGGCTAGAGTCGATTCCGTGCTGGTTGGGGACGAGGAGCGCCCTCTCAACTCGACCTACGCTGTGGCTGTGGACGGGGACAGGGGATGTTTGTACATTGCTGACGGGGCCGAGTTGCTGGTTGTGGACCCGTGGCGCGAGGAGTTGAGCACCAGTTTGGCTCTCAAGACCGTCACCTACAACTTCGGCTTGGCGGCCGACTCGACCAGGCGGAGGGTGTACTTGCTCGACAGTGCAAGCGGGAGGCTCTTCGTCATCGGTTACTAGATGGAGAATGCGCCAGATTTGCGTTGCTTCGCTCTTGTTGGTATACTGATTGGATTAGGTTGTCGCAATCTCTTGACATCCCCCGAAGTGAGGTTATCATAACATGGCAAAGAACTGGGAGGCCATTGCGCCCCACGGAGGAACGCTTGTTGATCGCGTGATCAGAGGCGTGTTGAAGGAAGCGGCCTTGGAGCGGGCAGCAACTCTAAGGGCAGTGCGCCTGAATCCTATGGCCGTGTGTGACTTGGAACTCATCGCTATAGGGGCCTTCAGTCCCTTGACGGGTTTCATGGGCAGAGCGAACTACGAGGGCGTGCTAGAGGAGATGCGCCTCAGCAACGGCTTGGTATGGACCATTCCCATCACGCTGCCGGTCTCTCGCGAGGTAGCAGACGGGCTGAAGGAGGACGAGGAAATCGCCCTCGTAGAGGGAGAACGCATTCTCGCCATCATGGAAGTGGCCGAACGGTTCGAGTACGACAAGGTGAGAGAGGCCGAACTGGTCTATCGTACCACAGAGGAGGCGCATCCCGGGGTGGCCCGGCTCTACCGTCAGGGAGAAGTCCTCTTGGGTGGAGATATACATCTGCTGGACCGCCCTGCAGACCAGTCGTTTGCGCAGTTCCGTCACCACCCATCTCAAACGCGTCGGATGTTCGCTCAGCGGGGGTGGCGCCGCGTCGTGGCTTTTCAGACCCGGAATCCAATCCATCGCGCGCACGAAGCCATCCAAAAGACCGCACTGGAGATCTGCGACGGTCTTCTGCTGCACCCTCTAGTGGGCGAGACGAAGCCCGACGACATCCCTGCGGATGTGCGGATGATGAGTTACCAGGCTCTGCTCCGGGACTACTATCCGCCCGAAAGGGTGATCCTGGGGGTGTTCCCGGCGGCCATGAGATACGCAGGGCCTCGTGAGGCGATTCTTCACGCGCTGGCGCGAAAAAACTACGGGTGCACCCACTTCATCGTGGGGCGCGATCATGCCGGTGTGGGCGGTTACTATGGCACCTATGACGCGCAGCTTATCTTCGATGACTTCGACGTTGATGATATCGGAATCACTCCGCTGTTCTTCGAGCACGTGTTCTATTGTCGCAAGTGTGGAGGGCTGGTCTCTGTCAAGACGTGTCCCCATGATCCTTCGAACCACGTGGTGATGAGCGGCACCGAAGTCAGGCAGATGGTGAGTCGTGGCGAGATGCTGCCCGAGGAGTTCACACGACCGGAGGTGAGCAAGGTCCTCATCGAGGGCATGAGGAGGAAGCGGGAGGGCAGGGAGGGTGGACTGCAGCCCTCACAGGGGCGACGCAGGGTGCTGGTGATTGGCCTGGATTGCGCCACCCCCCAACTCGTCTTCGACAAATGGCGGGACGAGTTGCCCAACCTCAAGAGACTCGTGGAAGGCGGGACGTACGGCGAATTGGAGAGTACTATCCCTCCCATCACCGTCCCGGCCTGGATGTCGATGATGACCAGCAAGGACCCTGGGCAGCTTGGTTTCTACGGTTTTCGCAATCGGGCGGACTACTCGTATGACCGGATGCGGATTGCCAGTTCCAAGCTGGTCGTGGAGGACACGGTCTGGGATATCCTATCGCGGGCAGGTAAGAAAGTCATCCTGGTGGGTGTGCCTCAAACCTACCCCGTCAAACCTACCAATGGTTACGTGATCAGTTCTTTTCTTACGCCCAGTACTCGGAGCCAGTACACGTATCCTGCGGAGCTCAGGGAAGAGGTGGAAGCCTTGGTGGGGGACTACATGCTCGATGTGGAGAACTTCCGCACCGACGATAAGGATGACCTCATCCGACAGATCTACGAGATGACCCAGAAGCGGTTCACGGTGGTGAAGTACCTGCTCAACGAGAAGGAGTGGGATTTCTTCATGATGGTGGAGATGGGTGTGGACCGGATCCATCACGGCTTCTGGAAGTTCTTCGATTCTGAGCATCATAAGTACGAACCGAACTCTCCATATCAGAACGTGATAGAGGACTACTATCGCTACTTGGATGGTGAGATTGGCGAGGTCCTCGAGATGCTGGACAAGGACACAGTGGTCCTCGTCGTATCTGATCATGGGGCGAAGCACATGGAGGGCGGCATTTGCATCAACGAGTGGTTGAGGCGGGAAGGGTATCTGACTCTGAAAGAGGAGCCCCAGGAGATCGTGCCCCTCGAGAAGGTCGAGATCGACTGGGGCCGTACCGTGGCCTGGGGAGCAGGGGGATACTACGGCCGCCTCTTCTTGAACGTCCAGGGGCGAGAGCCCGAAGGCTGCGTCCCAGTGGAAGACTACGAAAGGGTGAGGGATGAGATCGCCCACAAGCTGACGCAAATCACCGATGAGGATGGGGTGAATATCGGTACCTTGGCTTACAAGCCCCAAGATGTGTATCGCCAGTGTCGTAACATCGCACCTGACTTGATGGTGTATTTTGGCAATCTGGATTGGCGCTCTGTGGGCAGCCTGGGCCACGGAGACATCCGTACCCGCGAGAATGACATCGGGCCCGACGATGCCAACCATGCGCAGCAGGGCATCTTCATCATGTACGACTCTCGGCAGAGTGGTCGCGGTAGGATAGAAGGATTGCAGATCATGGATGTGGCCCCGACTGTGCTTGACCTCTTGGGGCAGGCAATTCCTAGCGATATGCAGGGCAAAGCAATAGTGCACAGAAAGGACTAGTGCGACACTGAATGGAACAGCAAGGTTTCACTCTGTGGTTTACCGGGATGTCCGGATCAGGCAAGACGACGCTGGCTCGCGCTGTGGAGCGCATACTCCGGGACAGAGGTCTGAAGGTAGAAGTACTGAATGGAGACGTGGTTCGTACCAATCTTAGCAAGGGGTTGAGTTTCAGCAAGGAGGACCGAGACACCAACATCAAACGCATCGGTTTTGTCTGCAAGCTGCTCACGCGCAATGGCGTGGTGGCCGTCGGTTCAGCAATCTCTCCATATCGGGAGGTGAGGGATTACATCCGTAGAGATATCGGCCGTTTCGTCGAGGTGTATTGCAGATGTCCCTTGGACGTACTCGTCCAGCGGGACGTGAAAGGGCTTTACAAGAAAGCGCTAGATGGCGAGATTGATAACTTCACCGGAATCTCCGATCCTTATGAGGAGCCTTTGAACCCTGAGGTTGTCGTTGACACTGACAAAGAGGCTCCTGAGCGGAGTGTGGCGAGAATTGTCCGCAAGCTGGAGGAACTGGCGTACATCCCAGAGGCGCCGCAGGAGGAAGAAGGGGCCTATAGTGAGGAAGAGGAGAAGATGATCGAGGATAAGCTGAAAGCGCTGGGTTACCTGTAGGCCTCTCACGTCCGTGTGCGCATGGTCTTCGTGCGCACGAGAGTTGAGGAAAACGGATGAGCGCGAGCATAGTGCTAGCTGACGACAACGATGCCTTTCGGGAGGTAACGAGGCAACTGCTGGAGAGGCAGGGCTACGCCGTCGTCACCGCCAAGGATGGCCGGGACGCTCTGGCGGCTATCAGTCGGCACAAGCCCGACCTCGTTCTCCTGGACATCATGATGCCTGATCTGGATGGCATCACGGCCTTGAAACAGATCAGAGATCTGGATCCTTTGCTCGCGGTGGTAATGGTGACTGCTTTCGGTTCGGAGGAGATGGCAGTCGAGGCTCTGACCGCCGGTGCTGACGATTACCTGATCAAGCCCCTGGACTACAAGGAAGCGTTTATCAGGCTGGAGAGAGTCCTGGAAAGGAGTCACCTGCGTCAAGAGCGGAAGCGTCTCCGGGAGGAGCTGGCTGCGGCCCACGATGAACTCCAGGCCAGATACGGGGAGCTTAAGGTCAGCTACGAACGGATAGAGGAGCTGGAGGAGAAGACTCGACAACTGTTTGAGAGGTACCTCCCACCAACTGTAGCCCGCTATCTCATTGATGATCCTTCGCGCGCTAACCTGGGTGGTGTGAGACGGGAAGTGACTGTGCTCTTCGGTGATCTGCGAAGGTTTACGGCGCTGGCGGAGCGGATGGCACCAGAGAGATTGATCGAGGTGGTGAACAGCTATCTCACCTTGGCAACGGAGGTGATTCTTGCTGAAGGCGGTGTGTTGGACAAGTTCATGGGTGATGCGGTGATGGCGCTGTACAACGCTCCCCTGGAGCAACCCGACCACGCCTTTCGCGCGGTCAAGACCGCCTTTCGCGTTCGAGAGAGCCTTGAGAGCCATCACATCGAGCCGAGGCTGCATTTTGGCTTTGGCATCGATACCGGTGAAGTAGTCGTGGGAAATGTAGGCAGTGAGGTCTTGATGAACTACACAGCCTTGGGCGACGCTGTGAATGTCGCTTTTCGGCTACAGGAGCAGGCCAAGCCACAGCAGATTCTCTTGAGCCTTGCGACCTACGAGCAGGTCAAGGATTTCGTGGATGCCAAACCGCTCGGTCGGCTGAGTATCAAGAGACGAGCCGAGCAAGCGGAAGTCTACGAAGCCGTGTCGCTAAGGGCTGAAAACGCCCAGTAGGGTGTGGCTTACTTCTTGACCGAGAAGCCGTAGGTGCCAATAGCTTCCCCCAAGCTCCTGTACTCCCCGAAGGTCAGGACAAAGGGCTTGGCCTTGCCGTAGTCTATGCGACGCCCAGATTCTTCCAGAACCGCCTCGTCGACGTGTACAGCCACGACTTCTCCTAAGAAGAGGTCGTGAGCGCCAAGGGGTATGGTGTCCACAACTTTACATTCCATGCTCACGTGGCATTCGGCGATGAGCGGTGTTTTCAATACCGAGGCTGGCTCGGCTGTGAGGCCGAAGGCGGCGAACTTGTCAACATCCCTTCCTGAGACCTGACCACACTGATCGGTCGCTTCTAGCAGGTTTTCCCCGGGGATGTTGATGACGAACTCCCCGGTTTCTTGCATCAGACTGTGAGAGTAGCGCTCGGGACGTACCCCAACGCCAACCGTTGGAGGGTCCGAGCTGACTGTGCCCACCCAGGCCAACGTAATGATGTTGGGCTTCTCGATCCCACACGTGACCAGAATCACGGGCGCTGGATACAAGTACGTGGAAGGTCTCTTGCTTTTCTTCGCCACTTGAACTCCTTTCTTTTGTCACTGTATTGGCAGATGAACGCATTGTATCATCCCGCCGTTCGTGTGGCAAGTGGAAGGCGCGACCCGTTGGTGGCTCCGGCCCCTAGCATGGAGAGGCTGGTTGCATCGCGTCCCAGCCTTCCAAGCTACAACATGTTGTACTCGTTGTTGACACTACCCCAAGATGTGGTAGCAGCCGCTTGACAAGGTGGAGAGAGCGTGCCATAATCTGGGTGGAGTTGAAGAGATCATCGCACAAGATGAACTGGTGTGTGTGCTGGGCCACAGATTCCTTTGCGGACTGAATGAGGAGCAACGGAGGTAGGGCGTGCAGCCTGTAGGTCGGAGAGCCAAGGCGCTCGGTCACCCCCGAGTCTGGATTGAATCCCTCAGCATATCGAAGAAAGCGTGGGGCAGCAGGCGGGCCCAGGAACTGTTCTTTCTCCTGATTGATCATCCGGCAGGACTGACGAAGGATCGAATGGTCGCCAGCCTGTTCCCCGAAAGCGACGAGGGCGATGCAGATGGGTTGTTTCACACCACGCTCTATCGCTGTCGGAAGGCCTTGGGCAAGGATGCCATTCTCTGGGAGGACGACATCTATCGGATTCGCGATGTCGCCTCGTGGAGGTACGACGTCTCCGAGTTCCAAGCTCTTGTGAAGGAATCCAGCGGGGAGAGGGACACGAAGGCCGAGCAACTGTATCGCGGCGCTCTTCAGCTCTATGAGGGAGATTATCTAGAAGGCTGGGCCTCAGAATGGTGCGAGCCTACCAGACTGAGGATGAGGCAGATGTATGTGAAGGCCGTACTCGGGGTGGCACGTTCGTACGAGGATCATGGGTGGCCTGAAAAGGCCTTGGAGTTCTACAGGCTTGCGATCAGGAAAGAGTATTACTCGGAGCCGGGACATAGAGGAGTTACTGACTCGCTGCTGGCTCTGGGTGATCGTTTGGGAGCCGTGGGCCACTACCTAGAACTCGTCGACAGATTGAAACAAGATGTTCCACCGGAGGAACGGTCCGAGATTCCTGCCCTGGTGGATGACATGCTGGGTAGGTCGCTACGCGACTTGCTGACCGGCGACGGTCGAGCACAATGTGGCCTTGACAGTACGGTGGGCCAAAGTCGAGGCACCGAGCCCCGACAACTCGTGAGGGAGGGATCCTGACGAGCCTGGCTTGAGAGCGGTCTGGAGGCAGAGTATGGCTTGCCCCGGATGCTCTTGAACTTGAAGGGCACCGTACATCCGGTCGGGGAAGGAGGTGAGCAGGGTTGATGCACTGGAATCGATACCACTTCATGCCATTCACTTGAGCGGGCTGAAGCCGGACCCCGGCACGATGCACGGGCTGCATCAGGCTTCGCTCAGCATACCTTGCAGCTTCTGGGAACCTGCTCCCTCAAGCCGAGACCGACCTGGGCTATTGATCTCCTAGGTTTTCCCCTGGTTCTTTCTCTCCTTGAGTTGCGGGATCCTGCACGAAGACTGCGTCGCAATTGAAGGAGGTGGAGGGCCGAATTCCTCTAGCTCATCCTTCCTGAGGTGGTACACATGATCTATTTCGACAACGCGGCCACTTCCTGGCCCAAGCCGGCGGCGGTCACGGAAGCTATGGCTCATTTCATGACAGAAGTGGGCGCCAATCCAGGGCGTTCGGCTCACCGGCGGTCCATCGAGGCTGGCCGGATCATCTACGAGACCCGTGACGCGTTGGCTCGACTTTTCAATGTGGACGATCCCCTGCGCATCGTATTTGGCTCGAATGCCACGGAGGCCTTGAATCTGGCTCTACGCGGCATGTTGCGCCCCGGGGACCACGTGGTCACCAGCAGCATGGAGCACAACTCCGTGATGAGACCGCTTCGTGCGATGGAGGAAGAGGGAGTCGTGGAGATAGCAGTCGTGCCGTGTTCGTCTGAAGGCTTCCTGGATTCTGCTGACCTGGAGGCCGCGATCAGACCCGACACCAGGATGATCGCCCTCAATCACGCCTCCAATGTGGTAGGGAGTTTCCTTCCCGTGGCCGAGGCAGGGGCGATCGCCAGAAACCACGACCTTCTCTTGCTGGTTGACGCCGCGCAGACCGCTGGGGCGCATCCTCTGGACATGAAGGGGATGCAGATAGACTTGCTGGCTTTCACCGGGCACAAGGCGCTCTTCGGACCGCAGGGGACTGGCGGCCTGTGCATTGGCGAACGAGTCGGGGTGGGTGACATACAACCGCTCAAACAGGGGGGTACGGGCAGCCGGTCCGAACGAGAACAGCAGCCAAGGTTTCTGCCGGATATGTGCGAGAGCGGAACACCGAACACTGTGGGCCTGGCCGGTCTAGGAGCGGGCGTGAGGTTCGTGCTGGAGCGGGGTGTGGAGGAGATCCGTGTCCACGAGGTGGAGTTGACCAAGCGGCTGATCGCTGGTCTGCTGGAGATACCAGGTGTGGTCGTCTACGGGGGCCACGATGCCGAGATGCAGACGGCCGCTGTGTCCTTCAACGTAGAACGAGTTGCTCCCTCAGAGGTGGCGCCGATGCTGGACGAGAGGTATGGAATAATGAGTCGCGTCGGCCTACACTGCTCGCCAGCCGCCCATCGGACCATAGGCACATTCCCTGTGGGGACGGTGCGGTTTGGCTTGAGTTTGTTCAATACCGTCGAGGAGGTAGACGTCGCTTTGACCGCGGTGAGGGAGATCGCAACTGTGGAGTGCGGCGGGGACTGGCGAAGTGATCCGAAGTAGTCCTTGTAGAATGGAGGTCTTGAATGACGAAGTTAGTTGATTGCCGGGGCCTGGCGTGCCCTCAACCGGTGATCCAGACGAAAAAGGCCATGGCGGAGGCTGAGACGGTCATGACCATTGTGGACAATGATACCGCCAAGATGAACGTTTCGCGCATGGCGGGCAAGGAAGGGTATGCTGTCGAGGTCGAGGAGAAGGATGCTGGCATCTACCTGCACCTGACCAAGGCGGGCGCTTTGTCAGAGCAAACCACTGCCCCAGCTCCGCCGACAGAAGGGCGTGTCGGTCGCACGGTGGTATTCATCCCGAGTGACGGCATGGGACGAGGAGATGACGAATTGGGAGGGATCTTGATACGCTCCTTCCTCTACACCCTCAACGAGGTGGAACCGTTGCCCGACACGATTGTCTTCGTCAACGCTGGAGTCAAGCTGACCGTGGAGGATTCACTCGTTCTGGAGGATTTGCAGTTCCTTGAACAGAGAGGGGTAGAGATACTGGCGTGTGGCACCTGCTTGGGGCACTTCGGATTGAAGGAGAAGGTGGCCATCGGGGAGATTTCCAACATGTACACTATCGCCGAGACCCTGCTGGGAGCAGGAAAGGTAGTTGCCTTGTAGGAGGGTGGTGTGGGCGACTTGGACTACAGCGTCGTTCTCTTCTATTCGACCAGTGGAGCCATACGGACTGAGAAGTTGGCGAAACAGCAGGGTCTGAAGGTGAAGCTTATCCCGGTGCCTCGCCATCTCAGTTCCGACTGTGGGGTCTGCCTGAGGTGCGAGTCGGCAGATATTGACAAAGTGCGTTCGATTCTCGACACGGCACGGGTTGAGTTTGAGCAAATCAGTGCCCTGTGAGCGGGGGGAAGAATGAAGCATCATTACTACATGCTATTCGGTCTATTGCAGCGAATGGATTGAATGACCTGAAACGGCGCCGGGGGGCGTCTTAAGGTCTTGAGACTTGTCTCGCTGAAACTACACACCGTCCAGCCGAAGTGGATGGTAGAGGGTCACTATTAGCGCGTCTCGATGACCTCTTGTCCTTGAGGGGCCCTCACCATGTGCATTGTCGCTGGGTGGTGGGGGCCTTTTTCGTTCTCTGGGAACGAGAGGAAAGGGGGTGATCATGATGGATCGGACCCCGTGAGCTTGGAAGGTGAGGAGACCATTAGGAAGATCACGATGAGGGAGAAAGGAAGGACGATGAAGAAGTTCTGGTCCTCCCCTTGGAGCTTAGTGAGTGCCGGGTTGTTCGTGGGGGTCTTTGCGTCCCTCTTGCAGAATTGGGGAAACCCAGGCAACATGGGTATCTGCGTGGCCTGCTTCGAGCGGGACATAGCTGGTGCCTTGGGGCTGCACCGGGCCGCTGTCGTGCAGTACCTGCGTCCGGAGATCATGGGCTTCGTTTTCGGAGCGTTGATAGCGGCCTACGCTTTTCGAGAGTTCAAGCCCAGAGTGGGCTCAGCACCTATTGTGCGTTTCGTGCTGGGCTTCTTCGCTATGGTTGGAGCGCTGGTGTTCCTGGGTTGTCCCTGGCGAGCGCTACTGCGCCTCGCTGGCGGTGACCTCAATGCCGTGGTCGGCATCTTAGGCCTGGCCGCTGGCATCGGGGTCGGCGTCGTCTTCATGAGGCTGGGTTACAGTCTTGGACGGACCTACAAGACCTACGCCGCCGTGGGCTGGGTACTGCCTCTGATCATGATTGTGCTGCTGGTCCTGGCGATCTTTCAGCCCAGGTTTACGGAGAATGGGCCCATCTTTCTCAGCGCAGAAGGACCGGGTTCGATGTACGCTCCGCTTGCCATCTCACTGGGCGTGGGGATGGGCATCGGCTTCCTGGGTCAGCGTACCCGTCTGTGTACGATGGGCGCTCTCAGGGACTTGATGCTGATTCGGGATCCCCACCTATTCTGGGGCATCGTGGCTATTGCCGGGGCCTCCTTGGTGACCAACTTGGCCCTGGGCCAGTTCAACCTAGGCTTCGTTGGTCAGCCCGTGGCTCATGACAACCACCTGTGGAACTTCGCAGGGATGATGCTAGCGGGCCTAGCCTTTGCCCTGGCTGGTGGTTGTCCTGGGCGGCAACTCTTCATGGCCGGCGAGGGGGATGCGGACGCTGGCGTATTCGTGATCGGCATGATAGTTGGAGCAGGCTTCTCCCACAACTTTGGCATGGCCAGTTCTCCGTCCGGTCCTGGTCCCTGGGGGCCAGCGGCGGTCATTGTAGGCTTGGTCATCTGCGTGGTGATCGGGCTGACGATGAGACAGCGGATGGATTGACAGGGGTGAACCTGTAGGGAAGGGAGTTGACCATGAGTGATCAAGTTGTTGATGCACGAGGGCTTTCTTGTCCCCAGCCGGTGATCCTGAGCCGGCAGGCTTTGCAGAAGCTGGAGAGCGGCGGCGTTGTTGAGGTCTTGGTGGACACAGCCACGTCGCGAGACAACGTCAAGCGCGCCGTCGAGAACGTGGGCTGCCAGGTGGAGATCAAAGAGGAGGGTGAGGAGTTTCGCCTGACTATCACCAAGTAGGCCCGTCTTGGCGGCTTAGTGGGACCGGCAGGGCTGCTGGGCTATCATCGGACCCGCATGGCCCCATCAGCCAACTGAGGTTTGACCCGCGGTGGGGCCTCAAGTAGAATAGAATCTGACGACTCCGAACTGTAGGGAAGGATGAAGCGTGAGTGGGGAACCGAGGCCCACCAAGGAGCAGTTGGCCCTGCTGCTGATCCGTGCCATGGAGTTGGCGGAGGCTCAACCCATGGTCGAGGAGCAAGTCAGAGGGCAGCTACTACGTAGCAAGTGGAACAAGATCGCAAAACGGGAGCGACACGGATGGCTGTGACGGACACACTGCGGGGGCTGTATCACTTATTTGCTGATCGAAAGCCAGGGAGGTTGGAGGTGAGGCCGCCAAAACCTCGCAAGACGGCCCTGTGGTGCGAGGATGGGGAGCCACTTGTCAGCAAGGTGCGGGTGGTGGATGAGGTGAAGACCGGTGTGGCCAAGAGCCTAGAGTTGCTAGGTGGCCTCGACAGAGTCGTCCAGCCAGGCGACAAGGTGCTGGTCAAACCTAACTTCAATAGCCCGGATCGTTTCCCCGGTTCCACGGATTTGGATTTCCTGAGGGCCGTTCTGGAGTTGCTGATGGATGCCGGCGGCGAGTTGGTCGTGGGAGAGAGTGCTGGGGGTCTCTGGAGGCCCACGAGTAGCACGGTGGCGAAGTTGGGGGCGACCGACGTACTGGAGGAGATGGGCGTAGAATTCATGGCCTTTGACGCCAGCGAGACCGAGTGGGTAGAGGTTCCCATAGAAGGCGACTACCTCCAAAGCGTCACTGTGCCCAAGGCGGCCTATGACGCCGACAAGCTGGTGTACTTGCCTTGCATGAAAACGCACCAGTACGCGCGTTTCACCGTCTCGCTGAAGCTGTCGGTGGGGTTCATGCACCCTGCTGAGCGACGTGCACTGCACATGAGGAATCTCGAGCAAAAAGCGGCCGAGATCAACCTGGTCTGGCAACCAGACCTGATAGTTGTGGATGGGCGGAAAGCCTTTGTCAGCGGGGGTCCAGAGCGTGGTGAGTTGGTGGAACCAGGGGTCATCATGGCTTCAGGCGACATGGTGGCCATAGATGTGGAGGCCTTGAAGATACTACAGTCCTACGAAGCGAAGAATCGGTTGGGTGGAGATCCATATGATCTGCCCCAGATAGCGACGGCGATGAAGCATGGATTGACCGCTGCCGAGGGTGCGTACAAGGTCGTGGAATGACCATCCTGGTGACTGGAGGAGCAGGCTACATCGGCGGAAAGCTGGTGCAGAGCCTGCTTGCCAGCGGGGAGAGGGTCAGAGTGCTGGACTTGCGGGTGGACCGGGCGGCAGATCTGGGTCGGGCCGGCGCCGAGCTGATGTCTGGAGATGTCTTGGACCGTGAAGTGGTGAAGGCCGCTCTGGACGGATGTGACCGCTTGTTCCATGTGGCGGCCCTATTCGAGATGTGGCAACCAGACAAGAGGGCCTACCATGAGATCAACGTTGATGGCACCACGAATGTCCTGGAGACCGCCCTGGAGATGGGATTGCAGCGCGTTGTCTATACCAGTTCGGCGGTCACCATCGGCGAACGGCGCGACCAGGTAGGTGATGAAGAGAGCGCTCATAGGGGTTACTTCCTCTCCGACTACGAGCGGTCCAAGTATCTGGCCGAACAGGTGGCTCTGGAGATGTGCGAGCGAGGGCTACGGTTGGTGGCGGTGAATCCGACGAGTGTGTATGGCCCAGTCCAGACCGGTCACATGACCAGTGCGCTCGTCCGTTTCCTGAACGGCCGCTTGCCGGTCGTGACGGACTCCAGGCTCAACTTCGTGTACATTGACGATGTAGTGGATGGGGACCTGGTGGCTATGGAGAGGGGTAGGGTTGGTGAGAGATACATCTTGGGTGGCGAGAACATGTCACTCGTGGGATTCCTCAGTCTGGCGGCTGAGATCGCCGGGGTGCGCTGCAAGCCGCGACAGGTACCGGGTTGGCTGCTCACCATGACCGCAGAGGTCCTGGGGGCAGGTTCCGCCATCACAAGGAGGCGACCTTGGGTGTCCCCGGACGAGGCCAGAACGGCTTTGCATAGCTTCGTCTTCGACAATCGTAAGGCGAGAGAGGAACTGGGGTTGGAGTTCACGCCGCTGAAGCAGGGTTTGGAGCGAACGGTGAGCTGGCTGCGGATGGAGAGATTCCTTGAATCCGTGGACTGAAGGGGACGATGTGAAGGTGATAACCAAAGACCGGGAAGTCTTGGATGTAGTGGAGAAGTATCCTGACACTCAGCTTGTCTTTGAGCAGTATGACGACCAGGCTGGAGAGTGCATCTGTTGTAACGCTCTTTTTCGGATCATAGAAGAGGTGGCAGAGAGGTCCTCCCTCGATCTCAAGGGATTCTTGGAGGATATCAACAAGGCTGTGAGCGGATGATCATGACAGTCCATCGCCTGCATTTGGAGGTAAGGCATGAGTGTTGAGGAAGAGTGGCGCCTGACGACTTTGACCAAGGCGGCTGGTTGAGCGGCCAAGAGGGGCCCTGAGGCCCTGGCGCAGGTCGTGCGCCCTCTAGCTGAGATGTTCCGACCAGAAGACTACCCCAACCTTGTTGTGGGTCTGGAGACAGGCGATGACGCGGCCGTCTACCGGGTGAGCGATGAGCTAGCCATCATTCTGACGACTGATTTCTTCACGCCTGTTGTGGACGACCCCTACGAGTTCGGCGCCATCGCCGCCGCCAACGCCATGAGCGACGTCTATGCCATGGGTGGAGAGGTTGTCCTGGCCCTGAACGTCTGCGGCTTTCCGTCCAAGATGCCGCCGGATATCATAATCGAGATCCTGAGGGGAGGGGCAGAGAAGGTGGCTGAGGCCGGAGGGGTCATCGCCGGGGGTCATACCTTGGATGACGATGAACCGAAGTATGGTCTGGCGGTGATGGGTTTCGTGCATCCGCGAGCCATCACCACCAAGGTGGGAGCCAGACCCGGTGATGTGCTCTTCCTGACCAAGCCCCTTGGCATCGGCCTCATCACTACGGCGGCCAAAGGAGGGGTGGCCGAACCTGCTCATCTGAAGGGCGCGGTGGACCAGATGCTAATCCTTAATCGCAAGGCATGCCAATTGATGCAGCAGGTGGATTTGCACGCCGTTACCGACATCACCGGCTTCGGGCTCATTGGCCATTCCTACGAGGTGGCGGAGTTGAGCGAGGTCACACTCCGCTTCCATATTGACGAACTGCCTTTCCTGGATGGAGCGAAGGGGTATGCTGAAGCCTGGCTTTTCCCGGGACGGACCGCCTGCAACAAGGACGCCTACGAGCCCCAGGTGAGCTTTGCAGCGGAGATACCAGATGAGGTGCAAATGCTATTGTACACTTCTGAAACCTCGGGAGGCTTGCTCATCTGCGCGCCACCTGAGGAGGCGGACCGGCTAGCCCAGCTCTTCTCCGAGGAGGGGCAGCAGTACTGGGTTGTCGGCGAGGTTGTGGAGGGTCCGGCCGCGATTGAGGTGGTCTGATAGTCCCTCGGGGCTGCGGCCGCGACGGGAAGGAGGGCAGAATGCGTATCGCTGTCTTGGCCGACGTTCATGGGAATCTGCCCGCTCTCGAGGCGGTGCTGTCGCATCTCGATGAGCAGGGTGGGGCAGACGAGATCTGGGTGTTGGGAGACGTCGCGGTCTTCTGTCCGTACCCGGCCGAGGTGCTGGAGCGCTTGGTGGCTCTGCCTAGGGCACGGTTCTTACAAGGCAACACGGATCGTTACCTGGTAACGGGGGAGCGGCCTCGGTGGATTGCTGAAGACCAGTCGCAGTGGAAAGCCATGGCAGCCGCGCTGAAGGAGCGCGATGCCAACTTCCGCTGGACGTTGGAGCGACTGACCTACGAGTGGTACTCCTTCCTGCGCGAGTTGCCCTTCTTGCAGCGACTCAATCTGGATGGCTATGGGACGATTATCGGGGTTCATGCCTCGCTTGCAGGTGACGAAGCGGGCATTTGGGCGGATACGACGGAGCCTGAGCTACGAGACCTGCTGGCAGACAGTGACGCAAGCCTATTGCTGTGCGGTCACACCCATCACCAGTTGGAGCGGTGGCTGGGCGATGTAAGAGTCCTGAATGCCGGCAGCGTAGGTTTGCCTCTGGACGGCGACCAGCGTGCTGGCTACGCGATCTTGGATCTTGAAGACGGCGACTGCCAAGTGGCTTTTCATCGCGTGCCGTACGATGTAGATGAGGTCATCGCCAGGCTACAGGAGGTGGGGCACCCAGCCTCCGAGTGGGTGGGTACTCGCTTGCGCCTCGCAGCACATTCATAGCGTTGGAGGAGATGAGTCCATGGTAATCGGCGTTGTGGCGGCGCTCAAGGAAGAGATCGAGCCGCTAGTCGAGACCATGAACCATGTGCAGTCCTCCAAGTGGGGAAGACGGTCCATATACGAGGGTGTGATAGGCAGTTGTCAGGTCGTGGCCGTGGCTAGCGGGGTGGGGAAGGTCAAGGCGGCGGCCTCCACTCAGCATCTGATAGATGAGTTCGCGCCGGAGGCTATCATCTGTTGTGGAGTCGCTGGTGCCCTCAATCCCAAACTCAAGATCGGCGACATCGTCATCGCCGAAAGGGCCCTCCAGCACGATTTCGATCTGGGGGCGCCCGATCTACTGAAGAGGCTGAGGAAGCGTTGGCTGAAGGCGGATCGCGTGCTGGTGGAACTGGCTGTCGAGACCGGCAAGGACCTCGGTTTCGAACACCGCATTCGTCTGGGTAGGGTGCTGACTGGCGATCAAGCCATCGGGACGCAGGAAAGACGGCAGTGGCTGTGGAAGAACTTCCGTGGTGACTGCGTGGAGATGGAAGGGGCGGCGGTGGCGCAGGTCTGCCACATGAACGGGACACCATTCCTCATCGTGCGCGCGATCTCCGATTCGGCGGGGGAGAACTTGGTCAAGGAGTTCAAGCAAAGCCTTGAGAAGAGTGCCGCAGATGCTGCCAGAGTGGTCCTAGGGATGCTCGACGCATGGGGGTAGTCGCGGGGACCGGAACGGCTCGGGGCACCCGGCATTGAGGTTGCTAGGGCCAATTGCCACCGATCGTATGTCGCTTTTGAGTTGTGGCAGGTGCCGGTGCCTACGTCTTTTGGCGTTTCCAGGCATGCGGCTGATGCTCCCGCGTACTACTTGCCCGAGCTAGGCGTTTCTGTCTCCTGCAGCAGGACGCCGAAGCCAGACACGCCATCAGATCGCCGAGTCGCATCCGGTATCCTGCTACTCAGTCCCTCGTATGCGATCGCTGCCTCCGGATACAAGAAGAGCAGGTGCTTCAACTCCTCTAGGCTATCGAAATGGATTACCCTCCATGTCTGCACCCTCGTGAAGGAGAACTGGAACTCTAAACCCGTTCCCACATGCACGTTCCTTGCCCCGCTGTCTGCTTGTGAGGAGCGGACCACAACCCCGGCTCCCATCTCAGCCTGCAACCCTCCACCCTCGCTTGGCAAGCGGTAAGCGACACCCGCCTCTGGACCTGCCCCGCCCCCGATGCCAACGCCGAACCCGACGGACCAGACGATGGCGCCTTCGCCGGTTTGTGGGTCTACATACACCGCGACGCCAACGTGACCGCCACCCCCTACGTACGCGGAGGCACCGCACTTTGCGTAGACGTATTCCAGCCCGGACGGGTCCGTAAGCACAACGGGATTATTGGCCACATACACGTAGCGGTTGAGGCTTCGCGGACTCGTGGAGTCACCGCCCCATTCGTCCGGGGTTAGAAGTCTTCCAATGGCTGAGTCATAGTATCTCGCCCGGAGATAGACTAGCCCAAAATCCGCATCTACCTGCTCGCCAGTGAACATGAACTGATTGGGAGACCAGCCCGTCATTGAGCGCACCGCGCCAAAGACATCGTACGTGTAGCCTACAATCGCTTGACCACTACCATTGGTGACATTCCGCGTGCTGCCCAGCCCATCGTAATGGTAGTAGCTCTGGGCGGAAGCGGGGTCGGTCATGGCGATGAGGTCGAGGCCGTAGGTGTACAGGGTCTCTTGCCCGCCGGTCGTTTCCACCAGTACAACTGGCAACGGGGCAGCGATGTCCTGGATGTACGTGGTACATGTCCCGTTCACGCACTTGCCCACGCGGACACCATCGCCGTTGTAGGTGTAGGTGATCGTGTTGGTCCCGGAAATCACTTCTACCAGCCGATTGGCGTAGTCGTAGGAGTAGGTGACATCACCTTTGCCGAGCATATTGCCGTTGTTGTCCCAGGTGAAGGTGATGGGCCCGGAGGCGAGCAGGCGGTCGGCTGCATCATAGGTGTAGGTTATCACCGAGGTGCTGGTCATCACGGTGCGGTTGCCCATGGAGTCGTAGGTGTAGCTGACGGTGGTGGGAGAGCCGCTCGGATACGTTACCTGCCTCAAGCGGTAGAGGTCGTCGTAACTGTAGCTGGTGGTGCCGTCTTGATCCACCACTTGCAGGCGATTGCCTACGTTGTCCAGCGTGTAGGAGAAGGAGGACAGAGTGCCGCTCACGGTGCTCGAGTTGGTCAGGCTGGTCAGGCGGTCAGCATTGTCATAAGCATACGACGCGGAAGTGTTGTTTGGATGTTGCACTCCGGTGAGCCTGTCAGCGTTATCCTGAGTGTAGGTGACAACTCGGCCATCCCAATCATCCACGGTATAGAGTCGGTCGGCCAGGTCGTAGGTGTAGGTCACAACGTTGCCGCCAGGATACACTAGCTCTGCGCGGTTCACGGCATCGTAGCGATAGCCCACGACGCCGCTGGGATGGGTGACGGTGATGGGACGACTCAGGTCGTCGTACTGATAGGTGGTCGTGCCCGTCGTATCGGTCATCACGAGCCGATTGTCCAGTCCATCATAGCCAAAGGACACCGCGCTGTCGGGATAGGTTATGCCTATCACCCGGTTCTCGTTATCGTAGGAGAAATCGGTGACCGCGCTGTTGGCGTCGGTTATCACGGTACGGTTGCCAATCTCGTCGTAGCCGTAATGGGTGGTATTGCTCTCGGGATCGGCGACGGCGACCACGCGGTCCAGTTCGTCGTACGTGTACACGGTAACGTGCAGATTGGCATCGGTGATGACCGTGCGGTTGCCCACCTCGTCGTAGCCATACGATACCGCGCCACCCTCGCCATCGGTGACGGAGATCAAACGATCCAGGCCGTCATAGGTGTAGTGGGTGGCGATGCCGTTGGCGTCCGTGATGACAGTGCGGTTGCCCATCCCATCATAGCTGTAGTATGTGGTATGGATCAGGGGATCGGTCACCGAGGTCGGGCGATCCAGCGCGTCGTATGCATATCCAGTCATCTGGCCCAGGTCATTCGTGACGGTGGTACGGTTGCTGTTGGCGTCGTAACCGTAGGTCACAGTGTGATTCAGGCCATCCTGGATAGTCTTCAGCCGGTTGAGCGGGTCGTAGGTGTAACTCGTGGCGTGGCCGTTGCCATCGGTGACGGTAAGCCTATTGTCGTTGGCATCGTAGGTATAGGCAGTGACATACCCCATCGTGTCGGTGATGCCGACCAGCAGATCCTTCTCGTCATAGGTGTAGTATGTGTGGTTGCCGTTGCCATCCTTCATGCTGATACGGTTGCCCACGTCATCGTAGGAGTATTGGCTCACATAGGCGAGAGTGTCGGTGATGGTGATGAGGTTGTTGACCTGGTCACATTGGTAGAAGGCGCTATGGCCCCGGGCGTCCATGGTCTCGCTGAGCCTGCCACCAAGGTCGTGGTATCGCCAGGAGGTATTACCTAGTTCATCGGTAGTGCTGCGCAGGTTGCCATGGGTGTCGTAAGTATGCGTTGTGCTATGGCCTCTGGCATCTGTAACCGATTGCAGGAGGCCGTTGCTGTAGTAGCTTAGGTCGGTCACGTAACTCACACTGTCCGTGACCACAACGAGGTTGCTGTGGGCATCGTATCCGTAGTAGCTGGTGCGGCCCAGCCTGTCCTGCTGGCTGAGCAGGTTGTTGTGGGTGTCGTAGGTCATGGTCGTCACGTAGCCCAATGTATCGGTGATCACGGTCACGTTGCCGCTGTCGTCGTAGCCGTAGTACGTGGTGTTCCCGCGCTTGTCGGTGTCGCTGGTGCGGTTGTTGGCCTCGTCGTACGCATAGCTCATTGTGTCGTTGAGAGAATCCTCTTCGCTCAGCAGGCGGCGGATGTCGTCGTAGTTGTAGGTCGTAGCGTTGCCCAGCGGGTCGGTGACGGTGGTCTTGTGCTCAACCTCGTCGTAGGCGAAAGTGGTCAGGTTGCCCTTGGCGTCGCGCTGCTCCGCTACGCGCCCTGCACTGTCGTACGTGTTCTGCACGAAGGTGTGCCCGTTGGCGTCGGTGGCAGTAAGCAGCCGATGGTCGGCATCGTAGGTGAAGGTCAGGTCATAGCCTCGGGGGTCGGTGATGCTGACCAGGTCGCCGCTGCCGTCGTAAGTGAACTGCACCGTTCGGGCCAGGGGATCCTCGGCCTGGGAGATGCGGCCTGATGCGTAGGTGAAGTCCAGGGTCCGGCCTGCGGGTTCGGTGACAGTGACGAGATTGTCGCCGGAGTAGCTCATCGAGGTGGTGTTGCCGTTCTTGTCCACGATGGTGACCAAGAGGCCGGAGGTATCGAAGTTGTAGACAGTCTGATCCTTCTCGGTGAGATGGTAGCCGTTACCATCCTTGGTCAGGGTGGAGAAGGTGCCTGGCGGAGGTACATACTCCCCGCCATCCCAGGTGAACTTGTCCTGGCGGCCGTCGCCGTAGGTGATGATGACGGTACTGTCCGTGATGTTCTCGGTGGCCGAGAGGTTGTACGTATGGGTCCAACCATGACCCAGTGGGCCGTCCTCAGGAGCAGCGGAGTTGTATGTGAGGGTCAGATCCAGTGGCAGGCCACGGGTGGGGATGTTGAAATAGGTGTGTGAGTAGAAGTAATTGCCATTGGCCGTGTTGACGGGTTCGGCTTCGTACTCATTCCAGGGGACGTCGCCGCCATTGTGATGTGCGGCCCAGTAGTCCATGCCCACCCAGGGGATGACCAGGACGATGTCGTACTCGTAGTGACATGGAAGAGGTGTGCAAGTGTACCGGCCGTTGATACCGTTTCCGGAGCCGTCGGGGGCTGGGCCAGATTCATGGCCCCACCAGTTGTGGCGGGCATCGACCACGTAGTCCGTGCTGCTGGTACCGTTGTAGATGCCGTAATCTGCATTGTCGGTGATGCTGCTGTCTCGTACGATGGCGTTGAGCGGGCGGTCGATCCATATGCCGTCATCGCCGTTGTCGCTGATGGTGGAGTTGGTGACGGTCAGGTTGTTACGGCCGCCAGAAGAGGTGTTCATGAGGATCCCTGCATACACATTGCCGGAAACGGTGGAGCTGTCCACCGTCAGTGTGGCTGTGTAGGAAGCCGAGGGGTAGTTCATGGACACGCCATAGCCCTTGCTGTCGCGCACCTGACAGTTGCTCAGTGTCACGGTAGCATCAGCGTACCCCTGAATGTTGGCGACTTGGTAGCTATAGTAACCAGCTCCTCCGCCGTAGCGAAGGGT
>JAUWLF010000130.1 GCA_030613785.1 Chloroflexota bacterium | reverse complement strand
TTCTACATCGAGGCGTTCTATAATCGACGTCGGCGCCACTCGGCGCTGGACTATCGCAGCCCGGAGGCCTATGAGCAACTCTATCATCAGCAGCGTGAACTTTGCCTAACTCCGTGTCCACAAAACTAGGGGAGGGTCACTGTGCTCAGTGTGAACTCCGCGAAGCAATCTCCTATTGCCCAGCGGGGATTGCTTCGTCGCCCTGGTGGGCTCCTCGCAATGACAGGTTCAGCTTCCTACACAATGAGTGGTGCGAGTGCACCATGGATAGCCTCAGAAGCACCGCGCTCAGCACACCTGCTTACAGCGAGTGGTTGGACCGCCGTATTGCCTCTATTCCCTACCGTTCTTCACAACTCTGCTTGCAAGAGCGAGCACAAGTATGGTGAGTGCCCCCACCAAGCACGTGGCTGCCAATCCTAGCATAGTCAGAACACTCAGTAGGTTCTCTGTCATCTTCTTCTCCCACACCGCCACGAGGCGGTCCGTAGATTGTTCGCTCAGGCGCTCGCCACCGTCGGGCCTTACTCTAGTGGGGCTAATGCCTCCACTACGGGCAAGAAGACCTCTTCATAAAGTTCATCACGCTCATCTGGTGCCGAGATCAGCAACACCAAGTACGCCTTGCCACCCTCCTGCGCCGGTGTCGAGACGCAACCTCTTGCGGCTGCGCCGCCGTGCCTTGCGCTGAACAAGCCACCAAGGACAGTAGAGCAACCAAAGCCGCGAAAAACCTCAGACCAACTAGCTTCGCCCGGGCAAGACTCGTATCGTTCATCCCCTCGTTCATCCCCCATCCGGTTTTCAACACAGATCAGCAACCTGGTATCAGGTTCAACATGGGATACTCGCACCACCAGCGTGGTTCAATCAGATGCACCATGATGACGCTCCCCTTTCGGTCGGACTATCTTATCGGTGACACGTAGCGAGAGCCCGACGCTTGCAGGTACTCCTGCTGGTGATCCAGATGCGGCTCCGAGGAGCGACGCCGGTACACCTGCTTCACGATGCGGCCTGTGTTCTCCTCAACCTGCTCTCGCAGTACCTTGACCCTGATGCCATACCCTTTCCACGTGAGTTCCATGTTTCTCTCTCCTTAGTGGTTCAATCTAGCCCTAGTATACAAGGAGAATCCCCCAGATGCATCGGCCATCTGGCGGATTTGGGCATAGGCCAGGTGGCTAGTCTCTTCCTCGGTCAGGTGACCAATGTGCGCCCAAGCCCGTGGAAAGGCTGCACTGAGCTATGTCCGCCCAAGCCGGGCAGCAGAACTAGTGACTGGTGTTCCGTCCAACGGAAGGACATACCATCGCTGGTCTCACGCGGATATGCGAGGCATAGATGCCGCCATAGCGCGCTGCCACCCGCGCCAGCTCGATCACCTCTTCGGCGGGATCTTTCCCGTCCCGTGCTGATTTCACTGAGTGCTCTCCGATTGGCCCTGATAGGTTCGAGCCTTCTAGAAACAGATTGACCGGCTCGCCGTCTTGGCAAGGACAGAGCTACCGTCGATTCGGTGGCTCTGCTCGTTTTCTTAGACGGGATCCCGGACGGAGAGGAAAACTCCAATAACCCTTCCCCGTGTCTCAGTCCCCTTACGGGCCTAGCACCTCTTCACCTCGAGTTCGCCTGACATTCGCCATCGTCAGCGGCAACGAGCTGCTGGTCACCCGGCAACGTAATCTGCCGCCAGCAGCGCGCTACCCAACTGCACCCGCACCAGCTTCTGGATAGGGACCACGGTGTAGTCTAGCTCAGCCTCCAGGGCGGTGCTGTGCGCTTCAAAGGCTGCTTCAGCTTCCTCGCGCGCGGACGACAGCAGAGGTGATTGGCCCGTCGCCGCTATCTGGGCGTCGAGCATGCGCACAAACATGCCCAGGCCAAGAAGCCGGTAGTATCTGTGGACCACCAGGCTGTCGAACTTCTGGGCCACCGTCGCCATCTCAGCCGTTCTGCGGTTCGTGCGCGCCCAGTTCTCTTGGGCGGCCAGTTCTTCCAGATAAGTCCTGAAGGTCTCCTGGATTGCGTCGCGGAAGGGTGAAGGCACGGTCAGTTCGCTCTTCACGGCATCGTACAACTCTTGCATGAAGCCAACGTTCTCTCTGGTCTCTGCCGTCGCTTGCAGAATTGCATCTCTGCGCACCACATCTGACGCCGAGGTGTCGCTGATCGCTGGGTGATAGAAGTAGGGCATTTCGCATATCAGGGTGAAAGGTTCGCAGAACCTGCGGGCATACTCAAAGCTGAGTGTGCCTCCCCTGATGATCTCGGCTGGATCAGTGTTGGACTGTTCTTCGAGGTAGTCGTACTCAGCGGAAATCGACGAATCCTTGTAGATGGCGCTGGCGTACTCCGTCTCATAGGGCATCTCTGACTCACCCAGGTGCAGGGGCAGGCCCTGGCTTTCGACCAGTTTGTGAAACGGTTCGTACAACGGCGGTGCCTCATCCCAGATGTAGAAGTACACTCCCCCAAAGTCCGAGTTGTGCAGTGAGTACATGAAATCGGGCCGCACCTCCTCGATCAGAACCATGAGCGCCTGCGTCTCGGGCAGCGGGTCATGGAAATGAAGGGTTTTGTAATCGATGGGAAAGGTCCATGCCACCTGCTGGAAAGAAGGCGGGCGGTAATAGTGACGAGCATAGTTCTCTATCGAGAATGGCCCCTTGAACCAGCCCTCGTTGAGGCGGGCACCGTCGGGGTCAATGCATTTTACCAAGTACCAGGTATACCCCAGGGACTCGCGCAGGGCGTCGTCTTCAGCCAGCCGCAGCGACCAATACTCTAACATCATGCTGCCGATGGGCTCATTGGGGTGGGGCATGGCAAAGAGCAACGCCTTCTTGGGCCCTTTGCCTATCTTGATCGCCTCAATGGGGTCGCCCTGTCGCGACTGGCCGATGGGCAGAATCTCCACAGTGTTGGGATGCCTATCTGCCAATTGGTGGGTGCTGGCTTTCAGTTCGTCTACCGTGAGGAAGACCTGATAGTCGGGAACGTCGTGGATGATGTTGAGGACATCGTCGAATCTCATCTCGATTTTGCCTCCTTTCGCTACCTGCAGAGAGAACTGAGTGCCGTGCCCCGTGTTGGTTCAGACTCACAGGCACGCCACCTGGTGGTCGGGGCCTACACTCCGTAGTTGTGGCTCGGTCTGAGAGCATTCCTCAGAGGCCACCGGACAGCGCGGATGGAAACGGCAACCAGACGGTAGATCGATAGGGTTGGGGGTCTCACCCACAAGGATCATCCGCTTGCGCCGCCGACGGGGATTGGGAACGGGGATCACTGAAAGGAGAGCCTGGGTGTAGGGATGCCCAGGATTCCTCAACACCGTCTTTGTGGGGCCGATTTCCACGATCCTGCCCAGGTACATCACCGCTACTCGGTCGGTGAAATGCGCCGCGGTGGCTAGATCATGGGTGATGTAGAGGATGGTGATCCCGTGCTCGTCGCGCAACTGGCGCAGCAGATTGAGGATCTCGGCCCGGATGGAAACATCCAGCATGGAAACGGGCTCATCGGCCACGAGCAATTCCGGGTTCAGAACCAAGGCCCCTGCAATCACCACTCTCTGCCGCTGACCGCCCGAGAGGTCTTCCGGATAGCGCTCAAGAAAGATCTCGGGAGGCTTCAAGCCGGCAGCGTTCAGGGCCGCCTTCACCCGCTCGACCTTTTCCTCCCGGCCCCTGGTCAACCGGTGTATTTCCACTGGCTCGGCCACGGTCGCAAACACGGTCTGGCGAGGGTTCAACGATTCGTAGGGGTCTTGGAAGATGAGCTGCATCTGCTGCCGCAGTCTTCGTCGCTCTCGGCTGCGCGCCAGTGCCTGGACGCTTTGACCATTGAAGAGGATCTCCCCTTCGGTCGGTTCGATCAGCCCCAGCACACACAAGGCTGTGGTCGTCTTCCCCGACCCCGACTCACCCACCAGGCCTAGAATCTCGCCCCCCGCCATGGCAAAGCTCACCCCGTCTACGGCGTGGACGTACCGCTGAGGCCTTTTCAGCAAGGTGCCCACGATGCCCCGCGGGACGGAGAATAGCTTACGCAAATCGCTGACTTGCAGAACAAACCCATCCTGCGATGATTCTTGTTCCATTCGACTAATCTCTTACCTCGTGACACGCGACGTAGTGACCGGAATTGACCGCCATCAACAGCGGGCTCTCCACAGCACAGATCTCGCTCTTGCGGTGGCAGCGGGGTTCAAAGCGGCATCCTGGAGGCAGAGCGTCGAGCGGCGGAGGGTAGCCAGGGATGGAGGCCAGTGTCGAGGCAGGGTTTTCAACGTCGGGAAAGGCCTCTAGGAGGCGCTGAGTATAGGGATGCAGGGATTCATTGTAGATGACGTCTACGCTGGCGTACTCGGCCGTCTTGCCACCGTACATGACCAGGACATCGTCGCAGATCTCGGCCACCACCCCTAGATCGTGGGTCACCAAGATGATGGACAGCCCCAATTCCTTCTGTAGATTCTGCAACAGATTCAGGATCTGAGCCTGGATCATGACGTCGAGGGCAGTAGTGGGTTCGTCGGCGATGACGATGTTCGGAGTGCAGGCCAGGGCCATAGCGATCATCGCGCGCTGGCGCATCCCACCGCTGTATTGGTGAGGGTACTGACTGGCCATCTCGGGGGTGATTCCTACCATCTCCAGAAGTTCACCGACCTGCGCGCGGGCCATCCTCTTGTCGACCGACTCGTGCAGCATGATCGCCTCAGCGATCTGATCGCCGACCCTGCTCACGGGGTTGAGGGCGTTCATGGCGCCTTGGAAGACGATGGAGATCCTGCCCCAACGGTACTCTCGCATCTCTGGCTCGGACAGGTGCAGAAGATCCACGCCGTCGTACACAACCTCCCCGGAGACAATACGTCCTTCGGAGGGAAGCAAGCGGAGGACCCCGAGCATGGCGGTGGTCTTGCCGCACCCGCTCTCCCCCACCAGCCCCAGCGAGCGCCCGTGGTCCAGGCTGAAACTCAGGTCCTCCACGGCGTGCAGCGCGGTGCCTTCGTCGGTCAGATAGTTAACAGATAGATTCCGTACCTCCAGAATTGCCACCTTCTCTACTCCAAAGCTCCCTTTGCCTCCACCTTTGGCCTCAGTCCTGCTACCAGCGCCACCATGTGCCGTGGGTCGAAGAGGTGGTGGGTCTTGAGCCTGGGATTGACGATCTCCTCCAGCGTGGTGCCCATCATGATCAACCCCACACTGACCCAGACGATGGCGAAGCCAGGTGGCAGCAAGAACCACCACGCCCTGCGGCTGATGGCCCGCTCGAAGGCGAAGTTGAGCATCATGCCCCAACTGACCAGTGTGGGATCGCCCAGTCCCAGGAAACTGAGCGTCGATTCGGCTATGATGGCGCCCGAGATGCTCAGCACGGCCTGGGCGAGGATGAGGGGGAGCACCTGGGGGAAGATGTGGCGTAGCATGATGCGCAGGCTTCCGGCGCCGATGGCCCGGGCGCGTAGAACGAATTGGCGCTCCTTGATCGAAAGCACCTGCGAGCGCACCAGCCGGGCGTTGTAGGTCCAACCCAAAATGGCGATCACGAAGATGATCTTCCACAGACCCCGCCCCCAGATGGAGATGATGACCAGCATCAGCGGCAGGTCGGGAATCACCAGCAGAAAATCCGTCAATCGCATCAACGCGTTCCCTATCCGTCCGCCAAAGTACCCGGCAGTCAGGCCGACTGTGGTGCCGATGAACATTGACATGAAGGAAGCGACGAAACCCACAGTCAGCGAGACCCGCGCGCCATAGATGAGCAGGCTCAATACGTCCTTGCCTGCGTCGTCCCGGCCCAGCAGATGGTCGGCATCGGGCGGGGCCAGGAGATCCTCGGGTTCGACATCTATCCGTGCTTCGGGATCGTACGGAGCGAGCCAGGGGGCAAAGATGGCGGCAAACACCACGGAAAGGAGCATCAGCGTGCCGACGATGCCCATCGGTCTGCGTCGGAAGGTGCGCCAGATCTCCTTGAATTGCAGCATTGTCACGCCTCTCTATTCCGCCTTCACCCGCGGATCCAGCACCGAGTACAGCAGATCGGCCACTAGGTTGGCCACTACGACGCTGACAGCCAGGAGCAAGAAGGTCCCCTGCAGTACGGGGTAATCGCGCAACTGCACGGCGTCGTACATCAGCCGGCCGATACCGGGCCAGGAGAACACCGTCTCCACCTGGATCGCCCCGCCGACGGTGTAGGCCAGGTTGAGTGCGACCATGGTCACCATCGGCAACATGGCGTTCTTGAGCGCGTGGTCGCGCAGAATCTGGAAGGTGTTCAACCCCTTGGCTTTGGCGGTCAGGATGTAGTCCTCGCTTAGCACCTCGACGACGCTGCTGCGCATGATCAGTATATAGGAACTGGTGTAGACGATAGCCATCGTGAGCGTGGGTAGGATGAGGTGTCTCCCCACGTCAGCCCAGTAGGCCAGTCCGGCCTCTGGCTTCAGGCCGGGGGTAACCATGCCGCCGACGGGCAGGTGGCCCCGGGCCAGGAGGAGCAGGATAATTCCTAGAAAGAAGTTGGGTAGCCCCCAACTGATCAGCGCCCACAACAGGATCGTCATCTCCAGCCGAGTGCCGCGCCGCCACGCGCTCGCCAATCCCAAGCCCACCCCGAAAAGGAGGGCCAGCGTTTCAGCGCCGGCCACCAACACCACAGTGCGCCACACCTTTTCCGCCAGCACTTCGGCCACGTCCCGGCGGCTGCGATAGGAGATGCCCAGGTTGCCGTGCAGCAGGGCACGGACGTAGGAGGTGAACTGCGTGTCGAATGCTCCCACCACATCCCCTTCCCTCAGCCGCTCGCCGTCGAAGAAGACCGGTTTGTCCAGCCCGAAATCGACCCGGAGCCTCTCGCGTGCCTCACGGGTTAGCCGTGGACTGCGGGCGATCGATTTGATCGGGTCGCCTGGCAGAATGCGGAACAGAAAGAAATTGAAGACGATCACCACGACCAGGGTGGCCAGCGCGAAGAAGATTCTGCGGATCAGGTAGTCGCTCCGCTGCATAGGCACCTCGGATGGAACCCGGTCGGCCCGGCAGGAGGCCGGACCGACCGGATGTTGAGTGGCTGACCGCTACTGTACGGGCTGAGGGTCCTTCACGAGAGTCCACTTAATCAGAACGTCTCCCGCGGAGAAATCAGTGAAAGTGAAGCGGTCGCTGCGCCAGGCCTGAATGGTCAGCGGGTAGACCAGGTTGATGTAGGGGCGATCATTGAAAAGGATCTCCTGCGCCTCCCTGATCAACTCGCGGCGCTCTTCCTCATCAAGGGTCATGCCCTGCTCCTCGTATATCGCGTCGTACTCGTCATTGCAGTAGCCGCAGTCGCTAAGCCAAGCCTCTATCGAGTCGCAGGTGAAACAGTACACGGCGAAGTCGGGGTCGGGGTCCCATCCCCAGCCCCACAAGATCATGTCGAAGTCCCAGTCCGGCTCCAGCAAGTCGTACAGGGCGTCACCATCCATCAACGTGGGCGGGGCCGAGATGCCGATCTCGGCCAGGCCGTCGGAGATGATTTCCAGAACGCGCGCAGCGGAGCCGAGCTCCTCCGCATAGAGGCGGTACTCCAGCGGGTTGCCGTCGGCGTCCTCGCGGATCCCGTCGCCGTCGCTGTCCAGGTAGCCGGCCTCCTCCAGAATGCGGTTCCCCTCGTCAGGGTCGAAGGGCAGAGGCGCGAGGCCGGGGTTGACCCAGTCGCCCATGGCCGGAGGGAGGATGCTTGCAGCTACATGGCCGTAGCCCGCGTAGGCCACGTCTATGATCTCCTCCTTGTCAATGGCATAGTCGATGGCCAGCCGCACCGCGGGATCGTTGAGGCTCTCGGGCTGGGTGCCGTTCACGTGGGAGTTGATGACCAGGTCATCTAGAGACAGCGAGTCCATGATCGCCACCTCGACGTTCTCGGCTGCCTCCAGCGGTTGTACCGCCGTGACCGGGACTTCGAGGATCAGGTCAACCTCGCCGGCCAGAAGCGCCTGCACCATGACGTCCTCGGTGCCATACTGCTGGATGACGATGCGGTCAATCACGGGCTTGCCACGATAGTAATCCTCGTTGGCCTCCACGATCATGTACTCGTCTTCCACGTATTCCACCAGCTTGTAGGGGCCGGTGCCGATGACGGCCGAGATATCCTCGAACTCCATGATCTCGTCGTAGGTCATGCCTTCCCACACGCTCCGCGGCAGGATCCAGGCATAGTGCAGCCGGGCAGTGAGCATCAGCGCCGTCGGTTCCGAAACGGTGATCTGAAGGGTGGTGGGGTCCAGGGCGACCACCTCCTCGAAACCTACCACGTAAGTCTCCAGTGGCCCGATCATGCCTTCCATCAGGAAGTTGAAGCTCCAGGCCATGTCCTCGGCGGTGCAGGGGGTGCCGTCGTGGAAGGTCAGCCCCTCGCGGACCTTGAAGGTCCACACCAGTCCGTCGTCGGAGACTTCCCAGGTCTCGGCCAGACCGGGCTCAAAAGTTTGCAATTCAGCCCACTCTATCAGCCCGTCGTGGAACCAGTAGCGAAGGGTGTACGATTCCCAGCCGGTGGCCGGGTTTATCGCGTCCCAAATGGTGGTTGCGCCGACACGCAGGGTGACGGGCTCGGCGGGGGGAGGCTCAGTGGCCTCTGGAGGCGGGGGCTCGGTGGCCTCGGGCGGGGGGGGCTCGGTGGGCGCTGGCGGCGGTGCCGGCGTCCCGCAGGCCGCCAGGCCCCCAACCAGCATGCTCAGAACGACCACTACCGTCACGAGTTTCCATGTGTTGGTTTTCACTTCTGTCCTCCTCTTGTGAGAACGCTTGCGGTAAGTTTGCTCTTCAACAACCGGTTCCACTTCAAGTTCGCTAGCATCACCTCCTTTCAGCTGTTCAAAGATGGTGCGCAGCTTCTGTGAGCATCCCAGCTTCTGACGACCTATCTGCCCTGATGGTCGTTCTGTGCATCGTGACTACGGTGCAAACGTACGATAACAGTCGCCACATGACAAGCTTGCACGAAGCGCCCGGCCGTTGAGGATGGTATCGAAGCGGATGCGTTCGGGCGAGCGATCATCTTCTCCGACTCGGAAGACACCGCTACCCAAAGGCACCAACGGCTCCTCATCACCTGATGGATCGACCAGCGCCAGCGCGCCCTTGCGGAGGACGACC
>JAUWLF010000068.1 GCA_030613785.1 Chloroflexota bacterium | reverse complement strand
ACGTAGTTCGGATTCCTGCGCACCTCTCCTGAGAACCCTGTCTCCGGAAGTCCACCCGTCCCTCGCGAGCGAACCAGTTCCTTCGCTCTCTCCGCCATGGGTTGAACCATGTTCGCCAGAGAATCCACACTATCCAGAGAGGGCTGAAGTTGACGTAGCCTATCGTGGAAGTCGCCTACCAGTTGTGAATACTCCGAACCCTGGTCAAACTGTTCGCGAGGAAGAGTGTAGCCGGCCGCGACGAGTTTCTCCCACACGCGAAAGACGTCGCCGATTCTGTCAGAATTGCGAAACCATCCTGCCCCATAGAGTTGCGTCAGCGTACCGTTGACCTCCTCAATCCCCCTGTCCACATCGGAGACATCTTCAATTGCTGGCGTCTTCCCGGACGCTTGAGGGATGAGCGTCGCCAAGTATTCCTGAAGCCTCTGGGTCAGACCGACGCCGGTCTGTGCCTTGACCCCCTCTTCGATGTCCAACAGCAGGCTAGCCAGGTCCCGAATACTCGCCCTTGGAACTCCTGCCGCTTCTCCGAGATCGCGCGCGTCCTTGGCAAGAGACAGCATCTTTCTCGAGAAGTTCAGTATATCGCCAAAGCTGAGGCTCTCCTTTTCCCAGCTACGCTTCTTCATCCCAGGCATCTCTCTTCCTCCCCAAGATCTCGAGGCATTCCCACCGGCGACTGGTGAAAGGATTCTAGCAAGGCCTGGAGGTACCGGCAAGCCCTTCTGGCCTCCAGTGGAGTGCTAGAGGCCAGCCAAGGCCCGGCCACACACCGGACACCGCTAGCATTCTCTACTCGAACGTCTCATCTTGGAAGTCCCCTGGGCGGCTTGATTGGTGAGAGGGAGAAGAGATCCTTCCAATGATCGCAAAAGCCAGGGTGCCGGCCAACGCCAAAGCAGCGGCCAGATGCCAAACCGAGACGGGCGCGATGTTGTCGTAGAGGTATCCACTGGTGATGGGCCCGATGCCCCACGACAATCCGATGAACACGCCATACACCCCCATGTACCTGCCCCGCATGTCCACAGGGGCGACTTTGGCCACGAAGGCGATGGACGTGGGGGCCCAGATCAACTCCCCGATCGTCATGACAATCATCGCCACGAGAAACTGCCAGAAGTTGTTGGAGAGGGCAACAGACAGAGCCCCTAGGCCGGTCCAGAAGGCACCCGCGGCCATGACATAGGCGTCAGGGTACTTCTGCGTGACCCGGGTCACCGCGAATTGCAGGAAGACCACCATGAGGGCGTTGGTGGTCATGATCAGGCCGAAGCCGCTTTCCGCTATGCCGAAGCCCTCCTTCATGTAGACGGGTAGAATCTGCAAGAACGGCTCGTAGGCCATCCCCAGCAAGATCGAAGCTCCGCAGAACGCAAGGAAGTAGAAATCGCGAAAGATGTATCCGTACCCCCCGCCCGACCGCCGGACCTCTTCCGTCTCGGGCAACTCTGGCTTGCTCTCCCTGACAAGAAAGATGGTCAAGAGAAGGACAACGCTCGCCGTCGCTGCTGCGGCGCTGAAGGTGAGGAGGTACGATGTGGCAGCCAAGAAGCCCCCTACCGCTGGCCCGATCGCGACTCCCGCGTTCGATATCATCCTCATCAGGGCATACGCGCTAGCCCGCTGGTCTTCTTCGATCAGGTCGGCGATCATGGCATCGGAGCCGATACGAGACGCAGGCTCGATGAGGCCACTCATGGCGATGAGCACAGCGTAAGCCTCCACCGAGCCCAGGAGAGCAAACCCCATCATCACCACGATCTCGTTCGACAGGCCCACCACCATGGGTAGCTTCCGCCCATACTTGTCTACAATGGGTCCCCAGAGAGCCTGGGAGAAGAGCCCCACCCCCGCATTCACGGCAAAGAGGACACCCACCGTGGTAAGGGGGATGTCAAGCCTTTGGCGAAGGTATATGGTCAAAAAAGGCCAGACCAGGCTGCCACCAACCGAGCCGATGAACCGGCCGCAGAACAGCACCCAGAACTGAAGTGGGTATTCCGCTATCGTGCTCTTGACCCTGGAGATCATCTACACTCCCTGTGGTCTTCGACCACCTGTCGTCAACATGTGCCATCCTTGTCGAAGACCTATCCAGTCCACAGGAATAAGCAGTATTATAGCACAAAGAAATGGCGGAGACAGCGGAGTGATTCGATCGTAGATGTACCCTTGTCAAGCGGCACGGGAATTGCCGCTGAGAGGAGCGTTTCGAGTGGTTATCGGTCCCCCGTCCGTCGAGGAAGCAGTGGGGCAGGTTGGGAAACGCGCCCTACTCGTCCTCCCCTCTCCACCATCAATAGGGGAACTGAATACCCATGGCCCCGAGATCGTCCTTGACCCGCGCGTAGAGGTCGAGGTACTCCTGCGTAGGGACGGCCTTGGCCACGTCATAGCATTCCTGGAACTCGCTGCCGAGCGGCGCATCGGCTATCCGATCCTCGTACTTGCTCAGTATCTTCTGGACCAGTTCGTTGGCCCCGTCGCGCGTGAGTTCCATGCGGGCGCAAGCATGGCCCACCTCGGCCGCCATGCGGGCCTCAAGAGGGGTAGCCCGGTTCTTGTGCTTGTTGCGCGCCGGTGCAGCCTCCCAGAGATTGGCCCCTGAGACCGTGCTGGCCAGGGAGTGGGCTGCCGCCTCGTAGAGAACCATCTCCGTCGCCGGGCCGGCGTTCAGGAAGCCATTGGACACGGAGATGAGCCTGCTGTTTCTGGCCACGGCTTGATGGCTGGCACTCACCACCCATAGGAGTTCCCGCGTGGTGCCGGAGGTGTAGTGGATGTGGAAGGGGAAGTTCATCTGATAGTGGGCTTGGTGGACCAGCAGGCCCATGAGATGATAGGCCACCTGCAGTACCGCCGTCCCCTCAGCGCGCCCAGCGTAGCCGCCGTAGATCGGCCCGGTCAAGCTTCCCGTGAAGCAGCCAAACTGCTGATAGTGAGCAACCCTATTGAGGAGAGCGTTGTCGATCTTCAGTTCCGTGAGGCCACCGACCAAGCGGCTATCAGTGGTCCTGACTCCCCAGTCGGAATGGCTGATGGATATCTGCGCCGTGTCCGATTCCGCAGTGCCCGCGGCGACCAAGAAGATACCAGGACGTCCCACCAGTTTCGCGGCCTGCCGCAGACTCATGGCGTGTTCCATACTGCCAGCCAGTTCCGTTGGGGTCTTGGCCTTGATCTTGAGGCCCATACTCTCCTCCAGAATGGGGGCACAGAACCCCTCGGCCAAAGGCTCCTTCAAGTAGGCGATGCACATGGGCAAGAAGAGCTCTTCGTCGCAACTGATGTCAGGACTGAAGATGACGAACGGCGGTCGCGCGTCCTCCACTTCCCGACATCGCAGGTAGCGGGCATCCTTGCCAGCGCCCACCAAATACTCCCCGGGCGTCAGGTACAGGGCCTCCTTCACCTCTGCTTCGTCAAAAGCCATTATCCTGTGAGTATCGACGCAGAGCACCCCCACCTGGAGGAACAACTCCAGCCCCGCTTGCCAAATGGCGTCGGCCAGGTTATCGTCGCTGGGGACGGGCGTGGAAGGATCATACTCTATCCCGTGCTTCTCTATGACCTCCTTCATTCTGGGCATGAAGCGCTCCATGATGAAGGCATCATCCTCGCAGAAGGCGCCTGTACGGGCACGCTCCAATATCTCCCACATCTTATAGGGCGGTGCTGGCATGGCCCCTCCTCTCTCCCATTGCCTCTTCCAGAATGGCCACGGCTTGTGAGGCGTTCTCCGCCCAGGAATCGGCTCCTATCTCCTCTGCCCATTCCTGGGTGACTGGCGTGCCCCCTACGGTTACGTGGAAAGTGTCGCGTAACCCCATGTCCTTGAGGAGTTCGATTATCTCCTGCTGGCCCGGCATGGTGGTGGTCATGAGGGCCGACGCGCCAATGATGTCGGCTTTCACCTCTTGCGCCCTCTTGATGAAATCGAGGGCGTTGACATCGGGCCCCAGATCGTGGACTGCGAAACCGTTTACCTCCAGGAGCAAAGCCACGATGTGCTTGCCTATCTCGTGGATATCTCCCTCCACGGTGCCGAGAACAATGGTGCCTTTCCCTTCTCGCCCCTCCTTGATCCCTTCCAAACAAGGGCTTATCGGCTCCATCGCCTTTTGCATCGCCTGGGCCGCCAGCATCATCTCGGGAAGAAAGACCTCCATCCGCTCGAAACGATTCCCCACCTCGCGTATGCCCTCAGTCAGAGCGTCCACGACCGCCAGCGGGTCCATCTGAGCCGCCATCGCCTCCTCGGCCAGGGCCACGGCATCCTCAGCCTCTCCGTCCTGGACAGCCTGAACCAACCTTTCGAGCAATTCCATCACGCATTCCCTCCTCACAGCGTAAAGCCCACACCAGCTTCTCGAAGTCGTCCACCTGGTGCCTGTTCAGCACATTATATGCCATCCAGAATCAACGAGCAATGAGTCGACAAGGGCTCTTCTTGTACCGGAAGTCTGAGGATGGTACAATGGGCAGCGGCAAGTCTGCAACCTAGGGGGAAGAAGAATGGGATTTCTAGACAGGTTGGCTGCTGGTGAGACGATCCTGGTCGACGGGGCCATGGGGACCATGCTCCAGGCCGGAGGGTTGGAGAAGGGGCACGCTCCCGAGGAGTTGAACCTGACGCATCCGGAGAAGGTACTGGCCGTCCACCGTGGATACATCGCCGCCGGCTCGGAGATGATTCTGACTAATACCTTCGGCGCCAATCGGTTCAGGCTGGCCAAGTACGGTCTACAGGACGAAATCTACGGACTCAGCCGCAGCGCAGCTGAACTGGCTAGAGAGGCAGGAGATGCCCTCGTGGCCGGGTCCATTGGCCCCACGGGGGAGTTCTTCCCTCCCGTTGGGAGCCTCACCCTCGACCAGGCGAAGGCGACCTTCGCGGAGCAGGCCAGAGGTTTGGCCGATGGTGGAGCCGATCTTCTCATCATCGAGACCATGGCCGACCTCAAAGAGGTGGAGGCGGCCGTGACCGGGGCACGGGAAAGCACCGATTTGCCTCTCGTTTGCACTATGACCTTCCAGGCCAAACTTCACACTATGATGGGAGTCAGCGCAAGCCTGGCGGCAGAGACCCTCAGTAGTTGGGGGGTCCAGGCCATGGGAGCTAACTGCGGCACCGGCCCCCGAGAGGTGCAAGACGTGATAGAGGAGATGAAGGAGACGTGCCCAGAGGCCGTCTTCGCGGCCCAGCCCAACGCCGGCATCCCCCGTCTCGTTGACGGACGCACGGAATACGATGCGACGCCTGAGGTCATGGCCGAGTATGCCATCCAGTACGCTGAGTTGGGAGTGAGGATCATCGGCGCCTGTTGCGGCTCCACGCCCGAGCACATCGCCGCCATGGCCCGCGCCCTGGGGAAGCGTTCGACTCTCTGACTGACTCGCGAGGCGACCAAGGTGCGAGGCCTTGCGCGGGCCGGAGGTCGACTTCATCCAAGGCAACGGGGCACCGCCCCAAGAACCGGCCCCATGGCTTGCCAGATGCATGCGAACGCCTAGCAAACAGCGCACACTGGGCGCCCAGGACCAAGTTGCTCCATCGCTGGCTTGAGAGTAGAACACCACCGTCGAAGCCATTGTGCAGGTGACGGCCCTAAGAGGAGTACCAGATGGATATTCAATGGGCGTCCGTGCTCATCGGCTTCTTGAGCGGAGCGCTGACCGGGGCCCTCGTGACCTACTGGAGACACTGGCTGGCTCGCCGCAGACAGACAGAGAGCCTCGAGTTCGCCAAAGCCCAGGAGGCCGAACGGATCAGACGCGATGATTACGCACGGGCCCTGGGCTACCACAAGAGCAGGGAAAGCCTCCGGGGCTGTGACCTGGCCGATCAGGATCTCGCTGGCCTATACCTGGCCAAAGCCGATCTTCAGAGGGCCAACCTTGGCAAAGCTGACCTATCCGGCTCTGACCTAGAGGCGGCCAACCTCATCGGCGCCGATCTTCAAGAAACCAACCTGCAGGGTGCCAACCTCGAAAAGGTGTCCCTGGAAGACGCCAACCTACAGAAGGCCGTGCTCCGGTCGGCCCGACTCTCAAGTGCCAACCTGGCGGGCGCTAACCTACGAGGTGCGGACCTGCGGGACGCCAACGTCAAAGGGGCCAACCTGCAATGGGCCAACCTCCGAGGGGCGGACCTGGCCGGTGCTCATCTAAGAGAGGCCTACCTTGCATCAGCCCAACTTCAAGATGCCAACCTCGAAGGCGCCAATCTCAAGGAGGCCAGGCTGGAGCACGCCCAACTCAAAGGAGCGAGGCTGGACGACTCAACCGTGATGCCCAAAGGCTGGGAAGACATGGTAGCGAGCGAGCCGTAGCAACGTCCGCTGGCGCGTCAATCACCCCACAAGGACGGGCATCTCGTCGCCGTTTGTGTTGACGCATCCGACGGAAACTGCGCTTGCAACATGGCGGTATTTGTGGTATAGTCGTTCCAGAACCGTTGCGTGAAGGACGCCTATAGTTGACCGTAACCGTAGGTAGTGCCAAGAACCCGCATGTCTACCGCTTCTCCGGCCTCTGAGGGCCGGCCCTGCGGTTCGAGTGGAAGGCTTGAATCTGCGCGCTGTATCGCGAGCTTGATTCCACGCGATGCGTGGTCAACTGTGTTTCGCGTAGTAGAAAGAATAGGAAAGGAGTGTGACTGCAATGGAAGGCTACTGTGTTAAGTGCAAGGAAAAGCGCACCATCAAGGACGCCAAGGAAGTGGTGCTGAAGAACGGCCGCCCCGCCATGAAGGGCACGTGTCCCGTCTGCGGCACCAACATGATGCGGTTCATCAAGAAGAGCTAGGCCTCGACTCACTCCAGGCTTTGCGTCCGCTGCTCGAGCTGGGGTGTAGCATCGCCGCCACCCCTTGCTTCGAGTAACACAATCGAGCTTCGCTTCGCTGGCGATCCCGATGCGATAGCCCTCGCGGAGCGAATCCGCGCGGCTATCCTTCGCTAGCACGTCGTGGGCCACTGAGGCCTACGGGGCGGCTGCAAGAGGCGAGTGTGCGTGAGAGGTGAGACGTTCGTGCCGCCTAGACCCGACAACGTGAGCCTCGGCGTCCAGGGGTTCAGCCCCAAGGATTGGATAGGCGTATTCTACCCCCCTGGTTCTTCTACCAGGGGGTTTCTTCCTTTTTACTCCCAGGTCTTCGACACGGTGGAGATCAACGCGACGTTCTACGCCATCCCCGCAGCTTCCACCGTGAGATCGTGGGCCGCGCGCACGCCGCCGGACTTCGTGTTCGCTTGCAAGATGCCTCAGGAGATAACTCACGACAAGCGGTTGCTGGGCGCCAAGGAGAAGCTGTCAGTGTTTCTCGACAGGATGAGACTCTTGGAAGACAAACTGGGTCCCATCGTCATCCAGTTTCCACGATCCTTCACCAGGCGCTTTGAGGACAACCTGCGCGCTTTCTTGCCTCTGTTGCCTCGAGACCTGCGGTTCGTCACCGAGTTTCGCAGCGAGTCGTGGAACAGCGACGAGGTTTTCGATCTCTTGAGCGAGTTCAATGTGGCCTGGTGCATCAACGACTGGCAAGATCTGCCATCGGTCGTCGAGACCACCACCGATTTCGCGTATCTGCGCCTAGTCGGTTTCCACCAGGAGTTCAACTACCTGGGTCAAGTGCAGAGGGACCGCTCGGAGGACCTGGCCTCGTGGGCGGACATCATCACGCATCTAGGAAAGCAGGTGCAACGCATCTACGTCTACGTGAACAACCACTACGCCGGCTATGCACCGGAGACCGTGCGGCAACTGCAGCGACTCCTGGGTTTGCCCACCGTTGATCCCCGCGGCCTCTGGCCTCAGCAGCCGGACCTCTTCTCTGGCGAAGAGAGGTGACGTCATCGACTTGCTTGGGGTGACGGGCAAGCACGTGCGACAGACCGCCCCCTGTCTCCACGCTAGGCACCGGTGTCCAGAGGCTGCACCGCTTCTTCAAAGTACCGATGGAAGGACGGAGGCAGTTGGCGATAGTCAACGTCAGAGATCCTATCCCAGAAATCCCTGGAGTTGTAGGTGTTCCAAAACAGGAGTACCTTGCCTCTCAAGTCGCGCGTTCGAGCATCATCCATAAGGGCGGCCAAAGCCTTCCCCGTGTAGGTGCCTTCCAGCTTGACCCACTCAGTGTTCCTCATGCGCCGTACGGCATCCATCCCCTCCTCGGTGAAGTGAGCATACCCTTCGCCAAGAAAGCCGCTTCTGATATCTATGTGCCTCTCGGAGAGTTCACATCTGGGGAAGGAGGGGTCCAGGGAACACAGATAGGAGGTGGTCTTCTGAAAGAGTCCGGCGAGTTTCCGCACGCTGGCCTGTTGCTCGCTAACCACGCGCACAGGGACTATTTCACTCTTCAGATGGGCGGCCTTCAGCCCCAGCATCAACCCCACAGCGGTGCCCATGGTGCCCAAGGCGACGTAGATTCGATCTGGCTCCGGGAGTTCCCCCCGCGCGATCTGGTCCCTCAGTTCGAACGCTGCATTGACATACCCCACCGTTCCCAGAGGGGAAGATCCGCCGAGGGGGATAACGTGGGGCAACTGCCCATTCTTCAGCCCGTGCCACACGCGTTGGCAAGCCGTTGTCACGTGCGAGAACAGCATGTTCCGAACGTGATGAAGCTCGGTCCCGCAGCAATGACTCAGGAGAAGATTGCGAGCGACGTACCGGGCGTTGGGCTGTGTCCTCAGAATAGAGATGCTCCGTAGCCCCACCTGTTTGGCGTAAATGGCCGTCGCCAAAGCATGATTGGACCCCACGCAGCCAAAGGTGACGACTTCTTCGGCTCCGTTTCGCAAAGCATCACCCAGCAGGAATTCGAGCTTCCGGATCTTGTTCCCTCCATAGACTGCGCCGCTCAAGTCATCTCTCTTTATGTAAAGGCCATCTATCCCCAGCTCTTCGCCGAAGCGGACAAGCTTTTCCACGGGAGTCGGGAACTGGCCCAACTCCACGCGTGGAACCTTCTCGGCCAACAGAGGGTAGTCTTCAAACAACGGAATCATTCTGTATTCCCCTGCATGTGTCAAGGTTGCGCTCTCATGTTGCTTGGTGTCGCCCTGGTTTCCATCCATGAAGGAGCGATCGCAGGCCGTGTTTGGCCCAGCCCAGGAGAACTCCGCTTCGCGCGGCCACAGCTGATCCTCAACTGGCACTCTTGGTCATTCCGCTATGTGGCAGCGCATTATCGGCCTGGTATCCGATCTGCGGAGCACCTCCACGAATCCTGCCTTGCGAAAGGCAGATGCCAGACCAGTGAAAGCAAAGGGGTCGGGCGTGCTGCCCTTCCGTGGTTCGACCGGGTATCCTTCTATGATCTTTGCACCATGCTTTTCGGCGTGTTCCACAGCGGCTCCCAGCAGCTTGACTGTGACGCCTCTTCGTCTGAACCGCTTGTCGACAAAGAAACAGACCACCGACCACACAGGTTGATTGTCAACCCTCTTCAGGATCCGGGATCGACCCAAGCGCGGATATGCCTCTCTTGGAGCCACCGAACACCATCCCACAGGCTCTCCATCTGCATAAGCTAGAAGGCCAGGGATCTGCCCCGAATCAACTATCCTCTTCAAGCCCCTCTTGTTTTCTTCCCCCTTCTGTCTCTCGAATTGGGAATGCTTCAATCTCCACCACATGCACCAACACCCACCACAAGCTCCGCGTGGGCCAAACAAGGCTACCAGGTCGTCCCATCGCCGGGGCGTCAGTGGATAGAACTCCAAAGCCGGCAAAGATGCTGTTTCAGAAAACACGTGTTCTCCACCCCCAATCTCCAGAACTCGCAGCGGTGGCAAGCGCTTCTCGAGAGTCCCAAGAAGAACCGCCTATCCCAGCGACGCTCCGCAGTATTCACAGAAGGCGTTGTCTGCGGCGTTCTCTGCACCGCAGGAGGGGCAGGCCCGCACGGCGGCCTCCGCGGACGCGGGAGGCGCCGGTTCGCGTGCAGGCTCCGTCGCTGCCGAGGACGCTGGTTCCCTAGCGCTCGCAGGCGGAGGCGCGGTCTTAGGCTTCCTTCGGGCCAGAATGATAACCAGCACGATTATCGCACCGAGGATCAAGAGAACTGGGACCACACATATCGCCAGCGACAGCAGCACCTGAAATAGCACAGGTATCACATCCATATCCATCGTTCACTATCTCCCTTCTTCTTCACGACACAATTCACCGCTTTCACGCCTTACCGCTTCCTAGCCGTGCCCCACAGTACGGACACGCCACCCAGTCAGACGTCATGGACTTCCCGCACTCGGGGCACACCGACGTCAGACGAACACCACAATGGGGACAAGCTCACCAACCCTCTTCAACAGGCTTCCCGCAGTCAGGACACTTGTCTCGGTCCACCTCCTGCACAGCTCCACCTTGAGTGCTGGTTTCCTCCTCTGCCACGACTTGGTCGCCAGGTTGCTCCGTGGCCGGCGTCTCAGCCTCCAGCCCGTGGCCGCACTTGCCACAGAATTGGATTCCCGGCCTCAGCGGATGGCCGCAGCCAGGACACTTCTCCACGGCCGTCTCCACAGTCACCGCCTCCACCTGAGCACCCACCTGGACAGGCTCTGCCGTCAACCGATGGCCGCACTTGCCGCAGAACTGAATCCCGGGTTTGAGACGGCTACCACACCGAGGGCAGACTTCGCTCTCCGCCTCCTCAACCGCCACTGCCGTGACACCCTGAGCGGATGTCGACGGCTCTGGTGTCTCTGTGCGCACAGCTCGGCCTTCTGCCGCCTGGCCCGGCGTGGTTAGGATCGCACGACTGGTGTCGCGCTCCATCAACCGGAGATCAGCTACGGAGATGGGGATGCGGCTGTCGTAGGTCTCTATCAACTGGTCGTAGAGGCTCTGGCCCTTGCCTCCTTGGAACTTGCCCGCCTGGGGATTCAGCCACTCCAGATCGGATAGTTCATGCTTGAAGATGGTCTCCTCCTTGCCATCAGTGCGCGTGAGGAGACCGGCGATGATGATCTGGCGAGATACAATTCCCTTCTTGAGTCTGGGGCGAGCGAGCCCGATGGCCTTGTATTCCCTTTTCCTGACCCTGCCTTTTTGCCACGTCCGACCTCCGACATCCACCTCAAACCAGTATGAGCGGCACAGATCGCTGAAGACGCTCGCCGCCCGGTAGAAGACGACACGACAGGGCGAAATGCCCATGTAGACGCCGAAGTCGGTATTTCCTCTGCTGGAGAACATATCCGTGTCCACCTTACCTATCCAGCGCACCTCCTCTCCTGCAAAGGTCGCCACCCGAATCGGCTCCCCGCCTCGAAGCTGGTCCCCTCGCTTGTAGAAGGGCGAGGGGCTACCCACAGACCAGTTGTTCAAGACCTCTTCCAGCTCAGCCTGGCTCAACTCCACGATTGCCTCCCACCATTGATCGATTGCTCAACGGCTAGAATGCGATGGGCCGGTTCCGCCAGCCTTGCTGCGACGCCAGCAAGCGAGCGCAACCCCAACCAAGGGAAGCGACAAGGTGGAGAAGGGGCAGATGCCGCCGCCGCCTTCCTCTTCAAACTCATCCACCGCCGCCACAGGGAAAACCGTCCTCACCTGGCCCTTCACCGACAAACTCAGGTCATCGACCCACAGCGTGCCCTCGCGGCGAGAACCGCCAGGGGCGCTGAAGTCAAAGCTGACGCCCATCACTTGCGAAGGGTCGAACTCTGGCGTACCGCCAGGACCATACCAATCCGGCTTGGCGAAACGCTCCCACGGCAGCTCTACTTCTACCCACCCCCCCCCGCTGTTCGGCGCGGTCGTCAGCTCAGCCTGGAAGGGGGTGGGCTCCTGAAGATCGCCCACATGCAGTGTGATTGCCAGCTGCTGGTCGGGCTCCTCAGCACGCAGCCACATGGACAAACCATCACCGTTGCTCCAGTTCTGCGGAGAATCGTAGGAGAGGCCGCATCCAGCCCATCCCTCCGATGCGATGTCGTACTCCATGAGTAGCGAGAAAGTGCCGCTGTGGGCCATCTGGCTGTCCGGCCTGCACTCTATTGTTGTCTCGCCACCGTCGGTCCAGACATCCCAGCCCTCGCCTGGGCCGTACCCTTCGAAGTCGTCAATCACGCTGGTACCGACTGCGCCTACGGGGGGTGGTGTCTCCGCTGAGATGACCGGCGTCTCCACCACCTCCGACGGGGTTGTCGGCTGAGCGACGGGATGGGACGCCCCCTCACCGTAAGCCCGAATCGCCTGATCCAAGAAGTCCACGAAGAGGGGGCCTATGGTCCGGTTCGCCAGTTCGTTGGGATGCGCATCGTACTCATCCATCCGGTACTCGGGTCGGAGGAAGTTGTCGCCGTCCGCCAGCAGGCCGAAGAAGTCGAAGACGAAGATACTCGGATGACCAGCCAGGTACTCGTCCGACTGCAACCAGTTCACGAAGGCCCGCGCCCGTGCTGCTGCATCAGGGCTGCTGTTGGCGGGCACTTCGGGGGGCTGGGTGACGATGACGAACATCTTCTCGGGATGCTGGTCCATCCGATCCCGGATAGAGAGGTAGTGAGATTGATATTCAGCCAACTGGGCATCGCTCTCGATGTTGCTCACCGGGAAACAGGACTTGAAGGCAATCACGTCGTACTGCATCAGGTAGCTGAGGGTGTTGCCCGGCGGGTCATGTAGCGGCTGGCTGAAGATGGTCGCGTAGCCATCGGGATCCGTATTGTCCCCCGGCACGTCGAAGTTGGTGCCGGTCCAACTGCCGTCGGCCAGGGCGAGCCCTTCTTCATTGTAGCCGTGGTCGTAGAACTCATATCCGCGGGCCGTAAGCCCTTGCCGCACACCGCCCTCCATGATCAGGTTGGAGCCGCAGGAATGGTGGAGGAAGATGATCCTCTCCCCTTGGGCGAAGACGGGATAACCCATCGCGATAAGCCCGATCACAAGGCCCATCATATTGCAGACCCTTCGCAGGGCTGGGTTTGACCTGACGAAGTTCATCACTCTTCGCTCCCTCCCATCTGCACTCCGCTCACTGTTGTTGCGCAAATCCATAGACGGAGCTTGATCTCACCGGTGCACCCTGCCGAGGAAGCGCAGTGGCATAGGCGACGACGAGGGGTACGTCCAGCTCATCCAGACTGATCGTGGGGACGGTAGGTCGGGGCTGCGGCACTGACGTGAGGACGGGCATCGTGGGCTGCGGGATCACCGCTGTCGGCTCCCCTGCCAGCAGGCCCGCCCCTTGGCGCAACGCTTCCAACAGACTGCAGTTGCAGGCCAGAAACGGCAGCATCATGAGTGGCAAGGCGATGTATAACCACAATCTCCTCATGGATCACCGTCCCTCTTGTCGGCGAGGGGGCGACGGACAGACTCGGTACACCATATCATGAAGCGTGGTCTCTGTCAAACGTTTGCCCCATTCCCAAACAACTTCCATGCTCCACATGCGAAGGCGTAAGACATATCGCCCCATCAGTTCGGGCCCAGACGTGGAGCGGAAACCGCAGTTGCCTCTTGGAAGCCCTGCTCAAGGGACAGGCCGTGTCGGACCACCAGCGCGCAACAGAGAACTCGGACGAGACTGAGGTCCGATCCCAGCCAACCTGTGGCGCTTTGACTGAGGCCAAGGGCAGATCGGGTCGGCAAGGTCGAGCTACGGCGCTCGTGAGACGCCATAGATCATAGTGCAACCACTTCGGGACCGGATGTGGTGTCGCGAACCCCCCAACCCAAGCTGACGATCCGATCCCGCAGTTCGTCTGAGGTAGCCCAGTCACGCCGGGCACGCGCTGCCTCTCTCTCATCCACCAGCGCCATCACCTCAGGTGGAGGTTCACCAGTGATTTCGACCTCTACCTGGTCTTGGGCGGCCAGCACGCGCTGCCAGACCTCCGAGGGGATGCCCTTCTCCGGCTCTGGAATCTGGAACGGGCCCAGTTCAGCCATCGAGAAGGCCTGGCCCGCGGTGAAACGCCGTTCTTCGCCCTTCCTGAGAACCGTCACGCCACCCAGTCCCATCACCCCGCAGATCCCAACCTCCAGATCCATCACCAAGGCTGTGTGTTCATCTATGCCGATCACCGTCACCGCGGAGGGTAGGAACGTCATCAGTTCCCCAAAGCGAGCCCGGCCCACGAAGCCGTGACTGGTATCCAGCTCCGCTCCCCCCTCGGTGTTATTCCAATGCGAGACGAAAACGAGAGAGAGACCATAAGGGCCGAAGAGGTCCAGCCCCTCTTGCCAGTGGAGATCTTCACCCGCCTTGTAGATCTCATACACAGGCAGTGCGTATGCACTCGAGGCGATGGCAGCCGCGCTGGCCATCACCATGGCTGCGCCCAGGCGGTGGCGACCGACCAGTACGTGCCAGGCGAGGCTGTCTCGCAACTGGCGAACAGCGTAAGTGGGGCTGCCCGGACCCCAGAATACAACGCTGGCCTGGAGAAGAGGACCTACTATCTCGGGGTCGTCGGGGCTGAATGGTGTGCCCCGCTTGCGAGCGGCGACCACAGTCACCTGGGGACGATAGTTCTGAAGATGGCGGTGCACAAAATCGGCTATCTTCTCCGCCACCAGTGCGGAGTTAGGCTGGAAGCCAGCCGGCGTCTCCAGCACCGCCACTCTGATGGGCGGGGACAGTTGGCGCATCAACCAGTCGTGGACTTTGCGCCCGCTGGGCGAGGTCTCCCCCGAGCCGAAGAGGACTACCAGACCTGGTCGGTCGGACAAGCTCTACCTTTCTACCCAGGACCGATCCCTGACGTTGTGACGCCATCCACAAAGGCCAAACGAGCCGGTTTTAGGTAGCCACAAGCCCCCTGTGCGTGAGGCGAAGACCAGGGGACTGAACGCGGCCATTCTGCTCCCGTTGTGTCTCCTGACCGATCAAGTGCAGGGAACCGCTGTGCAGTCTACCGAACGATCTCCAGGATGGCCTCGTACAGATCCTGCGGGTCCACCAGGTGCACATGGTCTGCGACTGCGCCCAACAGCTCCTTGGCCTCGTCATGATCGGAGGTTTCGGCAATGAGCAGCACTGGGATGTTGTGCGTGACGCAGGCGAAGAGCAGATCCTGTGGTGTCAATGCCATGACGGACGTCGGCTGCACTTTGTGCAGGTAGCCGATAACCAAGGAAACGCCATCCTGGCTGGTGAGGTGATTGACATACTTTCCGTGATTGTCAAAGCCGTTGCTGACCGGTATGGTCCCAACTCCCTTTACAGCCAGCCTGGTCAGTACCAGTGGGTCAGTGCCTTCCAGGTATGCAACGATTGCCATCTATCGCCTCCTTCCATCTCCAGACGGGAACCCAGTTCGGATCGGTATGCCACTCCGAGGCGGTCTGGTGCCGATGCCCTGTGCCTCTGCAGACGAAGCCCATCAGAGCGTCACACCGGCGCGCCCATCCACAAGCCAGAACGACTATCAGCGGCACCTCTCTACGCGCAATTATAACCTCAGCCTCTTGACGCTGTCAACCGGTGGACTGACCAGAAAGGCGATCCGCGCAGACAAGAGCCAGGCGGCGTGTGTCCCGCTGAGAGCTTGCAGGCGCTTGGCGAAGCTATCCAGCCACCGCCATTCCAGTTCTTCAATACAGACCCGCCACAAACCCGCTGACTGCTCTCAAGAACTGCTGTGGGCACTCCTCATGGGGCACATGCCCACAGCTGGGAATCACCACCAACTCCGCATGGGGTAGCTCTGCCTCCAGGCGCCGGCTCTGATCAGTGGGCACGAAGCGGTCGCGGTCGCCGGTGATCACCAGCACCGGCACGGTGATCTCCTCCAGCTGTGTCTCCAGCCCCAGTGGATGGCTCGCCACTACCAACTCCCACAGGGCACGATCCCAGTTGTCGGCTTGTAGCGGCTTCTTGTACCCTGACACGAGCTCCATCGTGATCTTATCTGGATCATCCCAGGCGGTCCGGATCGCCGCTTCGCTCCATCTGACGGCGGAACGCACCATCAGCGGCCCCACGCGGCGCATCTGCGGGGTGAGCAACAAAGGGCGCAACCAGCCGGGCGTGCCGCCGTGGCGATAGACGGCTGCATTTTCCAGCACCAGCGCCTGCACCCTTTCCGGGTATCTCAGCGCAGTCAGCACGGCAATACCCCCTCCGGCAGAATGGCCCACCAGCACCGCCTTTTCCACACCCAGCTCATCCAGCAACTTGACCGTCAAGTCGGCCTGCGCCTCAGGACTGTACGGATTCTGTTCGCCCCAATCAGCAGGCATGGGCCGCTCGGTCATGCCAAAGGCGGGCCTGTCGAAGGCAATGACCGTGCCCACCTCGGCCAGAGGCGCCATTACCTTCCGCCACGAAAAGACGCTCGCGCCAAACCCGTGCAGCAGCACCAGCGTAGGGTCGCCCTGGCCGACAAGCTTGTAGTGCACCTCTAGTCCTCCGACCTCGACAAACAGACTGTCCTCATCAGCCAACTCCTGTGGTGGTAGGGTATCTTCGAGCGGCGGCATAGGGACCAGAAAAGGCCCAATCACCAGAAGAAGCAGACACAGGACCACTAGAATCAAACCGGTGCGGAGGCAACCGCTCACGGCATCGGCGGCCCGCATTCTGACGACGGGATCACCGCCGGCCATAAGGACAGCTCCTAGAACAACGCGGCATCGCCCAACACATCCTCAACAACCTCGTCAACTCGTCCAATGGAGCGAGGGTCTCCTCCCATCAGCTTCTCCAGGGTACTCCTCAGTAGTCCAATCTCTCTGGAGCAGGTTGGTCTGCGCATCCAATGCGCATCTTCACCGCCATTTCGGGATGAAGTTGGTCCCGGTCCGCCGCGCGCAGTACCAAGGCATGCGTCGCTGTCATTTCCGCCATGCAGCTCTGCACCAGATCGTCCATCACTAGCCCAGCTCTCGCGGCCTGCTCACAACCCACACGCTGACAGTGACACCCACGAGTACCAGTAGAGTGGCGCCTTAGCAAGCGTAGTAGGGGATCAAATGGTCGAATAGGTTGTAGACGGCAAGCGCCTGGGCCTGACTTTCGTACACAGCCGTCATCTGTATCACAAGGCGGCGCATCATCAGTGATGTCACGCAGCCACCTAGCGCGAAGCCGTCCATCACCAGCAAGGCGGACAATAGCATCGCTCGTCGCCGTCGAAGCGATTCCATCCCGTGCATCGCTCGTCCAGATGACGGATTGATTCTCACAGGAGTCCCCTTCCACTAACGGACGCCGACTCTCACCATCTCGCTGGCGTCGGCTCTGCTACTGAACGCGAGCGGCTCTTCTCGAAGGCCAAGGCTGCTGCACGCTAGGCGGTTCGAACGCGTCAGGTGTGTCCGAGGTCGCGCGCCCACTGGACCGTGGGCGGAACGCAGCGCGCACCCGTTACTCCTCCAGGTCGAAGGTTACGTTCGTCTGAGGTTGGTCGTTCACCTCCAGATGAAAGACGTCCGGGCGTGAGTAGTGACCATCGGTGTCGAGAAGGAGATGACCCTCGGTGATGCGGTCCAGTTCTAGCTCAGCATAGATGATGCACTGTTCTTCGAAAACCGGATCTACCACGTACCTGTAGTCAGGGCCTATGACCGCGCTGCCACCCTTCATGATCAGGTCCTCGTCCTCGCCAGGGATCGCTTCCAAGAGTTCAAGAGCTCCATCCTCTTCCCGACCCAGCGATCGAAAACCCTCGAGAATTTCCCCTTTGGTCAGCACGCAGCCCGCAGCGAGGACGAAGCACTGGCCTTCGAATGCGTAGTGCCTGCTGGCGAGCTGGTGAAGCCCTCTCACCCATGGCCACTGGGCGATGTGGATGGTCTCCTTCTTGGCATGCATGGCCGCCCTCGCCAGCGGCATCCAGTGCTCCCAGCAGATCAGACCTCCGATGTTCCCGCACTCAGTCTCCAGAACATTGAGTGTACTCCCGTCCCCACGGCCCCAAACCATTCGCTCCGTGTAGGTAGGAATGAGCTTGCGGTGCACGCGGTATTCCTCGCCATCTCGACCGATGAGGATCATGGTGTTGTACAGGGTACCCCCTAGCCGCTCGTGGGCGCCCATGACCACGTAGGTGCCCATTTTCTTGGCCATGGCCAGTAGCTGGTCCAGGTGCTTGCCGGGTACGCTGATAGAATTCTCGACCAGCAACCGGTACAGTGTCTTCGCCGGAGGATAGTCCCACAACGCCGCCTTGGGCGAGGAGTCGATCCATACCGGGTATCCCGGAAGCCAGGTTTCGGGAAAGACGATTAGCTCCGCCCCTTGATCGGCTGCCTCTTCGATGAGGGCGCACGCCTTGGCCACGCTCGCGTCCACGTTCAAGAACACCGGTGCATGTTGGACAACCGCCACCCTAGGACGGCTGGTCGTGCTGGATGAATTCATCTTGCCCTCCGTGGCCATCCCATCACTCTATCCCACCTGGCTCGTCGCCAGACGGGCATCCCGAAGCAGCCTATCGCACGAAGTACACGCCGTCCGGCTGCTGCACACTAGGCGCTCGCACCACATCCTCCCTGGCTCGGCTATGCCCTTAAGCGACCCCACCACCCGCGAACAGCAGTCCGGGCTGCCACTGCCCTGGAGGCCGGACCAGCCACCCACACCCCAAGGGCGATGAGCACGCCGACGACGAGCAACAAGACCGTCTGGACGTACAGCCCGCGGATCACGATGCCCCAGATCTCGCCGGCTACGTCTCGAAGGCGGGGGTCGACGATGGAAGCGAGGGCCGCCGGTTGAGCCAAGCCGAACACCACGAGCGACACTGCCATGGTGATGGCCACCCCCACGCCGATCCACAGCAGGGTCCGGCGCCGCCACAACGACACGAACCAGGCAACCACAAAGGCAGCCAGCGCCACAAACGGAAGCACAAGGCCCACGGTGTCGAGGACAGCCACGGCTCGCTGCAGGATGGCCAGGGTCTCGTTGCTGAGGAGAACGAACGTGGTCGGGTGATCGCCTGCAAACAGATCCAGGCCCTCTAACCCCAGGGTCTCCTCAACAAAGCCGAACGCATCGCCGAGGTCAACGGTCACGTCCCCTCCTGTCACGTACAGCAGGGAACCTTCGCCCCGTAAGATGCCTACGACGGTCCGGTGCACGCTGCGGTTGACCGCCAGCCAGACGTCGTGGAACTGGTCGCTCTGTAGCACGGTGGCGACGGCATCGCTCACCGTCTCCCGCAGCACACGGGTCAGCGGCACGCTAAGGATCTTGAACCCCTCGGGCAGGACCTCGTAGGTCAGTTGCTCGAGGTCGACCGCACTGTACAACCCTTCCACCACATAGTCGCCCACGGCGTTGACGATGACCGGGCTCTGGCTCAGTGGTTCTACCGCTGCGACCCAGCGGTTGGTATTGAGCAGCGTGCCCCTCAGCCAGAAGGCCGGGTTCCCGACGGCGAGCACTAGGCAGCCCAGTGCGACCAGCAGGCCAACCGCAAGGCGGCGCCACCGGTGGCGAGGCGCCTCTCTCGCCGCCTCGCCGTCGGCTACTTGGCGCCGAAGCTCAGCCACCTCCGCCTGCAACCCTTCGAGCTCGGCCTGAGCCGCCGCCGATTGGGCCTCTGATGTTTCCGATCCCTCTTCAGGGTCCTGTTCGATGTTTTTCTCCGACATGTTGTGCACTCCTTTCTTTGTCTCGCGGGCGATCATCCGCCAGCCGTGAATCCCTGCTATGGGCTCGCCGCTCAAGAACTTCACATCCGCCGAATACCTCCTTGCGCACCTATTTGGCGTCAGGTAGTGCCGGGCTGGGGCGGGCATGGTCCTCAGCAACCAAGGACCGCAACTGGGATCTGTCGATCTCTCTCGGTGCTGCATCCTCTCTCACCGCCAAGGCGGCCGCAGTACCCGCCGCCTGCCCCGTCGCCATGCAGGGCGGAATCAGCCTCACGCAGTTGTGCACCACCGTGTCCACAGAGATGCAACGGCCGGCAACAAGGAGGTTCTCCAGCTTCTCTGGCAAGAGACATCCGTAGGGAACGTTGATCAGCGGCTCTCCCTCCGTCCTCGGCGAGCACGTGGCGATGACGTCATCGAACTGCTTCTCACTCAGCCACTCGTCCTTGGTCAAGGTGTGCTCGCCCTTCAGCCTGCGGCTGCCGCGCGTCCCAAGTTGCGGCGCTGTATCTAGGAGAAACGCCTCCTCAAAACCCGGAAGGTTCTCCCTGAAGAACTCCAGCGTCCGCAAGGCCGTCTCTCGTCGCTCCTTCTCGGCTTTGGTCAGTTCGTCGATGCTCAAAGAGTCTGACGTGGGCACGGAGTTGTTGCACCACACAATCCCCTCTCTGACGGTTCTGTAGTAGATGGCGTTGAGGCCACCTACACCTCCTCCTGTCCCCCCGCTCTTGGCCAGTTCCCTCACCAACGCGTCGAACTCCTCGGGGTTCTCGTTAACGAATGAGTTCGCCTTCTCGATATCGACTCCTGCCAACCTGAAGACGAGACCAAAGGGAAGATCTCGCTTCTCGAAATCGGCTCCAGCATAGGCGAACACGTCACCATCTCCTGTGCAGTCCACGACGACCTTGGCCAGGACAGCCAGGCGGCCCGACTTGCTCTCGAATACCACACCCCTAACAATCCCATCCGACACTAGGGTCGAGCACGCCCAGGCGTGGAATAGAGTTCTCACGTCCGCCTCATCCAAGAGCCTCGCTCCTACAATCTTCAGGTACTCCGGGTCTACGGTGGGGCTGTATCTAACCCGGCCCGACTGTGGCCCTACCGCTCCAAAGTGTCTCCACTTCCGCGCCGCCTGCGGATCACTGGAACCCCAGACGTCCTTGGGCGGGTAGATGACCGCATCCATAGCTTCCAATCTGTCAACCAGCTCCTGCGCGATGCCCCTGACTACCTGTTCTCCCTCGTCATTGCCCATCCTGTCGAGCATGAGCACCAGACCGCCAGTGGCCATGCCCCCCACGTACCCATACCGCTCTATGAGATCGACCTCTCCCCCGTGCCGGGCTGCCGCAACCGCAGCCGCCAGACCGGCAGGTCCACCTCCAACCACCAAGACGTCAACCTCGTCAACCACAGGGACTTCACGTTCGGGTTCGATAACGGTCTTGCTACGGTCCTTCAATCCATTCCTCCCCCCAAGAAACTCCTCCTGACAGATCCACTGCCGGAGAAACCCTCGGAGCATTGCGCCATCACAGAGGCCACCACGACCTCCACCTCGGTTTGCTGCTCACTCCCAGCAGGAAGCGCGCACAATCTCTTCCGGCAGCCTCGCCACCATCCAACAGATTCTGTCACATTGTATGGCGAAAGGCAAGCCCTCCGAAGGGCTGACGACCATTCGCCGTTGACACCCCGTTCTACTGAAGCTATAATGGTGTTCACCCAGTTTCGGATGCCGGTGTGCCTCCAGGCCACAGGCCTCCCAGTCGACCCAGATTCGAGGAAACATGAACGCCCTGGTCATCTACGACTCGACGTTTGGCAATACGGAGCAGGTCGCGCGAGCCATTGCC
>JAUWLF010000112.1 GCA_030613785.1 Chloroflexota bacterium | reverse complement strand
TATGAGGAGCATCTTCGCAATCAAGACCAATACCAAGGGCAATAGCTGCATCTTGTGAGAAACCTGCTGATTGCTGTGTTGTCTTTGCCTCTGTTGGCGGTGGCCATCGGCTGTATGCCCTGTGGATCCACCCGGCCCACCATCAAGATCGGCCTAGTGGCGTCCTTCGAGGGCCTGTATCGGCCTCTGGGCTACGAGGTCTTGCCGGCGGCGAAGCTTGCTGTGAGCGAGAGGAACGAAGCTGGAGGAGTGGGCGGCCACTTAGTGGAGCTGGTCGTCTTGAACGATGACCAAGATCAAAGCATGGCGGTGCAGCGAGCGCGAGAGATGGTCGTAGATCCCGATGTCATGGGGGTCATCGGCCATTTCAGCGATGATAGCACGGCTAGCGCCTTGTCAACCTATCACAGGGCTGGGCTGGCCTTGGTGGTGCCCACAGCGACGGGCATGGAGATCACAGGCAGGGGCTACCCTCAAACCTTCCGTCTCGTGGCGGACAATGACTTCCTAGGCGCTGCTGCTGCGCGCTACGCCGTCACGGACAAGCAGGCGACACGCCTGGCTGCGGTCCGAGGGTCTCCAGACCTGGTGGACGCCTTCGTTTCCGAGGTGGAGCAAGAGGGTGGGGTGGTTGTGCTCGATATTGAGGCTGGCGACACCAGGATCATCACGAGACTGGCAGACGTCAACCCCGAGTTGATCTTCTTCGGCGGAGAGGCGCTGGAGGGCGCTGAACTGCTGCTCAAGTTGCACCGAGCTGGCCTTGACATCCCTGTGCTGGGAGGAAATGGGCTGAACGGCGCTTGTGTCGTCCAGATTGCGGGCGATGCAGCCGAGGGAACGACGTATGTCGCCGTCACGCCCCCGGTGGAGGATCAAGGCTTCATCGAGGGATGCGCACAGCTATCCGGAGCACCGCCTGGGCCTTATGCTGCTCTGGCCTACGATGCCACAAACTTGCTGTTGGAGGCTCTGGAGAGGTCCATCACGCTGCGGGGGAAGGCCACGAGGGAAGGTGTTGTCCAGGCCCTCTCTGAGATGGAGATCTACAGAGGACTCACGGGCAGCATCTCTTTTGACGAGCGTGGCCAGGCTGTGGACCGTGGGATTTACATATACGAGATCGTGCATGAGGCGTATCCGGGCCAGTTGAGAAGTGTGCAATCTGGCTGAAGACGCTGTGGGTGGATGCGCTCCCGCCGCCGTGAGCGGGAGCTAGGTTAATATTTGGGTAATCAGGGAAGGCGGTTGCACGGGATCATCCTGCCACGCGTAGGCCGCGAGAAGGTGCTCCCGAGCGCGCTCCAGGTCTTCTCTGTTCTGGGCATGAATGGTGAAGAGTCTTTCGCCCCTTTCCACCCGGTCGCCTATCTTCTTGTGCAGGACGATGCCCACGGCGTGATCTACGGGCTCGCCCTTTCTCGTGCGGCCTGCTCCTAGCTCCAGCGCCGTCAGGCCTACCTCCATGGCGTCCAGTTGGGAGATGTAGCCTTGCTGCTCAGAGGGAACGTGCTGAATCAGATTGGCCCGCGGAAGTAGAGTGGGGTCTTCCACAGGTGTGGGATCTCCCCCCTGCGCGCTCACCAGGTCCTTCAGTTTGCCAATAGCCTTCCCTGACTGGAGGAGATCGTCGAGCCTCTGTCGCGCTTGCTCCTCGCGATTTGATCCCCCGGCCAGGAGGAGCATCTGGGTCGCAACGGTGAGGCAATGCTCGGTGAAGTCCGGCGGTCCTGCGCCGCGTAGCGTGTCTATCGCCTCCTTCACCTCCAGTGCATTGCCTACCGCAAAACCCAAGGGCTGATTCATGTCACTGATGATAGCCGTTGCCCGTTTGCCGAGGCTTTCCGCCAACTGAATCATGGTGCGGGCCAGCTCCAAGGCCTCCTCCTCGTCTGCCATGAAGGCGCCTTTTCCGACCTTAACGTCCAGGACGATGGCCTTGGCCCCAACCGCCAGTTTCTTGCTCATGATGCTGCTGGCAATCAGCGGAAACGAGCCGACTGTGGCTGTGACATCTCGCAGCGCATACAGTTTGCCATCGGCGGGGACCAGATCTGGCGTCTGGCCCGCGATGACGATCCGGTACCGCTCGAGGTTGTTCAGGAAGTGTGGAATGTCCAGTTCGGAACTGAAGCCTGGAAAGGACTCTAGCTTGTCCAGCGTTCCTCCAGTGAAGCCCAGCCCTCGTCCTGATATCTTGGCGACTGCCAAGCCGGCGGCCACGACCAGAGGCGCGATCACCAGCGTAGTCTTGTCGCCAACTCCACCGGTACTGTGCTTGTCAACCGCCAGGGGCGCGATTCTGTCCACGTCCATGGTGCGACCTGAGTGAGCCATGGCGTACGTAAGGTGGGTTGTCTCTTCAGCGGTCATCCCCCGGATGTAGACGGCCATCAACCAGGCGGCCACCTGGTAGTCTGGTATGTCTCCTTTGGTGAGTCCCTGAATCAGGAAGTCCAGCTCGTCCTTGGTGAGGGCGTGCCCGTCACGCTTCTTGGCGATGATATCCAAAGCATTCATGGTGCCAAACCTCCGGGGAGATAATACCATCCACGGAGTCCGTGTGCAACGCGGACCAGCAGAGGCCAGGGCTCCCGCCAGGTATGGGAAGTGCTTTGCATCGTGCCGTTGCGTCGTGACTGTGCTGCACGGGTATTCTCTCGAGGCTGATTGGGATGCTGCACGGCTTCGAAGAGGTAGGACGAACATGGTGGCGGCGCTATCTCTGATTCGGGGCTGCGAGCGAGGTGTTCTCCTAGGTGGACTCCGCCCCGCCGCACAGAGGGCGCTTCATGGGCACCACAGATTCCTTTATCTCGGTCGTGAGATGTGATATACTTGTGTGGGGGAGGGACACGCTTTGGAGAAGGTCACGGTTATCGGTGGTGGGTTGGCTGGCTGCGAAGCGGCGTGGCAGGTCGCACGCCACGACCTGCCTGTTACGTTGTACGAGATGCGCCCCGGCAAGATGACCCCTGCCCATCGCACAAGCGATTTGGCGGAACTGGTGTGCAGCAACTCCCTGGGCTCCAATCTAGTGGATAGGGCCCTGGGATTGCTGAAAGAGGAGTTGCGTCGCTTCGGGTCGCTTGTCGTGGCCTGCGCCGACGAGACGGCAGTGCCAGCAGGAGGTGCCCTGGCTGTCGGCCGAGACGCCTTCGCTCGCCTGGTCACCGATAGAGTTGAGGAGCACCCGCTCGTTGAGGTCGTACGGCAGGAGGTGCGGACGATACCCGAGGATAGGCCCCTTGTGATCGCCACCGGGCCTCTGACTTCGGAGGCCCTGGCTGAGGCGATTGCCGGCTTGACTGGGGAGGAATACCTCTACTTCTATGATGCGATGGCGCCCATTGTGACGGCGGATTCCATAGCCGAGGATAGAGTGTTCCGAGGTTCGCGATACGGCCGTGGTGATGGAGACTACGTAAACTGTCCTCTGGATGAGGCTGAGTACCACTCCTTCGTGGATGAGCTACTAAGGGCGCAGACCTTCGCCCGGCGACAGTTCGAGAAGGAGGACGAGAGGTTCTTCGAGGCCTGTCTGCCCGTGGAGGTGATCGCTCGGCGAGGGTCTGACGCGCTGGCGTACGGTCCTTTGAGGCCGGTGGGTCTGATTGATCCTCTTGCCAGCAGGCGACCCTACGCCGTGGTTCAACTGCGGCAAGACGATTTGGCAGGGACTTTGTACAACATGGTTGGTTTCCAGACCAATCTGCGGTGGGGCGAACAGGAGCGTGTGTTTCGCCTGATTCCAGGGCTGGAGAGGGCGGAGTTCGTGCGTTTTGGGCAGATGCATCGCAACACCTACATTAATTCGCCGATTTTGTTGGATGCCTGGTTGCAGTGCAAGGTAGAGGAGGGGGTGTTCTTTGCGGGGCAGATCACCGGCAGCGAAGGATACGCGGCTGCCATTGCGGGAGGCTGTCTCGCTGGGACCAATGCGGCTCGGATGGCGCTGGGTGAACCGCTGCTGGCTTTCCCACCGACGACGATGATAGGAGCCTTGTTTCGATACGTCACGTGTGCGCAGCCGGAGACTTTCGAGCCCATGAAGCCGAACTTTGGCCTCCTACCTGAGCTGGAAACCAGGGTGCGGGGCAAGAAAAGGCGGTATCAGGCCTACGCCGAGCGGGCACTTGGGGATTTGGAAAGCCGTGTGGGCGAGCTATGCTCGTGCAGTACTTGAAAGGAACAGCCAAATCCGCTGTCCATGGCAGCTGGCTTTCATCGCATAGTCAGTTCGAGGCTTGATTGCGGTTGGGCAGGTCACTATGTGGGAATGGGATGATGCAAAGGGGCAGGGGAAAACCGTTGACAGAAGGGTTGACGGGAGAGTCACTTGAGCCTGCTGCGCAGTCGGGGGCTGCTTGGTGTGATTGTGGCCGCTGCGGCACTGGCGCTAGTTGTGGGATTGGCGTACCTGCACGACGGCCTGGGAGACGTAAGGGAAAGGGAGGAACTTGGGGAAGGTGGGTTTGATGGCCAACGGGCGTACCAGTACGCACTGGACCAGTGCGCGATAGGGCCAAGGCCTCCTGGGTCCGAGGCCGGCTTGGTCACTGGTGATTACATCATCACCACGCTGGAGGAATGGGGATGGGAGGTAGAGACGCAGGAGTTCGAGTACGAAGGTGTTCCGCTGCGCAACATCATCGGTAAGCTTGGCCAAGGACCTGTGGTCATTCTAGGCGCACATTACGACACTCGACCGGTGGCAGATCAGAACGGTGACCATTCGATGGAGCCGATCATCGGAGGGAACGACGGAGCCAGCGGGGTGGCGGTGCTCCTCGAATTGGCGATGGTGCTCTCGGAGGACAAATTGACGAACGAGGTCTGGTTGGCCTTCTTCGATGCGGAAGACAGCGGCAGGCTCCAGGGCTGGCCGTGGTGTGTGGGCTCCAGCTACATGGCAGACCAACTGACGGTGGAGCCGGCTTATGTGATTGTGGTGGACATGGTAGGGGACAGGGAGCAGGAGTTGTATTACGAGGGTAACTCGAACGTCAACTTGCGTGAGAAGCTCTGGGCCATCGCCGCTGAGCTTGGATACGAGCAGTTCATCCCAGAGGTTCGTCACACGATGATTGACGACCACCTGCCCTTCGCCAAGAAGGGGATTCCGGCGGTTGACATAATCGATTTTGACTATCCCTACTGGCACACCATCGAGGACACGTGCGACAAGGTCAGCCCTGATAGCCTGGAGCGGGTGGGGAGGGTGCTTGAATCGCTGTTGACGGGGAAGCGGTGAGTCGTGTAGGTCAGTGCCAGCGCGGGACAGGGCTAAACTCTCGCCCCGGCAGGCAGAGTATGAAGCGGATGGTGGGTGGGGTTTCGTCGTTGGGGATGGCAAGCGGAGAGGCGATGTCCCATCCGATTTCGCGGTAGAGCGTCCGAGGCAGGTGCAAGTCTCGCGCTTGACAAGTACGGAGGACTGAGACAGGAGGCTAACCATTCCGAGAAGACTAGGATCTGTGGATACTCCAACTGAGAAGGGGTTTCTCGTGGGGGTCGAACTGAAGCGCAGAAGAGAGCTGTGGCGCGTGGAGGACTCGCTGGAGGAGCTAGCCCAGTTGGCGCGCACTGCGCGGATAGAGGTGGTAGGCAATACCATCCAACGCCTGGACGCACCCAACCCAGCCACATTTGTCCGCAGCGGCAAGGTGGAGGAGCTGCGAGCGTGGCAACGGGAACTGGACTACGATGTGCTGCTCTTCGATGATGAACTGCGGCCCCGCCAGCAGCGGAACCTCGAGGAGGAGCTCGACGTCAAGGTCGTGGACCGCACCGCCTTGATACTGGACATCTTCGCTGACCACGCGCGCACGAAAGACGGGCGGCTCCAGGTCGAACTGGCCCAGTACCAGTACCGTCTGCCCCGTTTGACCCGCATGTGGACGCACCTGTCCCGCCAAGGGGTGGGGGGCGTCGGCTTGCGCGGTCCAGGTGAGACCCAGTTGGAGAGCGACAAGCGAGAAATCGGGCGGCGGATTTCCCAGCTCAAGCGGCAATTGGAGGAGATACGGACTCATCGCCGACAATACCGCCGTCGCCGGGAGAAGGCGGCGATCCCGGTGGTGGCCATAGTGGGGTACACCAACGCTGGAAAGTCCACCTTGCTGAATTCTCTGTCGGGGGCCGAGGTCTTGGTGGAGGACAAGCTCTTTGCCACACTGGATCCCACCACCAGGCGCGTGACGTTGCCCGGCGGAAGTCCAGCTCTGTTCACCGACACCGTGGGCTTCATCCACAAGCTACCGACGCAGTTGGTGGCAGCGTTCCGAGCGACGCTGGAGGAGATCAACGAAGCAGAGATGCTCTTGCATATAGTTGACATAACGCATGACGCTGTGAGGGAGCAAGCGGCGACGGTGGAGCGGGTGCTGCGGGACCTTGGAGCCGGGGACAAACCCGTAGTTACAGCCTTGAACAAGATAGATCTGCTGATCGACACGCGGCGTGGGGAGACAGGGGAAGGGGCAGGAGAATCTCTGGCTGAAAGCGACGTGGTCGGGCAAGTACGGGAGTTCATGGTCGGGTATCCGAACTGCGTGGCCATTTCGGCAGAGAAGAGGATTGGCCTGGGGGAGTTGCTGGAGCGAGTCGAGCAGGTGCTGGACAAGGGTCTGAGGTCCTTCAGCATTCTCCTTCCCTACAGCAACGATGGCCTCCTCAATCTCATTCACGAGGAGGGGATCGTGGAGCGACAGGAATACGGTGAGCAGGGGATCCGCATCGAGGGGAGATTGCCCGAGAGGCTAGTACATCGTTTTGAACCCTACCTGGTGGGCGGGACGAGCTGAAGGTCCACTCTAGCACAACGAAACAGCGCGACGACAGTGCCACCGCATCGGCGGGAACGCTGGGCCGCGGGGGTGCTTGCGGGAGGCCCAGAGCTGTCGCCTCAGATGTAGAGCTGTTCACAGCGCCACTTTGGGCTCCTTGAGGAGCTGCGAGCGGCGTGAGGGTCCCTGGAGGGGACGGATGACGAAAAAGAGCATACTGTACTTTCCTGAATATGGGGAGTTGAACACTTCGGCAGTCACGGATGTGGTGAGGGAAAGGCTATCGGAGGGAGGGATCGAAGCCCTGGTTGTGGCGTCTACGACCGGGAAGACGGCGCTTGGTTTGGCCCAGAAGGTACGGCTAGAGAGCGACCTTCCCATTATCTGCGTGTCGGATCCGCCTTGGGCCAAGTACTATCCAGCCATAACCCCGGACAACCGTCAAGCTCTGGAGAAGCTCGAGGTCGAGATCGTGGACCGTGTGCCTTACGCCTCCCACTCTCACTCGGTGGGCCCGTGCAAGAACATGTATGGTACGCTTGACCTGCGGGTCATGATCTTCGATGCGTTTCGCCTTGTAGGCGGGCAGGGGTTGAAGGTGGCCATGGAGGTGGGTATGATGGCCACCGATGGAGGTCGAGTGAAGCCTGGAGCGATCATCCTGTGTGTAGGAGGCACAGGCACCGGCGCGGACTGCGCGATAGTCATGAAAGCAGGCTTCTCCGTTGACCTGCTGTCTCGCAAATCCGAGCGGAGGCCGCACGTGCGGGAGATCCTGGCCATGCCACTGAAGAAGAAATGGCGCTGGTAATGCGTTGGCAGGGGGTGTAGCAGTGGATGGCGCATGTTCACACTATAGATGTTATGTACACTACGGGGCTAACCACGATCATGGGGTTGACATAACCCAGCAAGCCGTATTCATGAATCAACTTATGAGGGATATGGGTTCTCTGCGGTACACTCGTGGGGGCCCACTGGTGGTTGTGCTGGGGCTGCCGCATGTCCTAGGCCCTAGTGTTGTCGAAAGAGTCGACCATGGATCGTAAGCAGCCGAGAGAAGCAGCGGCAACTGCGTTGCGGGTGGCCGCGCTGTCTGTGTTAGTGCTCACAGTGTGCGTGAGCGCCTACGTCGCAGGATTCGCCGCCGAGTTCGTGGGCTATGATCGAGCGAAGCTCGAAGAGATACCGGTCAACCTCCTGCACCCCGCAGCGCAGGAGCCACCGGAGTTCGAGGTGTTCAGGGAGGCCTGGGGGTACATGGAGCGCGATTTCTATGGTGAACTGCCCGACACCAAGGGCCTCGCCTACGGGACCATCCGTGGCGCCCTCCGCGCCCTTGACGATCCCTACACCTTCTTCACGGAACCCAGCGACCACGAGATCGAACAGGCGCAGTTGGAGGGCCGTCACGGAGGTATTGGTGCTGAGTACCTGATGGCGGACGGGTATCTGCGAGTGGTAGCCGTCCTGGACGACTCCCCTGCGGCGCGAGCTGACATCCGTAGCGGCGACGTGATCATCGAGGTAGACGGCACCGAGGTCCTGGGGCTGTCGCAGAACGAAGCCATCATGCTGATTCGCGGCGGAGAGGTTGGAAGCAAGGCCACACTGACCATCGTGCGCCAGGGTGAGCTCGAACCCTTCACGGTGAGCATAGTCCGGGAGGAGATAGAGGTCCCAACTGTGGTCTGGGAGCTCAAAGAGGACGACATAGGCTACGTACGCATCTCCTTCTTCGGAGGACGGACCAGCGGTGAGCTCGGTCGTGCACTGCGGGAACTGAAGGCCGCGGGAGCGCGAAAGATAGTTCTGGACCTGCGTGACAACCCGGGCGGCATGGTGACGGCGGCCGTTGATGTGGCGGGACAGTTCATTGACACCGGTGTCATCTTCTACGAGCGCGATAAGGATGGCAACGACAAGGTCTTCAACGCCAGACGAGGAGGTGAAGCGATTCACATGCGTCTGGCTGTGCTGGTGAACGGGGGCACGGCCAGCGCCGCCGAGATCGTGGGTGGAGCACTCCAGGATCACCAGAGAGGCGTCCTCATTGGTGGACGAACGTTCGGCAAGGGTTCTCTGCAGAGCATCCACGAATTGAGCGACAACTCCAGCCTTCATGTGACCATCGCCCGCTGGTTAACCCCCGACCGCCACGAGATACAGGATGCGGGGTTGATCCCAGATATGGAGGTGGTGCCCTCCTCAGAGGAACTTGATCGCGGCGAAGATCCCCAATTGGCGGCGGCCATCGACTATCTGTCCCAGACAAGCGCTTCGGTGACCGCTCGTTCTATTATGTAAAGGTGTGTTGGCGAAGGATATGCGAGGCTTTCTGCGGTTCATTACATTCATTATCTTGGTGATCGCCATCACCACCCTCTCGTACCTGGGCGGGTATGGGACTAGTGTTCTCGTTCGCCCTGCACCGCCGCAGGGGTCAGCGGCCGAGAGCGACCAGGACTTCAGGGTCTTCTGGGAAGCGTGGTACATCGTGCAAGGGAGACACTACCGCGCGCCCGTGGAGAACGCCGTGCTCACCTACGGGGCCATCCGTGGAGCCATCGACACGTTGGGGGACCCATACACCTGGTTTGCTGACCCCGTCATGGCGGAGAGGATCAGAGAAGATGCCACCGGCCGATATTCTGGCATCGGAGCTGTGGTGAACGTCGATGACGCAGGCCACGTGGTTATCGTGCATGTCTTTGCCGGCGGGCCAGCGCACGAAGCGGGATTGACGGGTGGGGACGTCATCCTGGAGATAGAAGGTCAGGACACCGTGGGGTTGAGTCTGGAAGAGGCAGTTTCCATGATCCGAGGGCCAGAGGGAACCGCTGTTCGCTTGCTGGTTCAGCGAGAGGTCCTCGACGAGCCTTTCGAGGCTGAGATCGTGCGGGCGGAGATCGAGATTCCAACCGTGGAGTCGCGTATGCTGGAAGACGGAATCGTCTATCTGAAGCTGAACAGCTTCCGGTCTCAGGCGCCCGCTGAGGTGCGTTCAGCGCTCACAGAGCTCTTGGACGAGGAGCCACGGGGCTTGATTTTAGACCTGAGAGACAACCCGGGAGGGTTGTTGTCCGCCTCGATCACGATCGCGAGCGAGTTCGTCGCCGAAGGAGCGATCGTGCTGGAAAAGGGCAGCAACGGCTTGGATCAGGAACATATGGCGCAAGGAGATGGTGTAGCGACGGACGTACCGCTGGTTGTGCTGGTCAATGGCGGCACGGCCAGCGCCGCTGAGATAGTGGCTGGCGCGATTCGAGATCACGACAGGGGTGTCTTGATCGGCGCGCGCACCCTGGGGAAGGCTTCGGTACAGAGCCCCATAGACCTGAGCGATGGCTCTCACCTGCGGCTGACCATCGCCCACTGGTTCACGCCCAATGGCCAGTTGATACAGGAGGGTGGCCTTGCGCCCCACATAGAGGTCGCTCTGAGCGACGAGGATCTTGCCGAGGGGCGAGATCCTCAATTGGACAAGGCCATCAGCTACTTGCTGGGGCGGTGAGGCACATGCCGGAGCGTACTGTGGTCACCAACCGGCGCGCTCGCCGGGAGTACTTCATCGAGGACACTTACGAGGCGGGCCTGGTCTTGACCGGTCCGGAGATCAAGTCAGTGCGTGCTGGCCGGGCCAATCTCCAGGATAGCTACGTTGTGATCAGAGAGGGCGAGGCGTGGCTGCTGAATGCCCACATCGCACCTTACAAGCAGGCCAGTCATCAAGACCACGAGCCCAAGCGAGAGCGCAAGTTGCTTCTTCATCGGCTCCAACTAGACCGCTTGGCAGGCAAGGTGCAGGCCAAGGGCTACACTATCATCCCCCTCCGTCTCTACCTTAGGGACAATCTCGCGAAGGTAGAGATAGCGCTGGCCAAGGGCAAGAAGCTCTATGACAAGCGGGCCGACGTGGCCAAGCGTGAGGCGCAGCGAGAAATGGAGAGGGCTTTGCGGAGGGGCGGGCAGAACGGGGTACGGTAGCTGGGGTGGGTGTAAACGACTCTTCGTGTGAACCGACCTTGACATGTGCTGCACCTTGTGGTGTAGTTCATCCGCAAACGTGATTGGGCGAGTTGAAACCACTCACTGGCTTGGACTCGTCAGCATCAGGCCTCGGAGGTTTTCAAAACCTCCGAGGCCTCAAGGACAAGTTCCCAACTTGTCCTACCTCTGCCGCCCTCCGCCGCCCGTGGTGATCAGCGACACTGAGGCGATCTACCTCTACGGCCTGGACATCGTCACGCAGCAGCAGCCTCAAAGGTACGAGTGACCTCTCCGGCATGCCGCTGTCGGGGAGCACGATGCCCGACCCGTATGGCTTCGCCTGGCGGACCTGGGATGCGAAAACTGATCGGCTACCCTGAGACACGCGGGGGATCAAGGTCACGGATGGGCGTGCTTCGACCGCTGCGAGCTATGTGGTTTCGACTTCGGACTTCAACACGGCCAGATAAGGCAGGTTCCGGTACTTCTGCTGGTAGTCGAGGCCGTACCCCACCACGAAAGCGTCAGGTAGGTCGAACCCCACGTAGTCCAGGGGCAGGTCTACCACACGATGCGCTAGTTTGTTGAAAAGCGTGCAGACCTTGAGGCTGGCTGGGTCCCTACCCTCCAGATGCTTGAGGATGTACTCCATGGTGAGGCCGCTGTCTATAATGTCCTCGACGAGAATCACGTGCTCGCCGGTGATACTCATATCCAGGTCCTTTAGCAGTCGCACCAAGGATTGGGTCTCCTCCGAGGGCTCATACTTAGAGATGGCCATGTAGTCGGTCGTCACCCGAATGGAGATGGCACGGATCAAGTCGGCCATGAAGGGGGTCACCCCCTTGAGGATCCCGATCAACCGGGGTTCGAGGCCGGCGTAGTCC
>JAUWLF010000126.1 GCA_030613785.1 Chloroflexota bacterium | reverse complement strand
CGCTTGTCTCCAGTAGCCGCAGCGCTTCTCGCTTGAATTCAGCAGTATAGGTCCTTCTGGACTTTTTCATCCTTGTCCCTCCGATAGTAGTATACACGAATCTTGCTTATCTTCGTGTCCACTTTTTCGGGGGAAGATCAGTGGAGGGAATATCGCGACAAGAGCAAGGCGGCAGGAGTGTTGGCTGTGGGCATCCGAGAAGCTTACTCCGGTTTGTTCGCCACGTATGATGATGCTTCTCGGAAAGACGACGAAGCACTGAGGGATTTCTTTACCTCCACCACCGATGTCGGAGAGGCAGCAGTATCGCACATGGTGGGTACTTTCAAGGCGTTGTGTGAACTTACCGATTTCGGTGCACCGGTCGGCGAAGCACGCGTCGTGGGGAAGACGTCTGTCCCAGGGGCAGGTGCGGAACCAGCAACGCCGGTGAGCCAGGGAGTGAACATCCACATCAACGTACAGCTGACTCTCCCAGCAACCAAAGATAGCAGCATCTATGATTCGCTGTTCGAATCGTTGAAGAAGCACTTGCTGCCGTCATAGAGATAGTCCGTATGGATGAAATAAGGGCAGTTGTCGAGCGGGTTCGCCTCTTCGAGCAGGAGGCGCACTCCATCCTCGGCGTGCACGAGGCGTCGAAGTCGAGGGTCGTTTTGCTCGAAGACACCTACAATCAGTTGGGCACCCTAAGCCTGAAACAGGACGAGTTGTTTAGGCAAGCGTTACAGTGCATGGAGAACAGCCTGTTCCGCGCGGCACACGTGATGGCCTGGGCTGGTTTTGTTGACTTCCTGGAGGACAAGCTGGAGTCGGATGGATTCAAGAAGCTACACGCCGCAAGGTCCAGATGGAAGTTCAATACTGTCGAGGATCTCCGGGAGAGGTACTCGGAGCACGCAATAGTCGAGGCGAGCCGAGATGCGGGGCTCTGTGGCAAGAACGAGACGAAGGCATTGCTGGGGCTCCTTACTAGGCGGAACGAGTGCGCGCACCCGAGCGACTACATCCCGGGCCTAAATGAGACGCTAGGGTACATCTCGGAACTATTCCACCGCATCGAGACACTGCGGGCAAAGCGATACTAGCTCGCGGCGCCGCGGAGAAGGCGTGTATAGTGTCGGGCGCGACTCGATGCCGGCTCCTTCGCCCCGAAACCTCGTGAGTGCCTTCACTGAACGTACCGCACAACGAAACCTCCCCCAGATCTTGCACTCCGCGAGGCAGCCAGGTCAGGTTCTGCAGGAGGCTTCGGGAGGAAAAGAAGGGTTTGGCTGTGAGCCGTTCACTGGTGAAGGCACTTGCTTGTGTTGGTGGCCCGCCGCGCCAACAGCGTGAGTGCCCCGAAGGCGACATCGAACCGTGCTGGTCGTGGCAACGTTTCACCCTAGTCTACCCCTATTCTATAACCTCGATCTCCTCAATCCACTTCACCCACACGTATCCGTACTGGTGGCGCGCCACCAGCCTTATGGGGTATCCGTGTTCTTTGGGCAGCGTCTCGCCGTTCACCTCGTAGACCAGGAAGACCCCATCCGCCATGGCGTCCTCCAGATTGATCTTGCGCGAGTACCCATCCCCAGCCTTGACGTACACCTGTGAGGCCTCCGGCAATACACCAGCCTCGTCCAGAATAAGGCTCAAGGGTGTGCCGGTCCACACCGCGTTGTCCCAGAAGACGCCGGGACAGATGAGCAGCACCTCTTCCGTCACCTGGGGGCGGCTCAGCAGATCCTCGTAAGTCAGGCTCAAGGGGTTCTCCACCAGCCCGTCAACTATCAGTCGATAGGTGCTGATATCGTAGTCCTGGGGTCGCCCTGTCCGATGGAGATCCTCCACGGCCGTGATGGGCAGTGTGGTGTTGTCCACCTCCGAGGGGTGCAGGTACTCGATGTCCAGCAACGGTTCGGAGCGCTCCGCGGCGCGTTCAGGTGTGGCACTTGCCGCTGATGTGCTTTCCTGCGCGGGTGTGGGCGTGGCCACGACCACCGGCGAACTAGGAACTGCCGTGGGGGGATAGTGTGCCGCAGGCGATGTACACGCTGCCAGAACGAGCACCAGCATGATGGCGATCAGAATGGATCTCATGTTTCTCTCTCTCAAGGGCAATTGGGTGTGATCTCTGCCTGGAACAGCTCTCATAGTAATTATAACATATCGGAGCAACTTTGTCGAGTTTGCTGTGTCGTTGACAGAGACTGGGAAACCAGGTAGAATGGACTTCCACCGCGGATCGAGGAAAGGGGAAGACAGATGCTGCGTAAGGCTCTCATCATTGCGGGTATAGTCGTTGGCTCCGTCGTCGTGCTGCTCCTGGTAACCGTTATGGTCGGCGGCTCCCTCTTCGTCCGGCGCACCTTCCCGACCATAGATGGTACGGTTGAGGTGCCGGGCCTGAACTCGACGGTTCAGGTGTACCGGGATGAATGGGGCATACCACACATCTACGCTGACAATGTCGAAGACCTGTTCTTCGCTCAGGGGTATGTCACCGCGCAGGACCGCCTGTGGCAGATGGAGTTCAACCGGCGCGTTGCCAGCGGCACCCTGTCTGAGGTCCTTGGCGACGCCACGCTGGAAACGGACCGCTTCATACGGACGCTCGGCTGGAGGCGGGTGGCGGAGGTGGAGGCAGATAATCTTCAGGGCGATGCACTTCTTGTGTTGGAGGCCTATGCCGCGGGGGTGAATGCCTTCATGGACACGCATCGTGGCAATCTACCTCTTGAGTTCACCGTGCTGGGGTTCGAGCCCGAGCCTTGGACGCCCGCGGATAGCATCGCCTGGGCGAAGGTGATGGCCTGGGACCTGGGTGGAAACTGGGAGGCCGAACTGCTGCGGGCGAGGCTGATAGAGGCCCTGGGGGAGGAAAGGGCGTCCGAGTTGGCTCCTCCCTATCCCGATGGGGCTCCCCTCATCATCCCACCCGAGGTAGGAGACTACGGCGACCTCGATCTTGAGGGGGTGCTGGCCCGCTATGCGCAGGTGAGAAAGGTCGTGGGCGTGGGAGGCCCTGGCCTGGGCAGCAACAACTGGGTCGTGGACGGGACCAAATCGGCCACGGCGATGCCCCTGCTGGCCGATGACACGCACCTGGGCCTACAGATGCCCTCCATCTGGTATGAGGTGCATCTGGTGGGAGGAGGCTACAACGTCGAGGGCTACTCCTTCCCAGGAGTACCAGGTGTGATCGTGGGCCACAACGAGGACATCGCCTGGGGCGTGACCAACGCAAATCCCGATGTGCAGGACCTGTATGTCGAGAGGATGAGCCCCGACAACCCTGACCAGTATGAGTATCAGGGCCAATGGGTGGATGTGGAGATCATCGAAGAAATTATAGAGGTGGATGGCCAGGAGCCTGTGGTGGAACGGGTGCGCCTGACCCGCCACGGGCCTATCATCAACCCCGTGGTGGAGGGGCTGACGGACGTATTGGCCTTCCGCTGGACCGCGCTGGAGCCCAGTCGACTGCTCGACGCTGTCTTGCTGCTCGATCAGGCCAGTGACTGGGAGGAGTTCAGGACGGCTCTGGAACTGTGGGCCGTTCCGTCGCAGAATTTCGTCTATGCCGATAGGGAGGGCAATATCGGCTATCAAATGCCGGGCCTGGTCCCCATGCGGGCTGAAGGACACACAGGTCTTCTTCCGGTGCCAGGCTGGACGGGAGCATACGAGTGGCAGGGATACATCCCCTTCGAGGAACTGCCCAGCGTCTTCAACCCCTCACCTAATTTCATAGTAACCGCCAACAACAAGGTCGTGGGTGATGAATATTCGTATCGTCTGGGGTACGATTTCGCGGTGGGCCATCGAGCCGAGCGGATCACGACCCTGCTTCAGGAGAAAGAGGTGCTCTCTATAGAGGACTTCCAGCGCATCCACGGCGACACCTACTCCATCCCTGCTGAGATCTTCACACCCTACATTCTGGACATCGAGCCCGAGGGCTTCCTCCAGGAGAGGGCGCTGAACGAGATCGGCGGTTGGGACTACTACAATGATGCCGATAGTACGGGGGCAGCCATCTTCGAGGTCTTGTATCTGGAACTGGTGAAGAACACCTTTGGCGACGAACTGGGCGAGGAACTCGTCGCCGAGTACCTGGGCGCACCCACCTGGCATCACATCGCCTTGGAGAGCATGATCGAGGACGCTGATAATCCCTGGTTCGACGACGTCACGACGCCGGAACGGGAGACGAGGGACGATATCGTCGCTCGCGCCTTCGCTGGCGCTCTCGACTACCTGGGCAACAAGTTCGGTGACGTGCCCCATGCCTGGAGGTGGGGGCGGCTGCACGCAGCGCAGTTCGTGCATCAGCCGTTGGGTCAGTCCGGCATCGCGCCCCTGGAGATGATGGTCAATCGAGGGCCTGTGGAGGTTGGAGGTTCCGGCTATACTGTGAACGCAGCCAGCTTCGACACTGACGAGCCTTTCGCCACCGCGCACGGCGTGTCTCAGCGGATGATCGTGGACCTGAGCGACTTTGACAACTCCTTGAGCACCCACACTACGGGCCAGTCTGGGCTGCCCTTCAACAAGCACTACGATGACATGATCATCCTGTGGCAGGGAGTGAAGTATCATCCCCTGCTCTGGTCGAGGGAGACCGTGGAACAGAACCGGGAAGGCCTGCTCATCTTGGAACCTCAGTAGGAACACGCCTGGGCACAAGGACCACAGATGAAGAGAGACCTCTGGCTCTGCCTACTACTCTTCTTGCTCGTCGCCTCCCCGAGTTGCAGCCAAGGCGCGGTCGCGCCCGTCGAGACGGTTGCGCCGTCCCCTGCGGTTTTCCCTTCGCCGGAGAGCGGCCCGTCCGCCATACCTGGCGTGGTCCCCCCCGTGCCCGGTCAGGGGGTTTTGATGACCATGGGGCGGCAAGGGAGCGGCGATGGTGAGTTCAGCAACCCTCAGGGGGTGGCCCTCGACGCGGCGGGGAACATCTATGTCGCTGACACAGGGAATGCGCGCGTTCAGGTTTTTGACCCTCAGGGCAGTTTCTTGATGACCATCTCCGACGAGCGATTCACGGGACCACGATACGTGGTCTTGGACGATGCTGGCCGAATCTACGTCACCGATAGCTCTGAGAGGGTACACGTCTTCAACGGCAGAGGCGACCCTCTGCAAAGCTTCGGGCAGCCCGGCTCCCTCCCCACCCAGTTCTCTGGCATCGCGGACCTGGCCGTGGACGCGGCGGGCGACCTGTATGTGGTGGATGGGGCCAACGGTAGGGTGCAGAAGTTCAGTCTGCTGAGCGGCTTGCTACTCAGCTTCGGCGATGAGGGCGAGCAGGAGGAGTTGCTAAGCCATCCGGAAGGCATTGCGCTGGACAGTGAGGGCAACGTTTACGTCGCCGATGCAGGGAACCGCCGGATTCAGAAATACGGACCGGGTGGCACGTTCCTCCGCAGCTTTGGTGGGGTAGTGAACGCGCCCAGAGACATAGCCCTTGACCACGAGGGCAACATGTATGTCAGCGACGGAGGGAGGAGCCTGATACAGATTCTCGATGGTGAGGGCCAACTGCTGATGGAGATCGGGGAGGGTCAACTGGCTGACCCCTGGGGCATCGCCGTGGACACTCAGGGCAGGGTCTTCGTGGCTGATGGTGGCAATCATCGCGTTCAGGTCTTCGCTCCGGCTGGAGAAGTGCCGACAGCAGTGCCCATGCCCACACCGGAGGTTTCCCCTGCCCCCACCCTGTCGCCCATCGAGGGTGTGGCGGCCTGGCCCATGTATGGCGGCAACTCTCAACACACCGGTCGTACTCAGGCGGAAGGGCCTGCTAGCCCCAACCTCAAGTGGATGTTCCGGGCTGGGATCCTGACCAACTCGCCAGCCCTGGGCGCTGGTGGGAGTGTGTACTTTGGCTCCTTGGATGGCAAACTCTACGCCCTGAGCGCCGAAGGTGCTGAGGTCTGGAGGGCCGCCTTTGGTCAGATCAGCGGCGTCCCAGCCCTGAGCGAGGAGGGTCGGATACACGTTGGCATCGCTTCCCCGGTGGAGGAGATGTTCTATGCCTTCAACCGTGACGGCAGCATAGCGTGGGGATACCACATCGAATACTACATTGTGGAGAGTTCGCCCATCATTGGCCCCGATGGGACCATCTATCTGGCGGCCAGTGACCCCCAGACGGCTGGCGGCGCGCTGGTCGCTTTGAGCCCCGATGGCGGCGAGCGGTGGCGGTATGACGTGGGATCCCGGATACTGTTCACTCCCGCGCTGGCACCGGATGGCACCGTCTACGTGGGTGCTCGAAACGGAAATCTTTATGCGGTGAATCCCGACGGGGGTCTAAAATGGCAGGCCAGCCTGGGCGTTGTGAGTTCCAGCGCCGCGGTGGGGAGCGACGGCATCATCTATCTGGGAACTGGCTCCAGTTACCAGGCTCTGGACCGCGCCGATGGAAGCCAAATCTGGAGCTTCTCTCCTGTGGACGGAGGGGCCAATTCCACCCCTACGCTGGGTAGCGGAGGACGAGTCTATCTCACCTCCAACAGCAACGAACTGTACGCCCTCAATCCGGACGGAACTGTGGGCTGGACCTTCATCGCCGAGCAGGAGGAGAGGGAGGTGCACTTCAGTTCGCCCCTCACTCTGGACGGCGCCGGAGTGCTGTATGCGGGGACGCGGGAGGGTGAACTCTTCGCCGTGAACCCTGGCGGAACGCTGCGCTGGCGTTTCTCGCTGCCTGAGGGAGGCATGGTCCTCGTCGGGCCGGCCATCGGTGCCGACGGCACGCTGTACGTAGGGGCAGGGAGCAATCTCTACGCTGTGGGCCAATGAGAGGATCAGTTGGCATGTGCCATGAGGCTAGTCGAGAGTTGGCCCGTGGTGAAACCGAGGGCAAGAGCGTCATCCGGGAGGAGCTAGAGGTGGCTATGCGAAGAAGCGCTGTGCTCTTCAGAAGCATATGAGGCAGCACGGCTGTGAACTGCTACGCGAGGGCCCAGCCATTGGGGAACCAACTGAGCCGCAGGGGCGTCTTGTACGTGAGAGCAGGCCGCCATCTCTGGGCTGCTGGGCGATGAGAAGATGGCGCTGAACTCAATCCCAGGGTAGTGACAGTATCCCTGCACACCAAACACCTGGATGGCTGGCTGAGATGGGAGGAGTGAAGATGCCTAAGGAATTCAGGCGAATCGGAATCTTGCTGGTCAACGTCGTGCTGTTGATGGGCCTTGTGGGGCTACTGGCTGCGTATCTAGCGGTCGTCGTTGACCTGCCCTCGAGGGTCTACACGGTGGCCCAACGGGAATACCTTAGTTACAACTACGGGCGCAGTATCACCCAAGCCGCGCCGACGTTGGCCATTGTTGAAACAAAGGATCAGGTCGAAGCAACCATCCTGGCCGCGCGGGAGAGCCGCGTGAGAGCCACCCTCGATGCGCGGTACGAAGAGCGAGAGGGGGTTAGCGTCACAGTCTACGATCTGGAGTTCTGTAGCGAGTACATCGTGGCGTATCCTGGTTCGAACGTCACTGCCACCGTTACACTATTCTTCCCCTTTCCCAGCAATCTGGAAACGCTGCACGAAGTGAGCTTCCTGGTGGATGGCGAGGAACCGCCTGAGGCCCAGTACACACTACAAGGCATCGGGTGGCAGACCGAGATGGAGGCTGGCAAGGAACACCGGATCGCGATCAGCTACCAGGCCGACGGCGCGAACAGCTTCAGCTACGGCGTGGCTCAAGGCCAGCGCTCCGACGTGCTCGACGTCACTGTTACAGTGTTGGGCCTCGAGGGGAGTGAAGTATCCAGGACTTCTCTGCCCACTACCGGGAGGGACGTCGTAGACCGCGGCGAGACCTTCACCTGGGACTATGCTGGCCTGATCGCCAATCGTGATATCCGGCTCACTCTGCCGAGCCGTCTGAGCTTTGCGCAGCGCGTCGCGCATTTGCAGGGAGATTTCAGCCGCATGGCAGTGTTCGCTCCCTTCCTGGTGGGCCTGTTTCTGGCCTCACTGGCTGGGCTCCTTCGTCTGGGTGGGGTGAGCCTGCGACTGGAGAGCTACCTGTTGATGGGCTGTGTCCTGGCGCTTTTCTACCCACTCCTCACCTTCCTGAGCGGCGTGATTGACCTTGTCCCGGCGGCGAGTCTGGCCTTCTTGATCGTCAGCGGCCTGGTGCTACTCTTCCTGGGACTCATGGGTGGGTGGCGGCAGACCTGGTGGCGCGGTGGCTTGTTGCTGGTCATTTTCCTCGGCATCTTCTCTTTGGGTATGCTCACTCCTTGGCGCGGACTTCTCTTCACCGGAGGCGCGCTGCTGCTCCTTGGGACTTTCATGATCGCCTATGCCAGGCAGCCGAAGGTTACGGAACCTGAGCCTGTGTCGCCTGAGGCTCCAGAGCCCGAGCCTATGACAGAGACGTCGCCTCCTGAAGAGGTGCCTGAGCCCATCAGCCGTCACTGCCCTCACTGCGGCCGTGGGCTGGCCGAGGATCACCAGTTTTGCCGTGGCTGTGGGCGTGAGATCAGCTACTTCCGGACCTGTGCCCAGTGTGGGCACGAGCAGTACGTCTCACCCGATCTCGAAGCGGCCCATTGTGTCCACTGCGGCAGCTTGCTGAGGTGAGCTCGGGTGCGAACAGTTGAGGTCTTGGTGCTTCAATGGCACCGTTTGAGATAGTCGCCCACCGAGGCGCTCCCGAGGGAGTGTCGGGGAACACGATTCCAGCATTTCAGCGTGCTCTTGACCTCGGTGCCGACGGCATCGAGTTGGATGTTCGATTGACGAAGGACCGGGTGCCGGTCGTCTTTCACAACTTCTATCTCGACGAAGGGACGACCGTCTCCGGCCCCATTTTCGAATACACGTTTGACGAACTCCGGAACGTGGAGGTCTTGGGCAAAGGTCGAGACAGTCCCACTCCGCATAGAATTCCGACGCTTCAGGAAGTCCTGGAGGCCTTCGGGGGACGGATAGGATTTGAGATTGAAATCAAAGGGCCGGAAGCAGAGTCGTCCGAGATCGTCGGGTCTGTTCTTCTGGGGTTCAGACGTCTGTGGGAGACGATTGAGGTTACTTCCTACGAACCCATGTTGCTGGCCAACATTGGACAACGCTGCCCCGGGCTGGCCACAGACCTACTCCTCCCACTGTCCGAGGATTGGATGGGGTTGGATGTGGTCACCTACCTGGCGATACATCGTGCCGGGCTTGCTGGTGCTAGGGGTGTACATCTGCACCCCACTCAACTGTCGCCCGAGGTTGTCGCCACGATCCACTCATCTGGGTTAGAGGTGCACGCTTGGGACGTCAATGACGAGGAATCACTGAGTCGTGTAGCTGAGCTGGGCATACCGAGGTTTGATACCGATGAAGTTCAACTAGCGCTTGAGTTCCGTACGCGTTGGCGACGTTAGGTGAGATTGCACAATGGTGCGCTGCTTGCCCGGCTACTCAGGGCAGTTGGATCTTTGGGGAGGGAATTGCAGAGGTAGAGCACGCCTGCAACTCGGTGAAAGACAACGACAAAGTCATCCAATCTTGCGAATAGATCCCGTAGGGGCCCGGCATGCCGTGCCCCTACGCTGTTTGAGCTGAGTCCCTTGCCGTGTCCAGTCCACCGCGGTGGAGTTTAATCGCTCAACCGGTGGAGGGTCCGAGAGTGTGGCGGCGAAGGGAGGTCACGCGCAAAGAGCGTACG
>JAUWLF010000132.1 GCA_030613785.1 Chloroflexota bacterium | reverse complement strand
GCCAAGGCGCCGCCGACCGCAACGTTGTTCGAGGTAGTGGAGCTGAAAGCGTAGGTCAACACTCAACGACAGGGGATCCCGTGCCCCCGTGGCTCGCGTAGTAGGCAGCTTACGCTTTGGACTGAACCACATCAAGGGTGTGTGGGGAGCATTGTGAAGGGTCTGTTCGGCTATGACGTGGACCCCTCGCTACTCGAGATCTTGAGCTGTGTCGCATATCTTCTCCTGGTCGTTGTGGTGGGGAAGAGGACAAGCAGGAGGCAGAAGGTCTCTGCGATGAGAGCAGAGAATGTCGGCACCGCCTCGCTGTCAGGAAGCTGGACCGCTTACCCGTCGCACAACAGCAGGGTTGCGGAACTATGAAGTCGAACGCGTTGGAGATCAGACCCCACTCCTGTGGTGAGGGACCTTCGATGGTTCCTCACCACTTCTCTCAGTTTGCGTGCGGGACTCTTGCACAGTGTCGATCAGTGAGCTGAGTCCGTGGGGAAGCCACATGACCCTCTGTAGCCTGTCGTCGCATTGAGGGAAGCTCAATCGGGCCCAGCGAATTCCCCGGGATGCCAAACCTACCGCCCCCCAAGAGGATTTCCCGCAGGTGGGAATCCAATCGAACTCGCTACGTTAGTAGAATTGTGGTACGATGAATGCAGGTGGATCTGCGAGATCAGAATGGAATACGATGAGGAGCGAGCACCATGGCCAAGCTGGACCTCAAGAAGGAATTCAAGCACCTCTACAAGCCGTCTGCGAAGAAGGAAGTTGTCGTCGATGTGCCAGAGATGAAGTTCCTGATGATAGACGGAAGTGGTGATCCGAACACAGCCCAGGAGTACCAAGACGCAATGGAAGCGTTGTACGCTGTTGCCTACACTCTCAAATTCAAGATCAAGAAAGGCGAGGCGGCGGTAGACTACGTGGTCATGCCCCTGGAGGGTCTGTGGTGGGCGGAGGACATGGCTGATTTCAGCACGGCAGACAAGGACGCCTGGCAATGGACAGCGATGATCGTGCAGCCGGACTTCGTGACCCAGGAGTTGGTCGATGAGGTTGTCCAGGAGGTGCGAGAGAAGAAGAACCCTGCTGCTCTCTCTAAAGTGAGATTCGAGAGCTACCACGAGGGGTTGTCGGTGCAGATTTTGCACATCGGTCCCTACTCGGAGGAGGGTCCGACGATAGAGAAGCTGCATGCCTTCGCTGAGAGCAACGGCTACCAACTGAGAGGAAAGCACCACGAGATCTATCTCAGCGACCCCCGCAGGTCAGCGCCAGAGAAGTGGAAGACGGTGATCAGGCAGCCGGTGACCTAGAGGTGCCAGCACAGCTCAACCTGCTGCCGATGGATTTGCAGTCCAGCGGGTGGCGGGATTACAAATCCCGCCACAGCATAGGTGAGCCCGCCGCAGAGTAGCTCAACCTGCTGCCGCTGGATTTGGAATCCAGCGGACGGCGGCACGCTTCTGCCGCGCCGTCGCCAGCACAGGCTTGACAGTGCGATGTTGGAGGATGTCGAAAGGCGCTTCTCGGGGCTGCCGCATGGGTCAACCCGCTGCCGATGGATTTGCAGTCCATCGGGTGGCGGGATTACAAATCCCGCCACAGCATAGGTGAGCCCGCCGCAGGATAGGTCAACCTGCTGGCGATCGCTGTGGGCCTAGCACTTCGGTTCCTGCTGGAGTATCTGAGCGGGACTACCTGAAAAAGGGGGCTGAGATGGAAAAGGCGCTGGCGGCGGCATACAGAGAACTAGCACGGAAGGTTGAACAATGGGCAAGGGCAAGGGGATTTCTGCGGTTACGGTTCTTATCGTCTTATGCGCTCTAATGCGCATTGGTGGGCGTCTCAACAACTACCAGAAGTCCACAGCGCTACAAGCAACTCGAAGGGCGGAGGCCACAGCAACGTCCGCGCCGCGGGCTATACCCTACAGGCCATGCTAGACGAATCCACCATAAAGGCCACAGCGACGCCTTGGTGGTCGGACGACTCGAAGTTTGTGCTTTCGGCCCAATCGGCATATTCTGCGCAAACTGTGAATTTCGGCCTGGAGCCTGGGGCCACTGTTTTTGAGATTGATTGTACCGCCCCCATCGAGGTATCTCTGGTGAACGCGGTTTCAGAGGCCAGCATAGCGATCTTCTCTGGCGGGCCAGATGTGGGGATCGAGGTATTTACGGACGTGGCGGCTGGCACTTACTCGCTAGTCGTGATCATGGAAGGCGAAGGTACGTGGGCGATCTTTATTTGGCAATAGGCGATCGCTGTGGGCCTAGCGCTCCAGTTCCTGTATGACTACCTGAGCGGTACGCCCTGGTGATCATGGCAAAGCTGTGACCCGGGTGCGGCTGGAGTGAATCGTCCAGGGCCGTTCTGAGGTCGTGCGCGGGTCGCTGGGGAGAGTTGACCTGTTAGCAGGGACGGAAAGAGGAGGACCCGATAACATGCTATTCTGGATAATGATGTTCCTTCTCTGGCTTGCCGATAGGCTAGACGGGATTTCTATTGGAGGGTCTGGAGGTGGCAAGGTAACGAAGTCCACGACCGTCCTAATGACCTGTCCGCGTTGCGGCGTTCAGGAGAGACTATACACGTGGGTTCTCGAGAACGGCACTAGTACCGATGTTTGTCTAGGCTGTTGGGGGGCGCTACTAGATCGGACGTGAGATGGTCCAGGATCGGGTCTGTGTCTTGGACGGCGACGGAACGGCGGTCGTGCCACTGACCGATGGCCAGCGAGACAGGGTTCCCCCGGCCACTGCTGTTCGCAACCGCATGACGTCTGTGCTCGGGGTCGATTGGTCTGGCTGGTCAGCTCGCCACAGCATGGGTGAACCCGCCGCAGGATAGGTCAACCTGCTGGCGATCTATTCATCCTGAGCGCCGCCCTGAGCCTGTCGAAGGGTAGGCCGTATCGAAGGATGCAATCCCGCCGAGGGCTCGGGGACGGAGGCTAGCGATGGCAGATAGTGGGAATCCACGGGTAGTGATCGCCGGGGCAGGCTTTGGAGGGCTGTCCGCCGCCAAGGCCCTATCCCGCTCGCCGGTAGACGTGATCATTGTGGATCGAAATAACTACCACACCTTCCTGCCGCTGCTCTACCAGGTGGCGGCCGGCGAGCTGGAACCGGGGGACGTCGCTTACCCGGTGCGGACTATCCTGCGTAAGATGCCCAGCGCGAGATTCACCATGGCGGAGGTGGAGCGCGTCGATCTTGGCGGCAGAGTGGTCGAAACCGATGGCCCCGATATCCCCTACGACTTCCTCATCCTGGCTACCGGCACTGTGGATTACTTCCTGAGGGTTCCCGGGGGACCTGAGCATGCCTTCTCTCTGAAGACTCTGGAGGAGGCCATCGCCTTGCGCAACCACATCCTGGGCTGCGTGGAGCGCGCGGACCACGAACCCGACGCGCAGAGCCGCCAGTCCCTGATCAGCTTCGCCATCGTGGGTGGAGGCCCCACCGGCGTGGAGACCGCTGGCGCCCTGGCTGAACTGATGCAAGGCCCCATGGCGAAGGATTGTCGCAACCTGGACTTCGACCAGGTCCGCATCGTCCTCATCGAAGCGACAGCAGCATTGCTACCCACTCTTCCGGAGCCTTTGGGGGTCTATGCCGAGAAGCGACTGCGGCAGATGGGCGTTGAGGTCCGGCTCGAGTCCCTGGTGGACCGCATCACGCCTGACTTGGTGTACCTTCAGGATGGCACAACAATCCCGGCCTGCACCACGGTCTGGGCCGCCGGGGTTCAGGGTGATCCCCAGGCCGAAGCATCGGGACTTCCCACTGCACATCGGGGGCGCGTGGCGGTTCTGCCTACTCTACAGGCGCCCGACCACCCCGAGGTGTACGTGATCGGTGACCTGGCTCACTTCGAGCAGGACGGGTCTCCCCTCGCCATGGTGGCCCAGGTAGCCATGCAAGGGGGCGTGGCAGCGGCGCAGAACATCGAGCGACAGTTGGCGGGCCACGAGCCACTGCCCTTCCGCTATCGGGACCGGGGAACGATGGCCACCATCGGGCGCAACCATGCCGCGGCCTACGCATATGGTCGGACCTTCACCGGCTTCCCGGCCTGGTTGCTCTGGCTGAGCATACACCTCTTCTATCTCATCGGCTATCGCAACCGGTTGCTGGTGATGATCAACTGGGCCCGGCACTACTTCTTCCGCGAGCACGCCGCGTGCCGCATTTTGCCCTCGGAGCAGGTGCCGCCTGCCAGAGTGGCACAGCAGGATGCAGGCCCGGGAGCCAGCCCCGATGAGAAGAAGACGTAGCGCCCGAATGATTAACTCCCACTTTGCAGAGGAGCATCACGAATGATTTGCGGCCGATTTGGCGCACGGCAGTGGCGGCGTCGGCGCTAGCGAGCGGTTAGGCGGCGCCACCCAACCCGGACCTCTTGGGGGCAAGACGGCTCCCCCCCCAACAAGCATACCCAAGATCCGTAATATGCAGCGGTCTGATCAGTCCCTGGAGGTAGATAGAAGAGCTCGGAGCCTTTCAACTTCTATGGAATACTCATCTGGCAGGGTGCCAAGCAACGCGGTGATCTTCGTCAGTCCCTGTACATCGGGTCGCCCCCCCGCTTCTAATGCACCCTGTATGCCCTCAAGAGCTCTTGCCACCAACCACTCATTGGCGCTTGAGAATTCCATCAACTGCGTTGCTAAGGACAGTGACCGGATGTATGCTCGGAGTTCGTTGGTGTGTACGCCTCGCTCTCTCCACGTCTCCGCATCCCTTCTCAACGTCGTGTTTTCCATATACATCATGTCGTGCTGCATCTGTTTGAACTGCGCTTGAAGCGTATCCGCAGCTGCTTTGCCTGCTTCACGAGCTAACTTTTCAATCTCTTGAAACCGCCGATTTGTCTGCTCACGAAGGTCTTTTCCCATGTCCGTGAGAGCGTCGTCGAGAGAGGTCTGCGCCTCCTGGACATCTTGCTGTACAGATTCGCTGATGTCCCTGATTTTGGTCTCTAGCGCAAGGTGTAGCTCACTTCGTAAGGCTTCCTTCTCTCTCTCATAAAGGCGAACATTGACGTACCACCCTGCACTCGCAGCGAAGACCACTAGAGCCAAAGCAGTGCCGAGGGCCCAGTACACAGTCTGCAGTAGACGTTCGTCATATTGTCGCATTACGTCCAACTGAGCTCTCAAAATGGCCGCCTCACTGTCAGGTTGTGACTCGGAACTGGAGCTGGTTGGAGCATCAGACGTAGGCGGCAGTACCTCAGGAGTAGGGGTAGGAGTTGACGACTGCACAACCACCGGCACATCAAGGCTGATTATGCAAAGAGCAAGCACACAGGCGACTACAGTTCTAGCTACGCGCATCTTCTCCTCCTGGAAACCCGCTAAGTGGTTTGCTGCCGCTCAACGACCAGGACTTTCCAAAGGTTCTGCTGGGACGTCATTTGTTCCGAGAGACTTGATTCACCAGAATTGCGGCGTGTCGTGCTCGAACTATGAGGGCCGCTGTGCTTGGATGGTTCGTTTGTAGACTCTGGCCCTCCGCCCGGACTGAATCATCTTATGTTGGCCCCCCCTTCCGGGATGGAGCTCAGCCGCTGCCTGGATCAACACCTGCTCGAAGAGATGCAGCGTAGGGTGCGCGCTCAACCCGAGAAGGTCAAACGCCGCAAGTCTATCGTAGAGCATCCCTTCGGGACCATCAAGCACAGTATGAACCAAGGCCACTTCCTCTCCCGTCGCTTGCCGAACGTCCGCTCCGAGATGAGCCTTACAGTGCTGGCCTACAACATCAAGAGGGTGCTCAAGATCCTCGGAGTCAAGAAGTTTCTGGCAGCACTCACTTGACAGCTGCCCTTCTTCTTCAGTACGCCAGTCACTTGCTGTACACAATCAATGGCGATCATCTTCACTTCGGCACGCGAAACATCGCACCCTGCGCTGACTTCTCACACAGTTTGGCGAGTGGTGAGGCGGCGATTTGGCTTTGACTTGTCAGTGTCATCTTTGGCAACAGTACGTTACCCTGAGGCAGTATTATTCCGAACCATTGTTTGAATCGTTTTGCACAGCGGTATCGCCTTCATGCTGTGGTAAGTGAGCCTCTTCAGAGCTCTCCGAGTCGCCTGATGGGGGTGCCGGTAATGCCTCTGCTGATGCGGGTAATGCTTCAACTTCCTCTTCAGCCGTCACAGCCGCTGAAGAAGGTCGTTCTGAAATAACCTCGGTACCCACGTCTACCTTGGTCGGCCATCCCGAAATCTGGGTTTCGTCAATAGGAAGTTCGATTCGAACCCGGCGCCCGCCAAAGAGATGGCTCAAGTCCGGTTGCCAGCCTCCGATGTACTTGTATCCTGTACCAGCTATACACAATCTATTTGCAACATTGGAGACGACAACGCTACCCCAAACCTGTGGAATCGTCCCGAGATCTTCTCCTGTGTCAGGATCCGTGAAAGGGCCCAATTCTGTATAAATGTAGAACACGAGACCTCGCGACACCCCATCAAGAGAGCCTCGATTGATTACCATTGTGGTTCGGTCAAGTATTGCTGCGATTCTTCCCTTGATCTGCTCCATCAGTGTGTTCCTTTCTGTTACAGTTCTATTCTGCGAATGCTTCGTAACCAAGTAAGCAACTGTTGTGCACTCTCCGGAGGAATCTCTTTTAGAGCAGGGACTGGCACGATTATGTTGGCAGGAGCATCCGATACATGAGCCCGTCCTTGCTGAGCCGCTTGCTCGGCATCATTCCAAAATGCCCTATCCGATATCTCCAAGATTCTGCATTGCGCACCATTTAGATGTACCTCTCGAATTTCTATCACACCGTACTCGTGGAGATCGGTTGGGTCATGAACACTGAACTTCATATGTTCCATGACATCGTCTTCCCTGCCCAGGTTTATCATCACAACGATACGCCCCTCGACCTCAAAATACATGCCTTCGTCATCAGCAGCCACAGTTTCTTCAACTCTTAGCCGTTCAACCTTGGCTTCTTTCTCTCGCCATTGCTCTTGCTTGATGGCAAGAAAAGCAAGACGCTGCAACGCGCTAATAGTATCTTCTCGAACTTCAGCTTTGTACAATTTCATGAGCTCGAATACTGAGTCCCGTTCCTGCGCAAACCTGTCCCTCTCCTCCTTGAGATCGGTGATCTCACCCTGAAGTTGGACTATCAAACTCCGGCTATCAGCTAGCTCCTTGTATTGCTGCCAATATGACCAGCCAAACCCTACCATCAGTGCTATTCCACCAGTGCCAGCCCATAGTAGCTCCCGATTCTCTTGAATCTCTTCCGAGAAACCTGCAGCGCTTATCACAGTCACCAATCCCATTACAAAAATGAAAGCTAATGCAGACCGTGCGATTACTCGCACCAAAGGGTTTTGACTTCTCTCTACTTGTCGCTTCAGCCATTCACTCATAGCATTCTACCCTCACTGGAGCCGCCCAACATGTAGTTCCACAGAACCTATCTGCGTAGGCAGGGCTGCTGCGTGATACCATTGTATCACCACTGCACTATCTCCACAAATCCAGGGTTCCCGAGACTCGCATGAGACAACGACCCAAGAAGCTGTTGCACCAAGTGCGCCACGCAGTACGGGTCAAGCACTAGTCCTACCGCACCGAGCAATCCTGCGTCAACTGGATCATGCTCCATATCTTTGTCCACACTGTCCGGCATCCAGCCGAGATGACAACGGCTAGCCTCGCGACAATCCCGCCGAACCATGATAACTTGCCTCCGAGGGAATGTCCAGTTCGACATTGCCATGCATGGGCAAACGCCATCTTGACAATTCAGATAAAAAGCTGTATAATGAAATTAGTATCATAGTAAATTACAGACCTCGCAGCTAAGGAGATAAGGCTATGACGACATTGGTCAAGGTAACCCGCAACGGCCAAATCACTATTCCGGCCGCCATTCGGCAGGAATTGGAGATTCAGGAAGGGGACTACGTTGAGGTCAGCGTGGTGGATGACACGGTCGTGCTTACCCCCAAGCAGTTGGTGGACAAGAGTCAAGCCTACTTCTGGACTGAGGAGTGGCAGGCAGCGGGATGGGAAGCCGACGAGGACATCCGCGCGCGGGTCGGATGCAGACCTTTGAGAGTGTTGACGAATCGCTGGCAGACCTGGAAGCGGAGTAGGCGCCCATGAGAGTCGCTCGCACCGAAAGCCTCAAGCACTATTCCTACCGCACCGAAGAAGCCTATACCAACTGGATCAAACGCTACATCTACTTCCACGACGTCCGCCACCCGGCCCAGATGGGCGGCCCGGAAGTCCAGGCCTTTCTCACCCACGTGGCCGTGGAGGGCAACGTTGCCGCCTCCACACAGAACCCCTGCACTGAGCGGAGCGAAGTGAGGCCCTCAGCGCGCTGCTCTTTCTCTACCGCGAAGTACTGCGCAGAGATCTGCATCTGCCCCTCGGATTGGATTGGCGGTTGCCTTACACATCGAAAACCCAAGTAAGCCGGACTGAACTGCTTTGCTCTCGGCCACACCTTTCCATCATAGACATTCATGTAGGCGTGTTCTTCATCTACCTCTGGCGCCGTCCACCAGTAGATCACTTGGGAATGCGCATTCCACAGCGGAGACTCTTTGTCAGGGGTCGTTTTGTAGGTAGCCTTGGCAGTTTCTGCATCCCATACCCCACCGCTGTTCTGGCCGTGGCGAGCCATAGAGCGCACGGCTTCATCCACAGTCGGCAATCGCCAAATGTGCTGTGGCGCAGGGGCGGGGATCAGGCCATCTTCGCCAAGATGTTGGCACACCTGCTGTGCTTCATACCATGCTGCCCCTGTGCGCGGCCATCCTGGTCCATCAGGAGCCCAGATGAGATTCACCCCGTTTCCATGCACCAATCGGGCTTGGAGACTACCATCATCAATGCGTTGGGCTAC
>JAUWLF010000149.1 GCA_030613785.1 Chloroflexota bacterium | reverse complement strand
TTCGTGAGCTGGCGCGGCGAAAGCGGCTTGATGCAGCGGTTTGTTATGGGGTCTTGCGTCGCAACGCTGTCTGTGGTATATTCCGTGCAGTTATCAGGTTTCTTGGCTTATCGCAAGCATGGTCGAGGAGGGGAGAATGTACCAAAAGGTTACCATCGTGGGCAATCTGGGGAACGATCCCGAGATGCGCTATACGCCGAGTGGCGTGCCGGTGACCCACTTCAGCGTGGCAACGAACCGGCGCTGGACATCTCCAGAGGGAGACTCAAGAGAGGAGACGGTTTGGTTTCGAGTGTCAGCGTGGCGGAAACTGGCCGAGACCTGCAATCAGTATCTCAGTAAGGGCAGGCAGGTCTTGGTCGAAGGGCGCCTCACTGTAGATCCCGAGAGCGGTGGCCCCAGGGCGTGGATCGGGAGCGACGGAGTCGCCCGCGCGTCCTACGAAATCAACGCGCTCACGGTCCAGTTCCTGGGCACCAGGGGCGAGACAGAAGAGGCGCTGCCACCAGAGACGCCTGAGTCACCCAAGGAAGTGGAGGACGAGATTCCCTTCTAGTTCGCCCCTTGGGCCTCAGGAAATCGCGGGGGCGGCCGGCTAGAACAGGGTGAGGGGACAGACCTCCTCGGATGTGAACGTGGGGTTGCCGTAGCCGTAGTCGGACAGCATATCCGCCGTTTCGGGGTGCGCGGCGGCGAAGGCTCTCACCTCCTCACATGCAGTCCTCAGATCTCCATCTCTCAAGTAGGTATCCCAGAGGATGGTCACCACTTGAGAGTAGATGCTGTCTGGCGCTTGAGTCAGCAATTCATCTCTGACTGTCTGGGCTGAATCTATGTCACCGGCAAGCAGATACGTGAGGCAGAGTCGGTAGTGGGAGAAGGAGGCCAGTTGGTCCCTCTCGTTCTCCTCCATCCAGATCTGGAGATTGGGATTCTGGATCGCCTGCTCATACAGTGTGGTAGCCCTTTCGAGTTCGCCATCTAGGAGTGCCTGGTTCGCATCCAGAACCTTGAAGTACAGGTAGTTAGAGGGATCGTAGATCGTCTCTGACAGTGCATACTTCGTTGCGTCCCAGCGGTAGATCTCCGTACGGGCGCGCTGCGGCCCCGCTCCGACCCACCGTCGGTGAGGTCTTTGTACGTCCCCTTACCCGAAGCGACGATGTGGACCCTGGTATAGCACGTATGGGCACCGCACGAAGTAGAGGTGAAGGCGAGTTCAGTGTGACCGTCACCGTTGACGTCGTCCACCTCCAGGAGGGCAGGATCCGTGAGAAGACTGTCCTTGGTGGCCTGGTAGGCCAACTGATACTTCTCTGCATGGATATCTATCACCAGCAGGTCACCAGTGCGGTTGACCACGTGCTCCTCGGAAGGGCCCACGATGATGAGGAGCAACTCTCCTTCGCCGTCATCATCTACGTCCACTCTCAACAAGTCGGTCACATTTGCCAGAGCTTCCCAACCTTCCAGCATGGCCCGGAGTCCATCCACATCACCGGCAGTATCATTCAGGTAGGTGACAATAGCGGCAGGATAGTCGGCGAGATCCTCAGGACGCGGAGGGAAAGGAACCGCCGTGGGGGAGCGACGAGGCGGCGCTGTGGGGTCTGTGGTCGGGGTCGCGATCACCGCCGCCTCGAGTGTCGGCGAGGGGGAGGGCCGAGGAGCGGTGGGATACGGAGTGGTGATCGCGTCACAGCCAATCAAGTACGTCAGGAGCGTACACAGGGCCAGGGTGAGCACCATCTTCCTGTGGCTCATGTTCAGGTTTCCCTGGCGTAGCCTACAAGGATGTCAGGTATTGGTCTAGCTCCCACTGCGTTACCTGAGTGCGGTATTGGTCCCATTCCGTCTTCTTGGCCCTCAAGAAGGCTTGGTACACGTGCTCGCCGAGGGTCTCCCGCAGCAGCTCATCACCCTCTAGCTCACCCAGCGCTTCTATCAGGCTCCCAGGCAGCGTGTCTATCGAGAGTTCCCTCAGTTTCTCGTCGCTGAAGTCGTAGACGTTCTCCTCCACGGGGGGTGGCGGCGCCAGCTCTTTCTTGATCCCTTCCATGCCGGCTGTCAGCATGGCGGCGTAGGCCAGGTATGGGTTGCAGCTCGGGTCGGGACAGCGTAGTTCCAGACGCGTGTTTTCTTCTCGTCCGTCGGAATATCGAGGGACACGAATCAGCGCGGAGCGGTTGATCTGTCCCCAGCAGATATAGACCGGCGCCTCGTAGCCAGGCACCACCCGCTTGTAGGAGTTCACCGTGGGGGCCACGATGGCTGTGAGCGATCTGGCGTGTTTCATCTGTCCGGCCATGAAGTAGTAGGCCAGAGGTGAGAGTCTGTACCGGTCATCCGGATCGAACAAGGCGTTTCTGCCATCGGCGTCGTAGAGGCTCTGGTGCGTGTGCATCCCTGAGCCGTTGATGCCGAAGATGGGCTTCGGCATGAAAGTGGCATGCAGTCCGTAGGACTGGGCCACCGCCTTCACGGCGTACTTGAAGGTCATGCAGTTGTCGGCGCTGGTGAGAGCATCGGCATAGCGAAAGTTGATCTCATGCTGTCCTGACGCGACCTCGTGGTGGGCTCTTTCCACCTTGATGCCCATGGCCTCCAAGGCCACGATTATGTCCTGACGCACTTCGGAGGCCAGATCGCGGGGCGAGAGATCGAAGTATCCGGCGACGTCGTGGGGCACTGGGGCAGTGCTGGGCTTGTCGTCCATCATGGTGAAGAGGAAGAACTCGATCTCCGAACTGACACGGTAGGTGTAGCCTAGCTTTTCGCACTCGGCCAGGGCGGATCTGAGAACGAACCGCGGATCCCCGCTGAACGGCTGGCCATCGGGCTGCAACACATCGCAAATGAGCCGTGCCGTACGTTGCTGAGGCGGCGACCAGGGTAGGACCTGGTAGGTATTGGTGTCGGGCATCAGGTAGGTGTCGCTCTCACAGATGCGGGTGAAGCCCTCCACGCTGGAACCATCAAACCAGATGCCTTTGTCCAGAGCCTCTGGTAACTCCGTAGTCGGGATCGTGATATTCTTGATGGTGCCCATTACGTCGGTGAACTGAAGGCTTACGAACTTGATCCCTTCTTGATCGGCGCGTTCAATCAACTCTGTCTTCTTGTGCTGCATAGTTGCCACCTCCCTCGGTCTAATTTGCCGATTGTAACGCATGCGCTCTTGGGAGTCAATCTCGGCGGCTTCGGGAGCAGCTTCCAATGCGGAAGCCACTGGTGGCGCGGTTCTGCCACGGGCTCTTGGTTTGCCAAGCGGCGTGCCTCGCTGCGTACGTGGTTGCATACTTGCGCTGTGGACGGTGGCAACTCAGTTGCGGGATATCCATCCTAGGTCCAACAGGTCCCGTTGGGGGAGCTGTCCGCCTCCAGCCAGGCACGGCCGGCGCAGAGAGAGGCACGGTTCGGAGCAGCGCACCATGATCCCGTGGAAACGGAGGTCGGTTGCTGGGGTGACCGCTAGGCGGCTATAATGGCACTGGCCGGAATCTGGCCGGCGGTGATCCTCTGATGACCATGGAGAGGGTAATGGGGCGGACCCAGCGAAGTGCGACGTGGATCACGACGGTCTTGGTTGCCGTCGCCGTGATGGTCGCTGCCACGGCTTTTCTCCACCACGCCGGGAAGATCATTGCTTTTCCCTATGAGCTGGCCGCTGGCGAAGAACTGCTTCTCAGGGATGCCGTGCACATGGCACAAGGCCGAGCGGTGTATACTGAGATCAATGACTTCCCCTTCGTGGTCTCCAACTATCCTCCACTGTTCGCTGCTCTGTCCGGTGTGCTAGTCCCTTTGCTGGGTCAGTCACTGGCGGTCACGAGGCTCGTCGCTACAGCATCCACACTCCTGGGAGCGGTGCTCATCGGGGCGATCATCTACCAGATGACCCGGAGCATCTGGCCCAGTGCGGTGTGCGGTGGTACCTATCTGGGCTCCATCTTCGTGTATCAGTGGGGTGCCTGGGGGCGAGTCGATTCTACGGCCGTGCTCTTCTCTCTGCTGGCTGTACTCGTTGTTCTGCGCTGGTCCGACTGGCGCGGAACCGGGCTCGCGGCGTTTTGCTGTCTCCTATCTCTGTATACCAAGCAGACGCAATGGGCCGCGCCTTTGGCTATCATCGCCTGGCTACGGTGGCGCCGCCAGAGACGCCAGGCTGTGGGCTTCGTGGTGCTTCTTGGGACGCTAGGGGCGGTGGTGTTGCTGCTCCTTAGCGCCGCTACGAGCGGCCAGTTCTTGCGTCACCTCGTTATCTACAATGCTCTGGGGTACTCACCTCGTGCGTTTCTGAGTTATTGGCGAGCCTATTTGGTGACTTACCTCGGGATAATGGCTGTCGCCACTTGTTGGGGTGCAGGGTCTCTGCGACACAGGCTGTTTTCACTACCCTTACTGTACTTCGGGGTCAGTGTTGTGACGACGCTGGCCGTGGGGCGTGCTGGAGCCAGCAGCAACTACTTCCTGGAGTTGACCGCTGCCGCTCTAATCCTGTGTGGCCTCTGCTGGAGCGAGTTGGCGAAGCACCACGACTACGCCTCCATCGCGGTGCCGGTCATACTGCTACTCCAGTTGATTTGGTTCAAGGCTTTCCCTCTCTCACCGCTCGCAATCTACTACGACCCTCTGCCCTCCTTCGGATACACACCGCAGGCTTCGGATGTGCGAGGGGGAGAGGAGATCGACCGTCACGTGGAGGGAGTGGAGGGGGAGGTCCTCACCGAGGGCGGAGGCTTCGCCCTGCGCAACGGGAAGGAGCTCTACGGAAGTCCCTGGCTGCTCAACGCCCTGGAGGAGACCGGAGTTGTGGATGAAGGGTTGGCCAGGCTAGAAGGTGCCGTGGCGATGCGCCGCTTCTCGCTGATCATCCTCACGTGGCAGTCCTATCCGCCCCGGATTCTCGACGCCGTCTGGGCCAACTATCGCCGTGTGGACACGGTGGACTGCGTCTTCAGATACGAGATCTTCGTGCCGCGGGAGGAAACCTAGGTCATCGCCTCGGCAGTGGAGGTCAGTGCCTGTTCGAGATCGGCGATGAGATCTTCCGTGTCCTCGATGCCCACGGAGTAGCGGACCAGACTCTCCGGGATGCCCAGTGCCTTGCGCTCCTCCGCCGTGCACTCCACGTGGCTGGTCGTGGCCGGGGGCCCGGCTATGGTGTCAACCGCACCCAGGTTGGCAGCCAGGTGAGCGTACCGCAGGCGCGGCAGGAAAGTGCGTACCGCATCGAAACCGCCGTCGAGTACGAAACTGAGGACTCCCCCGTAGCCGCGCATTTGCCGCTTGGCGATGTCGTGATGCTCGTGGGATTCCAGGCCAGGATAGAAGACACGCTCGATGGAACGGTGTGCCTCCAAGTACTGGGCGATCTCCAGTGCGCTCTCGTTCTGCTGGCGGATGCGAAGATGGAGCGTCTTAATGCCTCGCAGCAGGAGATAGGCGGCCATGGGATGCAACGAGGCCCCGTTGATCTCCCGGAAGTGGAAGATGCGCTCCACGAGCTGTGTCGGCCCGCATACCACGCCCCCCAAGGCATCGGCGTGGCCTCCGAGGAACTTCGTGGCGCTGTGGATGACCAGATCGACACCCAATCCCAGAGGGCTCTGATTGATGGGAGTGGCAAAGGTGTTGTCCACGATGACGGTGGCGCCCACTTCGTGGCCTGCGGTTGCCAGGCGCGACAGGTCTATCACCTTGAGAGTAGGGTTGGTGGGGCTCTCCAGGTAGAGGACCTGACACCCCTCCGCGACGGCGGACTCGATGGCTCGGTGATCCGTCGTCTCGCACAGGACGACGTCAATTTGGAAGCGGGGCAGGAACTCGAGGAAGATCTTGCTGGTACCACCGTAGGTGTCCTTCAAAGAGACGACCCGATCCCCTGGCGACAGGAGCGTGAAGAGGGTGTTACTGATGGCGGCCATGCCGGTGGAGAAGCTGGTGGCGGCCTCCGCGCGCTCCAGATGGCGCACCTTCTCCTCGAAGGCGTGCACGGTGGGGTTGGTGTTGCGGCTGTAGATGTAGCCGCGCTTCTGTGCTAGAGCGACTTCCAGCCATTGATCTACGTCTCGATAATCGAATGAGACGCTGTGGACTGTCGGCACCGCGGACGGTTTATGCAACAGATCCTCGTCCTCTCCTGCCCATACGGATGTGGTTCCCAAGTGGGGGTCATGATTGCCAGACACTTGTTGATTATCTCCTTTCCCTGATCAGGTCCATTGTGCTCCATCCTGTGGAATCTTGCCGCACAAGAGCACTATCGGTGCAGTGAAGCGGATATCGATGCCTCTGCTGAGCAACCGGCCTTCTTGGGGAATGTTGCCTAATAGCCATCTTTCCGAGTCACGTCCTTGTGCGAGATGATATCAGCAAATGCTGGGAATCGCCAACCTCGTTGAAGAGATGGCGACCATTTGTGCGGTAGGGCC
>JAUWLF010000063.1 GCA_030613785.1 Chloroflexota bacterium | reverse complement strand
GCTTGTCTCCAGTAGCCGCAGCGCTTCTCGCTTGAATTCAGCAGTATAGGTCCTTCTGGACTTTTTCATCCTTGTCCCTCCGATAGTAGTATACACGAATCTTGCTTATCTTCGTGTCCACTTTTTCGGGGGAAGATCAGAGGTCGTTCGCAGACAGTCGGTCTATCTTTCCAACGAGACCGGCACACTAAGGGATGCGGAGACGATTGCCGTTTTGCTCAAACGCCGGCTCAGGCCAGGTGACCGGGTACTGGCCCCGCGTCCTTCCGACTATCCCCTGATGTACTACTTCGGCCGCCATGACATTTCTGTCAACTACTTGCTTACGGACATGGAGACCACTCGTCGAATACTGGTAGTCGTGAACGAGCCACGCCAGACATTGGAAGGACTTCTGCAGGAGGCTAACATATCCCGTTCAGACTGGGCCTTTCCAAAGCTGGTAGAACGATTCCAGTTTTCGAGTCTGTTTGAGCTGGAGCGTATGGACGCCAGGTGAGAGACCAGGCAATGGAGGGCCTCATGGCGATTGCTTCGCTCCTGAGGCCCTTTTCTTTCCAAGTGGCACGCATCCTGAGTAGCTGCGGAACGTAGCGAAGCAAAGTATCGAAGCGTGTAATCCAGCGCACGCCGGGACTGCAAATCCCATCGCACCATAATAGAAGAGGCCGGTCCTTTCGCTCCCCTCCCTCGATGGGAGGGGCGGGGGGAGGGTGACACGCTTGCTGCTTGCCTCGTTCAACCCCACCTCAATCCTCCCCCATCCAGGGGCAGGAGGGGCTGCTGTTGGCTCCCCTCCCTCGATGGGAGGGGCCGGGGGAGGGTGACACGGTTACTGCATGCATGGTTCACCCCCACCTCAATCCTCCCCCATCCAGGGGAGGAGGCTACCTCTCCAGGACGTCTTTACACACCCTCATCGGTGGCTGTTTGCCATTTGTGGTCACTTATGATATAATGTAACCACAGCGATATGGAGGGCGTGCCCATGACTCAAGCGACGGTAGGGATTCGGGAACTGAAGGCGCGGCTCAGCGCCTACATGCGGCAAGTGAAGGACGGGGCCACATTGGTCATTACCGAGCGGGGGAAACCCATTGGGCGCATCGTACCTTTGAGCGCGTCGGTGGAGACGCGGGTGCAGGAACTGGCCCAGGCCGGATTGGTGGCCTGGAGCGGCCACAAACTGGTCCCCCGAGCGCCCGAGGCCCGAACGCGGGGCGAACGGACGGTGGCCGACCTGCTGTTGGACGACCGGGAATGATACTATATCTCGACGCCAGCGCCTTGGTGAAGCGGTACGTGGCCGAGCCAGGCTCCCCGGAAGTGAACGAGGCGATATCCAGAGCAGACCTGATCGGCACAGCGCTCATCAGTCGGGCGGAGGTAGCAGCCGCGCTGGCCAAAGGGGTGCGGATGGATGCGTTGACGCCACAGGATGCCTGGGCAAGTCTCCAACTGTTCAGAGAGGAATGGTCTGACCTGGTGCAGGTGCAGGTAACGGAGATGTTGATCACGCGCGCCGATACTTTCGCCTGGGAGCATGACCTCCGGGGCTACGATGCTGTCCACCTGGCGGCGGCATCCCTGTGGCAGGATGCAATGAATGCACAGGTGACGTTGTCCACCTTTGATCGTCGCCTGTGGGCAGCAGCCGGACGGGTGGGGTTGGCATCGCATCCAGCCGATCTGCCGACGCTGCTGGATACGTGGAAGGGGAATATCTGAAACCCAAGTTGCGGTGGGCTCCTGGCCTTGAGTTGGCAACCCCCCTTCACCGTCGAGATTCTTCATCTCTCAGTGGTGGAAGAGAAATCTACTGTTCACATCAACACCGTTGAGACAGACCATTCGAGCTTCTGGGCAGGGAAGCCGTGAGAGTCCGGCGCTTGGGCTTGTGCAGATGGGGTGAGAGCCAGGAGTCACTGTAGCCGACGACTGTATCCTCCCACATCACCACATCCGACGGGCTGATTGCTACCGCCTTCATAGAGAACATCCGGGAGCTCGGCACGCGCCACAGGGTACGACCCCGGGACACGGGTGGACGTGACGGCGCGCCCCAGTTCTGGCTGGGACTTCACTGGCTGGAGTGGCGCCGCGTCCGGGGATAGCCAGACCGTCTCGGTGACTAAGGAGTCCCACAAGGCTGTGAGGGCCCATTCCAGGGCTGACTTGTGCATCCCCTGGCTTGTGCTCCCCCTGGCACTGACAGTGTGCTGGGTTGTGAGGCAACGAGGTCTATCCCGGCGCCCCAACTGCGACGAGCGGTGAGCAACGTCGGCTATTGGCAGCCATACTGTCAGTACCTGATAACGACTTCGTGTCACCATATTGGCAGATCCTTGCGTGGGTGCTATAATGTACGCGTGTAGGATGCGGGGTGAGCGCCCTGCCATCGTCTCTTCTTCGACCAGGCTCGCCTTGCATGTCGGGGCGAGTTCTTTTTGTGCGGACGAGGTCGCTCGAGGTAGCCTGCTCGGTTGCCGATAGGGGACGTTGAATCCCGATTGGGAGACGGCTTTCAGAGCGCACGCAGACGCAATCGCGAAGCTACTGGGTGTTATGCGGGTGTTATGATGAAGTCGGCTTGTACGTCAACCTATAGCAGCACGCTTTCTGGCAAGGGCGCCCTACTAAATGAAACGCTGGGTGTGTTGCGGGAGATTGATCGTGGTCAGACCCTCAACGAGGTCAGAACCATGGTCATGGATCACGACCTTCTGGGCAAGATGACCCTGCTCACGCGCAGAAGCGTGTGGGACAGCTTGCACGTGCGATATCTGACCGAGGAAGACCGTACCCAAGTCTTGGCGCGGATGGTGATACACGCGCCCGACCGCCAGACGGAAAGACTGCTGCTGTTTTACGAGATGTGTCGCTCTTCCGCCATCCTGCGTGACACAACTATCCACTGCGTCTATCACCGCTATGCTGAAGGCTACAGCGGCATTGATAAGGGCGCCATCCATGGTCACTTCGACTCCATCGCAGCAGAGCATCCCGAGTTAGAAGCGTGGTCGCCTCAGACCCGTGACAAGGTGGCTAGCAACATTCTGACCATCTTGCGGGACTTCGGCCTGCTGGAAGGCTTGAGGCAAAAGCAGTTCACACGTGTCTACGTGCCGCTGCCAGCCTTTGTCTACGTCCTGTACCGTCTGGCCGACGACGGGCTGAGGACAGCACAGCAACTGCTTGCCTGCGAGGACTGGCGACTGTTCTTCCTCGAAACCACTGACGTCCTAGGCATGTTGGACGAAGCGACAACAGCCCACCACTGCAGTTTCAAGCATCGAGGCGATGTCTATAGTCTGGACTTCCACTACCCGAGTCTGGAGGCGTGCGTTGAGGCCCTTACCGGAGAAGTTTGAGGAACTGGAAGAGCTGCTGTTGCACCACCGGGCGACGCTGGCCCAGAACACAGGCGTACCCTTCGTGCGGCTGGTCTACCGACCGGAGGAGGAAGTCGACTGCCGTCGCCGCCGCGAGCTTCTGGAAAAGGTCCTGAAACAGAAGGGCACGGCAGTAGAGAGGATCAGTTGCCGGGAAGTGATCTTCACTCACTACGAACGGCACGGCCGGCTGGATCAACTTTTCGAGCTGGAGAGAACCGAGAGGGACCGTTTGAGCGCCAGCATTGCCAAACGCGCTCGTCAGGAGCTGGTTAATCAGCTATTGGCTGCCGCCGACAGGCTGAAGGGCGATGGGGTGATCTTTCTCGTGGACGCCGCTTTCGTCTATCCCTATCTGCGCCTGGCCCCTGTCCTGGATGACTGCATCAACCGCATCACGCCACCCATGGCCTTGGTCATTTTCTATCCGGCCGAGGTGGATGTGGACGGGCAAGTTCTCTTCCTGGGAGTGCGACCAAGTGGGTACTATCGAACACGAGATTTGACTTGAGGTCCCAAGCAAGCGAACGTAAGAATAATCCAGCCTTCTTCGGAGCCAACCTAGAGGATTAACACGGAGATGATCATGGCGAGCAACCTTCTTCTCAAAGACCTCCTTGTATACCCTATGGAACGCTACATCCCGCCTGTGGCCAAGGTGGATGACACCACAGAGGAGACCGTGGAGACAGAGTTGCGGGAGTACGTGGTCACTGCGCCCATCGAGCGGGCACTGACCGACTTCCTCGAAGTCTACGCTGAATCCCGTACCGCTCCCACCGACAAGATTGGCGTTTGGATCTCCGGCTTCTTCGGCTCCGGGAAGTCTCATTTTGCCAAGATACTGAGCTACCTGCTGACCAACCGTCCGGTCGCCGACCGGACGGCCCATGATCTCTTCATCGAACGATTGGCCGCCAGCCCCGCGAAGGCGGGACTCGAAGGGCTGCTGCACCGTGGGGGGTTCCTGGACAGCCGGGTCATTATGTTCCAGATCAAGGCCGAACAGGATCAGACCCAAAAGGACGAGAGCATCAGCGAGATCATGTATCGCCGGTATCTGGCCAGCCGTGGTCTGAGCACCGACCCCGTGGTCGCCAGCTTGGAACTGTCCCTCATCAAACGGGGGCTCTACGAGGTTTTCCAGGTGGAGGTGGAGAAGCGGGTGGATAGCCCATGGACTGAGGAGCGGGATGACTATCTCTTCATCCGCTCGACGGTGGCTGAAGCTCTCCAGGCCATCGCGCCGGAGGAGTATCGGAGCCGCGACGAGGCTCTGGCTGCATTGGAGATGGTGAGTCGCGGCCAACGGCTGACCGTCTCTGACCTGGCTCAGCGCCTTGCTGACTATGTGGATGAGCTGGCTTCCACCGGCGATCCCCAACGGCCGCCGCGTCTGGTCTTCGTGATGGATGAAATGGGGCAGTTCATCGGCACTGATGGTCAGAAGCTGCTGGAGCTGCAGTCCATTGCCGAACAGTTCGCTGTTCAGGGGAAGGGCAGTCTCTGGCTGATCGTCACCGCTCAAGCCAAGTTAGAGGAACTCATCGCCGGCGTCAAGGCCCTTGAGGCAGATTTCGGTAAGATTGGGGATCGCTTTGACACCCGTCTTGCACTAACAGCCGAGGACGTGGAAATCGTGCTGGAGGGCCGCATCTTCAAGAAACGGTCCGAGCGGATCCGCGATATCAACGCCTTCTACCAGGATCATGAAGGAGCGCTGGCTGTGATCTCCACCTTACCTGGCTCCAGCCGCGAGCTGCCCGGCATGACCGCCGATCACTTCGTGGTGGATACACCCTTTCTGCCGTACCATCCGGGTCTTATCCAGGCCATCTTCAGCGGCGTCAGGAGCGCTGCCGCCACAGGTTTTGGTCTCAATCCTGAGGTGCGCAGCATGGTTGGGATGGCGCAAGGGGTGCTTCGCAACCCGGCTAACGGCTTGGTAACAGGCGAACTAGGGCGGATTGTCTCGATGGACATGGTATTCGATCAGATAGCTGTGGATCTCCAGCCGCAGGACCGCCGAGAGATCGAGACCCTGCCGCAGCGGCTGCATGGATATCAACCTGTGGACCAGCGTGTCCTCAAGGCGCTATACCTGCTCCAGGCGGTGCCCTGGATCGCCGTCACGGCGGAGACGCTGGCCCACGCCCTGCTCCGGGACGTGCGGACAGAGAATGTAGGGACGCTCAAGGACGAGATCGAATCTAGCATGAAGCGGCTTGAAGCCGCCCACTACGTGGTCCCCAAGGGGGATGGCGTCTGGGAGTTCCTCACGGGGGTCAAGAAGAGCTTCGAAGAGGAGGCAGTCGGCGTTACCGTCCGCCAGGCCGACCGTCGTCGTGCGGTCCGCAAAGCGCTGGCGGAGGTGCTCCGGCCCGTGGGCAAGTTGAACTACAAAGAGGGCCTGCGCTCCTTCGATGTGACCGTGTTGGGAGATGCGGAGGAATTGCACTCGGGAGGGGACATCACTCTGGAGATCCACTCTCCCCTCCACGTGGAATTGGAAGAACTGAGTGTGCAGGACCTGGAGCAAGTTGAGAGTTTCTCTCACGCGGAAACCGTTTATTGGATCGCCGCTGAGAGCGCTGATCTTGTGAACGACGTGACTCGCGCCATCCGGCTGGACGCAGTGTTGGAGAAGTGGCGATCAAAGGCGTCCAAAACGGACGAGGAGCGGGAGATCGTCCGTGAGAAAGAGATGGAACATAGTACGCTGCAGGGCAAGATCGAGACCGCGCTCCGGGTGGCCCTGATCAACGGCACAATCATCTGGAACGGGCGGGCGGAGGAATTGGATGGCCGCAGCGCTACCCTCAACCCAATCTTCAACCGACACATCAGTCAGGTGGTCCCCCACGTCTACCCCAAGTTCGATCTGGCGGCTGTCAAGCCCAACGAAGGGGATATTAAAGCTGTCCTGACGATGGCCGCCCAGACCCTGTCCACTGTGGGGGCTACTCTGGATCTTTTTGATGAGGAAGGGCATCTGAATCAGCACAGCGCTGTGGTGGAGGAGGTGCGGCGAGAGTTGGAACGACGAACTCACCGAGGGGGCGATCTGAGCGGCAAGGCGCTGGAGGCCCATTTCACAGGCGGAGATTACGGCTGGCACCCAGTCATCGTCCGACTCGTTCTGGCAGCGATGTTCCGCACGGGGATGGTCTCGGCTAAGGCCGAGAACGTAAACTACACTGACTACACCGTTCCGGCGGCGCAGGTACTCTTCACCAAAGTACACCCTTTCCGGCGAGCTGTCTTTTCGTACGAGGAGGAGGAAGCGGTCGCGCCGAACGAGTTGCGCCAGGCCCAGGGCGAGTTGAAGGTGATCTTCGACGCGCCTAGGCGGGAGGAGACGGCTAACGCATTGGCGGCGCAGATACGCGAAGACATGAAGCAGTGGAACGACCGCGCCGAGAGGGTAGCGCTCCAACTGCGGCCGGCCGGCTATCCCATCCCGGAGGCGGTGCAGCGCAGTCAAGATCTCCACCGCCGAGTTACGCGCTTCGTGCGTCCCGGCAAGGTAGTCAAAGCGTTTCTTGAGAACGTGGACGAAGTGCGCACCTGGCATGCTGAGGTGCAGGCTCTCTACCAGTTCATCCGTGAGAAGAGACTACCCATCTTTCGACGGGCCCAGGCGCTGCTGGGAGAGATCGAGCTGGCCGAGGGCGTTCCTGGGACCGAACCGCTGACCGAGAAAGATGCCCAGGGCTGGCGGGAGCGATTGGCGGCAGTGGTTGCCGCAGGTCGAGCGGCGCACCAGTGGGAGGAGTTCACCACTACCCTCACCCCGTTGCGGGACCGGTTCCGCAAAGTCTACACCGTCGTGCACCAACAGCGCGACGAGAAGGTGACCCAGGCGAGGGAGGGGTTGGAATCGGCTAATGTCCCTGTGCAACCGCTGTTCACATACGAATGTCAGGGCCTGAAGTGGGCTGCAGAGGACCTCAAATGTGCGCAATGCAGCGCCCCGCTGAAGGAGTTGTACCTGCAGGCCATCGCCCTGCCCAACCTGGTGCGGGAACTACGGGATCGCTATGAGACAGAACTAGAGTATGGTGAAGAAGCGCCCAGCATCCGGCGGGTGCGGGTGGCCCAGGTGGTGCCGAAGCCGCGCATCGAGAATGAGGCTGACTTGGACGAGGCGCTAGACGCGCTCCGGGGCAAGGTCATTGAGGCCCTCCATGAGGTTGAAGTTGTGGAGTTGGAGTAGGAGGCATGAGCTAGGCAAGGTAGCTCAGTCGAATCGGCCGCGAGTCACCCAATAGGCCAAGCGAGAGGACGCAGGGATGACACTGCTTCTGACGGAAATGACAGATACGGGAGTTGTGTTTGCCGCTGACAGAAACCTCAGCTGGATCGATCCAGAAACTGGGAAGGTACGCGGACTGGCCTGCCGGCGAAAGAAGATCCTGGGCATTGAACACTTGACCGGGGCGATAGGGTATTTTGGCAACTCACATGTAGGACGAGACAAGATGTTGATGGATGAGTGGCTGGAGGGCTTCATCCGCGATAACACCGACTGCGAATCATTGGAGCAGTTCGCCCACCGCCTGAAGGCGGACTTGGAAAACCAGCTCACTCCTAACCAAAAAGGGCGGATGCTGGGTTTCCATTTGGCCGGGTACGCAGAGCACGAAGGTTTGAGCTTGCCGACGTTCTGGTTCGTAAGGAATATCAAGGGATTGCGAGGCATTTTCTATGACGGCACCAGCGAGACTTTTGCGATCTCCGAAGACTTCTTGCAGAGGGATGTGAGCTTTGTCAAGCTAGAGTTCCTGCATAAGTATCTCCAAACTCATGGCAGCCGCGTCTACCACAATGGTACGTTGGCGCCATATGTCGCAGTAGCTGAGCACGTCTACTCCTTATTCCGGACAATCTGGGCATTAAGAGAGGAATGGAAGTTGGAGGGGTTTCGTGCCCCCTCAAGTCTTGAGGAGCACGCCGCCCTGGCACGTTTTCAGATCCAGCTTACCGCCAGCATTTATGAACTTTTCTCCAAGGAGGAAACAGCTCCGATAGGTGGAGGAGTCGATGTGATCACGATTTCCCCAAGCGGCATCGTAGCCCACGACTACTCCGAATCGTAAAGATGAACTGCTACAAGACAGGGGTTATGACAGTGCCCTCTGGCCATCAGGGAATCCACACCAAGCGATGAATCGAAAGGCAAAAGCAGCGATTAAGTCGCTGGTGCTCACACTGCGTCGCACCCTAGAGGGCGATATCGCCATCCAGTTGAAGCGCTACGGCTTCGCTGGCGAGCGCTGGCTGCCTCTGGAGCGGTTGTCCCACATCCAGCAGGACGACCAGGCGACGATTGACCACTTTCGGCTGAAGTCCGCCTTGGAGCAGCACCTCCGCCGCATCGCAGCCGACCCCAATAAGGCTACGCCTCAGCAGCGGGGTGAGGCCGTGAACTGGTTCGTGAGGGAAGTAGCCTTCACCCATCTGAACCGGCTGGTGGCCCTCAAGTGTCTGGAGGTGCGGGGACTTATTCCCGAGATCATCAGTGTGCGCCACGCCTACGGCGGTCGCTCCCGTGCGCATTATGATTACCGCAGCGCTCACTCCGACGAGGCCCGCCAGCCCGACGACGCTCTCCCTGCTGCCATTCGCCACATCTGCCGGCAAGTGTACGCCGAGTTCAAGTTCCTCTTCGACGTGGGCGGCCCGACCACGGATCATCCGGTGCCAGCGAGCTCCATCGTGTGGCCCAGTCACCCTGTACTGAAGGAGTGTGTCGGTCTCATTAACGGCTTGGACGACGCGGCGGGCCACAAAGACGGTACTCTCTGGGCCGAGGATGAGATAATCGGCTGGATCTACCAATTCTACAATGCTGAACAGAAGGAGGCCATCCGCAAGCGGGGCCGCCCCCGCCTTCCGGCCGAGGTGGCGGTCATCAACCAGTTCTTCACCCCTCGCTGGATAGTCAAGTTCTTGGTAGACAACACCTTGGGCCGCCTGTGGCTGGAGATGCACCCGGATTCGGAACGGGTCAGGGCGAAGTGCGATTACCTCGTGCCGGAGCCGTTGGGGACAGGGGAGGAAGGCGGACAAGGGGACCATGAGAGAGAGTTTCGGTTGGATCCAGATTCACCGATCAACGACCCCAAGGCTCCGCGGCGGCGCGATCCTAAGCCTCCTCAGGACATCCGCCTGATTGACCCTGCCTGTGGGACAATGCACTTTGGGCACTACGCCTTTGAGGTCTTCCGGGACATCTACCGCGACGCCCGCGATCGCGGCTGGGTGAGCGGTGACGATGCGTTGCCGGATGAGGAGGTTCCCGAGGCGATCTTACGCCACAATCTCTACGGGGTTGACATAGACCTGCGGGCAGTGCAACTGGCGGGGCTGAGCCTCTTCATCAAGGCGAAGACGGCGAACCCCAGAGCGCATATTGCGCAACTCAACCTGGTAGTGGCCGACGCGGTGCTGCCCGCTGACGGAGCCCGCCAACAATTCCTGGACAAGTACAAAGACGACAAAGTCGTACAGGATGCGGTGCGACAGGTGTTGGAGGACATGGCCAACGTGGCCGAGGTAGGAAGCTTGCTGCGAGTGGAGGAGCGGCTGCAGGATATCCTGGTGAAGGCTGGCCACGCCGCGGTGGAAGATTGGGACCAGGACCGGCTGCAGGAGTTGCCCGGCTTTGAGCCCCCGGTGCGTCAACTATCCCTTGCCGAGACCGCCGGTGCCGTACCTGAGCAGTGGGGGGCGCACTACACCGTGGCCCGCCTTCTGGACGACTTGCGCGCCTTCGCTGTCGAAGCGCTGCAGACCCACGACCTCAATGCCCAACTCTTCGCTAAGGAGGTTGCAAAGACTGTTCATCTGCTAGACGTGTTCCTTAACGAGTACGACGTGGTGGTGATGAATCCCCCGTATGGTCATACAACCGCAGCTGCAAAGCAACACCTGAGGGAGACATATCCACTGACGAAGCACGACGTCTATGCTGCCTTCTTCGAACGAGCCCTTGACTTCGCAGCCGATGGCGGCTATGTTGGTGCCTTGACCTCACGAACCTTTCTGTATCTGTCATCGTTTGCGTCTCTCAGAACTGAGATCTTGCTGGCAAAGAGTGGGCCTGTCGCCCTCCTGGACTTGGGACTGGGCGTTTTGGACGATGCAACGGTGGAAACTGCCGGTACGGTCTTGAACAAGAGTGATGGAATTCGCACAGATGCCGCTAGACCAACCACGTTCATTCGGCTGGATCTGACCTCCAACAAATGCGAGGAGTTCTGTTACTCCTTAGACAACTTGGAGAAGCAAGGTTGCTACCATATTGTCGCAAGTGAATTCAGCGCGTTGCCGGGCTCGGCATTTGTGTATTGGTCTCCAGAGAGCCTGCGGACCCTTTTCCAAGATTTGCCGTCCCTAGATCCAGAGTTTGCAGTAGCCAGGGTGGGTCTGCAAACAGGAAGCGATCCCCAGTTTGTGAGGTGCTTCTGGGAAGTGTCAAGCGAAACAAGAGGCCGAGGCAGAAGGTGGAACATGTTCGCCAAAGGTGGCAACTACTGTCGCTATTACATGGACTTTGATCTGCTCGTTGACTGGGAGCATAGCGGTAAGAGAATCAAGAATTTCACCAATGCCCAAGGCAAACCACGCTCGCGGCCGCAGAACGAACGATACTACTTTCAGCCCGGCATCACGTATATCAATATCAGCAGCATTGCATTCAGTGCTCAACTTCTACCGAGAGACATCATCTTCTCGGTCCAAGGTCAAGGGCTGTTCCCCTGCCAGCTCGAAGACAGATGGGCAATCTTGGCAATACTCAACTCAGATCTCGCTGAACTCTTTCTCACCATGATTAACCCTGGGAGGCACTACCAAGCTGGCCATGTTGCTCGAGTTCCTTTCAAGCTGCCACGCGGGGACGCAAAGACGCTTCTAGAAAACCAAGCCAGGCAATGCTGCGACATCAAAGCGATGTGGGACACCTGCAATGAAACCTGCACCCGCGTTGACGCTCCCTGGCTCATTCAGGCCTATCGCGGGACACTGCTGCCCGGTGTGCAGGACCTCCAGCCGCCTAAGTCACCAACCAGTCAACTCACCGGCCTGTTGGACTACGTCCGTGCCGTCGAGCAGTCTGCCGATACCTGCCTGCAAGAACTCCAGGCCCAGATTGACGAGGCCGTATACGATCTCTACGAGATTTCAGAGGCGGACCGTGCTCTCATTGAACGCGAACTGGGCGACAGGCCACGAGAAGTGGTTTGGCCCCAAATGGAGGGTAAGTCGGATAAGGAAAAACGCCGCGAGCACGTGCGCCGCCTTATCTCCCACTTCCTACTTCAGGCCCTCAAGGAGGATCGAGACGGTGTCGTCCCTGTCACCCCTGGCACCGGCCAGCTCACCGCCCTGGACGAGGTGCGCCGTTGGATGGAGGCTGAGTTTGCCGAGGATGCCGCCTTCAGGATGGAGACCGACATCAAACAGGTTCTTGGCAAAAGCATCGCCGACTGGCTGGACGCACCCTTCTTCAAGTGGCACACCAAACTCTACAAGCGTCGGCCCATCATCTGGCATCTGGCTAGCCCAGGCAACGCGTTCGGCTGCTTCGTCTACCTACACAAGCTAGATCGTGACACGCTGCGCAAGGTGCAAACCCAGTATCTATGGCCGCGACGTCGGGCTGCCGAGGCGGAGTTGGAAGCGGCAAAGGCAGACAAGGCCTCCCGCCGTATTGAGAGGGCTGAGGCCGTTCTGGACGACCTGGCCGACTTTGAGAAGCGATTGCTCAGCGTCATTCAGGCCCAGGTGAACTGCGATATTCCCGACTGGGCCGAAGGGCCCTTCAGGGGTGGCGTCTACGACCCGGTGCTGGACGATGGGGTGAAAGTGAACATCAGCCCGCTACAGGAGGCGGGGGTGTTGCGGCACAGGAAAGTAGTATGAGGAGGTGCTATGGGCGATGTTCCGCCGAAAGCTTTCATAAGTCACGCTGGCGAAGATAAGCCTTTTGTTCTTCAGTTTGCAGAAAAGCTAAGAGACAATGGCATAAATGCGTGGGTCGACGAATGGGAGATTCTGCCTGGGGATAAGTTGATTGACAAGATCTTCGAGCAAGGTATTGGCCAATGTGTTGCATTCGTCATTATCCTGTCTCATAATAGCGTCAAGAAGCCGTGGGTGGTTGAGGAACTGGATGCTGCGCTCGTGAAGAGGATTGAAGAGCGGACGAAGATCATCCCTGTCCGGATCGATGATTGCGAGGTGCCGGTTGCGCTGCGCGCCACGGCCTGGATCAATATCGATCCCGAAGGCGACTACGACGCCGGGCTCCACACGGTGCTCTCTAGTATCTATGGCACGACGATAAAGCCGCCTATCGGAGACACACCAGAAGTATTCACAGAAGTGCTGACACTAGACGACTACGACCTGGAGGAAACACGCATCCTCGAATACATAGTGAAACAGCAAGCTGAGACGACATCTCGGCATGTGCGTTCCTCCCAAATCCGCGAGGCGTTCCCTGATCTGCCAGCGCAAGTCATCAACGATGCTATTGAAGTCTTCGAGGGTAATGGCATCATAGAAGTCATCCGTGAGGGAGGTATGACACCTTTCACCTTCTTAGCAGTGCGAGTTCGTCCACATGGTTGGGTGAAGTATGCCCCACACTTCTTAGGCGTGGACTCAAAGACGGATGTTAACAGCGTGTTGACCCTCATTGCCTCCGAAGGGAGAGTGTCGGGATCAGTCATCTCTGAGAGGTTGAACATGGAGCCAGTGAGGGTCAGTATGGCTGTTGATTATCTGGACGCCATGGGCCGTGTGCGGTGCCATAGGTTTGCGGGGAGTGCTCCATACACATTTTCCGGAGTAGAGGCGACCGCCCGTGGGAGAAGAGCCGTGCGGAGCTAGCTCTGCGGACTTCTCAACATTGAGAGTGGGTTATGCTACTTAACGGTCTAGTCGAGCACTTCCAATCCTACTTCAACAGCACCAAGAACCACGACACGGTGCTATGGTTCGACAGTGGTGAGGAATACGCTGCCCTGCTCGATCACCTGACTGACGTGCCCCTGTGGCGCTACCAGGGCAGCCTGCTGGAGCTACGCTACCAGTTGATCCAGCGCTCGCCGGGCGAGCGAGCTGTCGTCTACCTCCCCCTACCCAGGGAGGACGCCGAGGTTCTGCGGCCCTTCTTCGCTACCAGCCTCGTTTTCCGTGAGCGCCTGTACCGCTTTCTGCGACGGCAGGGGCTGGACTTCCCCGATGATCCGCGGGTGGCCCACGAACTGCGCGCTTTGCTGTCTCGGCTGGCTGCCCGCTCAATCGGTAAAGGACGTGGTTTTTGGGAGTACAATCTGGCCAACTTGGAGCGCGCCCGCGAGACTCTGTTGGGCAACTTTGACGATGCTTTGCTCCGCTTTCTCGCCCAGCCACAGGCCACGCTGGCCGAGCTAAAGCGGGAGCAGCTCGACGGTCTCTTCTTCGCGCAACTGGAGAGTGCCTATGGTCTGGCCGCCGTTCCCGAGGATGATCCAGGCGATGTCGCTCGCCGGTTGACCGCTCAACTAGTACTGGTGCGGGCGTTCACCGACGCAGAGCAAGCGGAGGGTTTTCCTTACGCAGCTCAGTTGCCAGCACCACTCTACTTCGAGCGCTGTCAGACCTTCCTTGATCGTTGGCAACGGGACAGCGCTTACAAGACCGCTTACATGCACTTGAGCGACAAACTGGAGAAGAACTACAACCTGGCCGGATGGGCCGCTGGACTGCCTGCCCCCATCAGCCTGGGCCTCACACCGACTTTTGCGGACGTGGAAGCTACCCTGTGGGAAAAGGCTGAGGCGGCCATGGCCGAACTAGAGAGTGAGGCGGACTGGCGGGCCTGGCTGGAAGAGCACAAGGCACATTTCGAAGCCCGAGCAGAGAGCTTCTGGGCGCGCGAAGGGCGCGCGCCGGGCTGGGCCCTGCTTGCACGGGCAGCGGATCTATTGGCGGCCATTCAGCATGCCCGTGAGGAAGTGGATGGACTGGCAACGCCAGGAGCGCTGCTGGCCCGCTACGCTGATACCTGGTGGCGCGCCGATCATTCCTTCCGCGTCTTGCGCGAGGCGCTCGATACCCAGCCGAAATCATACGACCGACTCCGCGACCGGTGCGCTCGCAGCTATCGCGATATTTTGCATCGTATGAACGACCGTTTCTGCACGCTGCTTGAGGCAGAAGGCCGATGGCCCTCGGAAGCTCTCCACGCTCAACACGGCTTCTGGGATCAAGTCATAGCCGAGCCACAAACGCCCCGGCGGATAGCCGTGATGTTCGTGGACGCCCTACGCTATGAACTAGGTCAGGAACTGTGGCAAGCGCTGGAGGTGGAGCGGGCAGGTGATCGCCGACAACTTACCGCTCGGATAGCCGCCATCCCGACCGTAACCGCCATCGGCATGGCAGCCCTTCTACCTGGCGGTGATCGGTGCCAGGTCGCCTACGGAAATGATTGGGAGATCACCATTGACGACAGCGGCAATCTGAAGGACAAGGACGCTCGGCGGCAGTGGCTGGAGCGACATCTCGACGATCCGGTCTTCTACAACCTGGATGAGTTACTCAACACACCGGCCGACCGGATACCGGAGGCACCGGCCTATGTCGTCTTCGACACCACGCTCGACGCGGTGGGCGAGACAGCCGGCACTCTGGCCTGGAACACCTTCAGCACACTGCTTCAATCGCTCAAGAAAGGGATACACAAGCTGCTCGAGTTGGGTGTGGACGAAGTGCACGTGGTGACCGATCACGGTTTCCTTTTGCTCGAGGAGGTCGCCGAGCACGAAAAGGTCAGTGTTCGCACTGTCCCAGCACTAACTAAGAAGTCCCGCTACTTGGTGGGATCCAGCTTGGGGAAGACGAACCAGCTGTGCTTTCCAGTCCCAGGTAGCCGAGACCTGATGGCCTGGTTCCCCCGTGGCATCGGCTGCTTCCGCACACCAGGCCCGTATAACTACGTCCACGGGGGACTGTCCCTCCAAGAGCTGGTGGTGCCACACCTCACGGTGCTACAACAGGTGATGGGCCGACCTGTGGGCGTCCGGGCCGAGTTGCCGCGAATGATCCGCAGCGCTCAGTTCCAGGTGGTTCTGGAACCCATATCAGTCAGCATGTTCGACCAGCCGCGTCAGGTGGCGCTCAGTCTGGAGAAGGAGGGACAACCGGTGATCCCTCGTTTGGGGTTCGTCGTCCCACGCACCGAGTCGAAGACGGTTGATGTCTTCCTGCCCATGGAATGCGGCCTGGAACCGGGTGATCAGGTTCACTGGATCCTCCGTGACGCCGTGACGGACGAAGTGCTCGCGGAGCAAGCGGCCACCAGCGACGTAGATTTGTGGTGAGAATGGAGTGAAACGTGATGCAAGAGACGCTGGTGCTGGATGAACTAGATCAGAAACTGGCAGACGCTTTCCCGGGTCGCGTGGTGCGCAAGGACCTGGTGCGCCAAACAAAGGCTAGCTTCAACGTGCCGGTCTACGTGCTGGAGTATCTCTTGGGTCAGTACTGCGCCTCCACCGACCCCGAGATCGTTGCTAGGGGGCTCGATTACGTGCGCGAGACCCTCAGCCGCAACTACGTCCGTGCCGACGAGAGCGAGAAGGTCAAGGCTATCACCCGCCAGAAGGGTCGCCATCGGATCCTGGACAAGGTGAAGGCCCGTCTGGACACCAATGTTGACCACTTCTGGGCCGAACTCGTCAACCTGGGCGTCAAGGACGCGTTCATCGCCGATGATGTCGTCCACCACAATGATAAGCTACTGGTTGGTGGCATCTGGGCTCTCGTGGACCTGGCCTACGATCCTGACTTCCAGGAACACGGTGTCACGCGACCCTTCGCCGTTGAGCGGCTGAAGCCTATCCAACAGTCATCCACCGACCCCAGCGACTTCCTCGCTGCCCGTGATCACTTTACCACAGAGGAATGGGTGGATGTGCTCCTCCGTAGCGTCGGACTAGAACCTACCAATCCCGACTTCACCCGACGCAAGAAACTGCTGCTGCTCATCCGCCTGATTCCCATGGTCGAAAGCAACTACAACCTGTTGGAACTCGGCCCGAGAGCCACTGGGAAGAGCTTCATCTATCGAGAGATCTCCCCGTACGCCATCCTCATCTCAGGCGGACAGACCACTGTGCCCCAATTGTTCATGCATCTGGGCACCGGACGAATGGGACTTGTCGGGCTGTGGGACGTGGTGGCCTTCGACGAGGTGGCCGGCGTCCGTTTCAAGGACCCTATCGGTATCCAGATTCTCAAGGACTACATGGAGTCGGGCAGCTTCTCCCGTGGGAAAGAGGAGGTCCCAGCCGAAGCGGCTATTGTGTTCAACGGCAATCTGGACGGGGACGTGGCCACACTGCTCAAGACCTCCCATCTACTTCAGCCCCTGTCGGATCAGATGCAGGACCTGGCCCTGATAGACCGCATCCACTACTACTTGCCGGGCTGGGAGCTAAGCAAGATGCGACCCGAGTACCTGAGCGCCCACTACGGCCTCGTGGTGGACTACATCACCGAGGTGTGGCACTCCTTGCGCAAGGCCGGCTTTGCAGACCTCGTGGACAGGCACTTCAGCCTGGGAAGTCACCTCAACCAGCGGGACGTGCGGGCTGTGCGTAAGACGGTCTCGGGTCTGGTCAAGCTGCTGCATCCGAATGGTCAGGTGTCCAAAGACGAATTGGAGGAATATTTGCAGCTGGCGCTCGAAGGGCGCCGTCGGGTTAAGGAGCAACTACGGCGCATGGGCGGGCTGGAATTCTGGGCGGTCAACTTCTCCTACATTGACCTGGAATCGCGCCAGGAGTCCTTTGTCGCCGTGCCCGAGCAAACGGCCGGTGGTCTGATCACGCCAGGCCCCTTGGACCCTGGCGTCACCTTCACCGTAGGCACCGACCAAGCAGATGGTAGGCTGGTGATCTTCCGCGTGGAAGTTCAGCCCGTGAAGGGGAGTGGCAAGCTGAGGGTGGTAGGCTCTCCATCCAGGGCCGTTCGAGATGCTATCGACATGGCACACACCTACCTCAGGTCCGAGGCATCGCGGCTGGGTCTAAGCAAGAGCCCAAGCGACTATGACGTCAATGTGCAATCAGTCAACCTCATGGCAGCCAAGGAAGGGAGCGAGACCGGCGTTGCCTTCTTGGTAGGCATGGTGGGCGCGCTTCTGGGTAAGCCGATGGTGGAATCGCTCGTGGTACTGGGAGAGATGAGCCTCCGCGGCGGGCTGATCAAGGTTGGTTCCCTGACTGAGCGCCTGCAATTGGCCATGGATAACGGGGCCAAGCGCGTACTGCTCCCCTCCGAGAACAAGCGCGACTTTGCCGACATTCCTTCCGATGTGCTGGACAAGCTGCAGATCATCTTCTACTCTGATCCTGTGAACGCTGCTTTCCGGGCAATGGGTTTGGAATGACCTGATGATCTGCCAGAAGGTCCGCAGGCCATTGCCGAGGCCCTGTGTGCTCTCTGCGCGTTGACTTGGGAGTCAAATGACAAAGCTATTCATCAAAGACCTGGAGATCGGAATGAACATCGCCGGCGAGGTATTCCTCCTCGCCGAATCTAGCCTTGACGAGACTAAGACCGGATCCCCCTACCTCAAGGCGACCCTGGCAGACAGAACCGGCCGCATAGAGGCCCGCTACTGGGACGTACCCACTGCCATTGCCGATCAGCTAGTCACGGGCTCAGGCGTCTGGATACACGGGGGCGTGGAAGAGTATCCTCGAGGATCTGGCCAACGCCAGGTGCGGATCGAGCGCCTTGCACCCGTGGAGGTCCTGGATCTCGAGGATTTCCTACCCACGGCAAAGCGAGACCTGGCTGAGATGCGACGGGAATTGCGCCAGTTATGTCAAGACATTGAGAACCCCCACCTGTCTCGCCTCCTCGATCACATCTTCTCAGACCAGGGGTTCGATGCTACCTTCAGCAAGGCACCGGCCGCCAAGATGTACCATCACGCCTGCGTCGGTGGACTGCTTGAACACACTCTAGCCGTGGTCAGACTGTGCTCCTTTGTGGCCGGCGAGCACCCCGAGATCGATCGCGACCTGCTCCTGACGGCCGCGATATTGCACGATGTGGGCAAGACTGTATCGTATACGGCCTGGCCTCGGCTGGATTTTACCAACGAAGGAAGGCTCATCGATCACGTCGTGGAGGGAGCGCTGATGGTCCAAAGCGCCATTGACGGCCTTGAAGGCTTCCCCCGAGAGCTGCGCAATCGCCTCCTGCACGCCATCCTCGCTCACCATGGAGCATTGGAGCGAGGCTCTCCCGTAGTGCCCAAGACGCTGGAGGCGTTGGCACTGCATCACGCCGACTGGCTCGATGGAGACACCCGTGGCTTTCTCGACGCTGTGGAAAGTGAACCCCTCTCTGAGAGCGGGTGGACTGGATACACCAAGATGTTTGGGACGCAACTCTACCCCGGGTCAGTGGAACCACCTGAAGCCGACGAGGAGGAGGAAGAGATCCCTTTCTAGGGCTGTCTTGAGCCGGCGCAGCAGGCAGAGAGACATCGTCCACGACACTCAGGCCAACGTGCGTGGCGCCCTGGAATTGATGCACTAGACGAACCACCAGAAAGGCTTGGCCACCTCCTTGGCTCGTCTGATAGAGAAAGGACGCGTCAAGGTACCTGTCTACACAAGAGGGCGAGTCCATTCGGAGGGCGGTATCTTGGACTACCCGCCTGGCCAACTCAGCCGATTGACAGGACTTGACTTTGTCTACGAAATGTAGACAATTGTCTACAAATCGTAGACATCCTGAGAGGACCGAGTGCTAGAACAGATATTCTCTTCACAGGCTCGCGTGGCGATCATGAAGCTCTTCCTCCTCAACCCTAGCAATCGCTACTACCTCAGACAAGTGGCCTCCTTGGCCGGCCAACCTGTCCGTGCTGTTGAGCGCGAGGTGGCGAGGTTGGAAGGGGTTGGTCTGCTTTCCCACACTTTCGAGGGGAATCGGAAATACTACCAGGTCCAGAAGGATTGCCCGATCTTCCCAGAGCTCAAATCGATCTTCCTCAAGACTGTGGGTCTCGGAGACGCCCTAAGGGAATACATAGAGCGAGTAGAGGGCGCCATCCGCGTGGCCTTCATCTATGGCTCCTACGCAAGAGATCAGGAGACCAGACTCAGCGACATCGATCTCTTCGTGGTCGGCGCCGTTACGGCAAGACAACTCTCGGGCGTGCTCGCCGAGGCTACATCACAACTGGCCCGTGAGATCAACCCCGTCATGATGACTCCGGAGGAGTTCGCGGCCAAGGTGGCATCGGGGAACCACTTCGTCCTCTCGATTCTGGAGCAGCCAAAAACCTTCTTGGTGGGAAATGCCGAAAATCTTGAGTCGCTTGCTGGCCGACGGAAGGCTAAGGACGCATAGAACCTCCGCCCGGGAGATCGCCGACCTCCTCGGTGTGGTCGAGCGCAATCTCGCCGATGCATCGGTGGAAGCTGTGTCGACAGATCGGCGGTTCACCATTGCCTACGAAGCAGCCCTGCAACTGGCCACCGTCACCCTCTACTCCAACGGCTACGAGACCTATGGCATGGGACACCACTTCACTACGTTCCAGGCTCTCAAAGAAACGATGGGAAATGCAGGAGCGGGTTACGCGAAGTATTTCGAGATCTGCCGTCGCAAGCGTGCAGTTAGTTCCTACGATAGACCGGGAGAGATCTCAGAGACAGATGTGGATTCGCTGTTGCGGGAGGTGAAGGCCTTCAAGGAGGAAGTGCTGGCCTGGCTGAGGAAGCACTATCCGCCGCTGGCAACGGAGGTTTGAGATGGCCGGTCACAATATCATAGACAAGCGCCAGGAGAAGCTGTCTGACCACGTTGGCCGCCTACTTCGGCACAGCGAGCGGGCCGGGCTTGCACTGCCAACCGCCCAGTGCTAAGCTATAAAAGGAGACCCTACGGGGGTTGACCACGCAGAGCGGCGCGCCAACCTGGAGCATAACACAAGAGGAGGCTTTCAGGATGAGAAAGACCATGCTGTGGCTCATGCTGGTGACGTTGGGAATGGCCTTCACCCTGGTGGCTTGCGCCCCAGAGCCCGCGCCGGGCGAAGCATCCACGCCAACCCCTACGCCTACGCCCACACCTGGGCCACCTGAGCCAGAGGCCACAGCCACGCCTACTCCCGCCATTTCGGGTCCCCAGCCCAGCGCCACAGCTCCACCATCCCCCACGGAGACACCGCCTCCCTGTCCGAACTATGAGCTTCAGATCGACTACTATCAACTGATGGAGATTGAGGCTGGTCCTCTCAGGGATGAGATAACGTACTCGGGGGTGATTCCGTTCACCGCGGACCTCACCACAGATCCGCCGGAATTGCGCGGCAACGCGCAGCTCCAGGTCGGGGGCGAAGGAGCCGCTGGCGAATGTACGTGGCAGCACATAGGTACCACAGATGCGACACTCACGGGAAACCTGGTCACTGACGAGTCGGGAGAGCGAAAGCTGCACGTCCATCTGGATATCCTTTGGGAAGAACACAAAATAGTGGGTACTTCTGGGGAGTGTAGCGGCGCTATCCTAGGCGGTCTCACGGCACCGGTAGATACTGAAGCGGAGCAGGAACTCCCTTACGAAGACGGCTTCAAGGTGACGTGGCCCGTAGGCTTTCCAGGAGCGCCGCTGAGCGGTGAGTCGAGTTGGACGTTGCACATCCTCTGTGACGAGTAGACGACCCTCGGATCCAAGTATCGTCCTGATGCGAGACACTTCAGTCGCGACGGGCAGAGGCTCTAGCACTGCATCAGGCCCACTGGCTCGAACGGAGCCTGTCACCCCTCGTCCGATCCGCCAGAAATCGCATCGACAGGGAGGAGAACAGTGAGAAGACCTTTCCTCAAGCACCCCCTTCTGTTCAGTGGCATGGTTCTCCTGGCAGCATTTCTGGCCAGTTCGTGCGCTGTGCCCCTCTCGCCAAGCCCGACGCCGCAACCCCCCTCACCCACACCGACCCCTACGCTCACTCCCACTCCTACGCCCACAGCCGCGCCCACACCTTCCCCCACTCCCACACCGGAACTGTCCATCGACGTCACTCCTGGACCGTACGCCGTCGTCGATGTGGCGACCGACGACGTACTCAACGTTCGCGCACAGGCGGGTGTGTCCCATCCCATCGTTGGTACCATTCCTCCCTACGGGATGGATGTCGACGTGACCGGCTCCGGCCGGGAGGTGGACGGCGCGGTGTGGGTGCCGATCCAGTACGAGGACGTCGCGGGCTGGGTGAACAGCAACTACCTGGCTCGCCAGGTCGGCTCGGTCAGCGACGAGGTCGCGCTTCGCGCTGCGCAAATCATCATGGCCCTCAAAGATGAAGACCTGGCGACCTTGGCCAGCTTGGTGCATCCAGACCAAGGCGTCCGCTTCTCACCCTATACCTATCTGCGCGGTGAGGATCTCGTCTTCAGTGCAGAGCGGATCCAGGAGATCCTTGCCGATGAAACCGTCTATACATGGGGGAGCTTTGACGGAACGGGCGAACCTATCCAGCTCACATTTCGGGAGTACTATGACCGGTTCATGTATGATGTCGATTTCGCACGCCCGCATGTGGTCGGCTTCAGCGAAACGATAGGAATGGGTAACACCATCAACAATATCGCAGAGGTCTATGCGCAGGCGACCACCATAGAGTATCACTTGGAGGGATTCGATCCGCAGTTCGTGGGCTTGGACTGGCGGAGCCTGCGGTTGGTGCTGGAGGAGAAAGAAGGAATCTGGTATCTGGTCGCTGTGGTCCATGATGAGTGGACGATCTAGCTCACGGGGGCCAAGGCCGGACGTTGCCAGGGGATGTCGTGCCCATAGAGGCTGAGCTCAAGGGCAAATTGGGAGGTCTCAAGACAGCGGCCCTGGGCCTCCGCACAACAAGAAAAGGGCCATCCTTTCCCAGGATGGCCCTTCGATAGCTAGACTGTACTCAATCGGCTACTCTCTCGTCCTCCAGCGCAGGGTGGCGTATCCCGCCAGGCCAACCAGACCGCTCCCCAGCAGCAGAATCGAGCCTGGTTCGGGGACGAACTCCTCCTCTACCTCCTCTGGAGTGCAGTCCTTTGACATAAGAATGGAGACACAGGCCTCCTCTTCGGGTTGGCTCAGGCATATCTCAACCTCCGCGAAGTCCTCGGCCGTGAAACCATTGTTGGCTCCGACCTCACTGCCGCAGGCCGACGCTGGCATAACTGGCCTGAACAGGCTCCCGTCGCACCAGAATCCAAAGGTTTCCTCTACAGTCCCACCGGGACTGCTGGCGTCAATTCAAGTGGTCTCCGTTTTGCCGCTCCCGAAGGAGAACTCCACACTCACAGCCGCATCACCCGGCACCCACCCCGAACCGGTGATGGTGAATAAGAAGGGATCATACGGGATGTCCTCTGGATGTGTTTCGTAATCCATTGGGATGCATTCGAAACACACCTCGTCTACGCTCGCCGATTGCGCCAGCGCCACTCCGCCTGCTAGCAACAACGCCATGCTCACGCCCAACAACACGCCGCTCCGCCAATGCTTCTTCATCTCCCTCGCCTCCTTCATTCGTTTGCACACCACACTGTCCAATGATCGTACACAGTATACCACCTTTGGGCATGCGTGTCAAGCTGCAAAGGAACGCCCCACTGTCGTTGCGAGAGAAGCGAAGCAATCTCCACCCACGCCCTTGGGGATTGCTTCGTCGCCCTGCGGGCTCCTCGCAATGACAGGTTCGGTTTGTCACACCATGAGTGGTCCGAGCGGACCATGCATGACCTCAGAAGGAAAAAGAAAAGGGCCATCCTCGGAAAGGACAGCCCTTCAATAGCTAGAGTGTACTCAGTCGGTTACTCTCTCGTCCTCCAGCGCAGGGTGGCGTATCCTGCAAGCCCAACGAGACCGCTGCCCAGAAGCATTATCGTCCCCGGCTCTGGCACGAACTCCACCTCCACCTCGCAGACCTCAGCGACCAGGAACGAGACCTCGGCCTCGTCAACCTTCGTACCAGGCGGATTCTCCTCCCAAAACGTTATGGTGTGCCTACCCAGATAACTGTCTATGGTATTGGCAGGCCTCAACTCGTCTGCCAAGAAGGACACATCCCGCGCCATCGCTCCATACTCACAGGGGAAGTAGTAAGGGGGGTCACTAGCGGGAGGCGGGGATGTCCAAGTGAGGCAGTAGGTCGGATGGTACACCTGGGAGTCAATTGTCCAGCGCTTACAGAGGTAGTCACCAGCTGTCCAGCCCCCGAACTCAATGCGGATGGAGTTGTCCTCCCCTGGTACTGAGCCGCTCGGCACGCAATTGACGC
>JAUWLF010000082.1 GCA_030613785.1 Chloroflexota bacterium | reverse complement strand
CATCTTGCTGGCTAGCCGGACCTGCTCGCGGTAGCCATCCTGCAGAGCTCGCCCCAGGAACGGCTCGCTGGCTTCCTGGTGATAAGGGTAGGCGGTGTCCACGTAGTTGACGCCGTGATCAATGGCGAACCGGATCATACGGGTTGCTTCAGGCTCATCGATCTTGCCAAGGTCGCCGTCAATCGTGGGCAACCGCATTGCACCGAAGCCCAGCGCCGATGGTTTCCAATCCAGCCGACCGAAAGTACGGTATCGCATGGTGAAGCCCTCCCGATTGTTGGTGTTGGCGGATTCAGGGAACGACTCAGAACTGGGGACCAGCCATCAGCTTGCGGCTGACCAGCGCCATTTCCTCTTCAAATCGCCCTACGAATCCTTGAAGTGGAGCCCAGATTGGTTTGAGTCTAGAACCGCACCAGTCTTAACGCCCCTTGTTTGACAGAGGGCGTTGTATCACAACTGAGGAGAAACAGCAAGGGCACGCGCGCAGGTGACACGTCTGGATAAGCTCCGGGAATGTTGGTTCGGTACAACAAGACGAAGGCCCCCTATCGAGAAGGAGAGTCCATTTTCCTACGTCTTGCGGCTCGTCGCGAGCCATGCCAGTGCTGCTCACCTGCTAATGCTTATGTCCGGTACGGCTCAACAAGCTCGTCGTGCTGCGTGCGCACACGCGGCTCGTGTCGGAACGGGAGGCCTTATGTCAAGAAGGCGGCTCGCATGCCCCTACGTCGATGTCGTCGCAGAGCAAAGGGGCGTTTGATTCAAGTGCGTTTGGGGCCCTCCGGCATGCGAACGGAGGCCAGAACGGGAACACCGCCAGCGGCAAGATTGAGATGCCCTGCAGGGAGAGACTCAAAGCTGCGGGGAACGCACTGGATCCGGCTTGCGCAGCTGGCAAGCTGCGCGTCACGGACAACGCCCAACGTGCAGTATGCCATGCGTGCTGTCAGTTGCCACCCCACTCACCTCTTGAAGGACATGCGCACTACGCCTGTGCAAAGCCCTCATCCAGCAGGCTCTTGCCCAACCCTATCACCTCTCCGACAAAGACATCGAAGTCGTCCCTTCGACTGCGGTGGTTGAATGTTGCAACGCGAAGGCCGTACTTGTCACCGATGGTCAGGAATGAGCACAGTGCGATTCCCCCGTCGTGCAGCCGCAGCACAAGCTCCTCGTCGAGCTTGTTCAATGAGGCGTCGTCCCGATGAGGTGCACGGAACCGGAAACAGACTATGTTCAGAGGGACCGGTGCCATCAGCTCCAGGTCAGGTGAAGCATCCACGAGCGCTGCAAGGTAGCAAGCCTGATCCACATTCTGTTGAATCAGACGCCCGTACTTGCTGACACCATGCGCCTGAATTGACATCCAGGCCTTGAGTGCTCGGAAGTTTCGCGAAAGCTGGACGCCGTAGTCACTGAACCACGCTTCACCAGCCGCCAACCCGCGCTCGGTGTGAGTCAGATAGGTGGAAGTCAGAGAAAACGACCGGAGGTGCTCCTCCTCTTTTCGCACAAGAGCGCAACCTATCTCATAGGGCATGTACATCCACTTGTACATGTCGAAAGCGACGGAATCAGCGCGGTCCATCCCTGCCACAAGGAGGCGAAGCTCTGGAGAAAGGGCGGCAAGGGCGCCAAAGGCGCCGTCTACGTGAAACCACATTCGCTCCCGCCGGCAGATGTCCGCTAGTGAACTTAAAGGATCGAAGGCGCCGGTGTTGATCGTTCCGGCATTGCCGACGACGCTGGTCGGGATCAAGAAACTCATCTCGACTTTCATATCGATCAGCGTCTGTTCCATTGGTCTTTCCTCCTTCTATGTTGTCTGCGCGCCTGGTGCATTGATCCCGCGGGTGTTCAGTTGCGAGAGTTGTGCACCGACGGCGTCGCAGATGGGGCAAGCCTTCGGCCCCGTCTGCATGTACTCGGCCCAAACGTCGGGGTGATGAGGTGGCCAGTTGTAGACGATCACGGCAAACTCGGCTTCACACTCGCTGCAAAGATATGTTTCGGTTTCCAGCACCTGTTTCCCCCCTGTTCTTTTGTGCAATGTTGCACAATCTGCGGCGCGGCTTGGTCAGTCGGTCGACGGCCTCCTGACAGTCCATGAACCCTCGCTCCTATATGATATGCTCGGCGTTCGGTAGAACCTCGCCGACGGCGGCCCGAAGGTCGGTGGCGAAGTTGTCGGACGATAGGTAGCGGTCGCCCATACACGAGGCGATAGCCTGGAGGTCAGCGTCGGTGACGTCGGGTATATCGAAGCCGATGAGCGCTTCTATCGAGCCGCGGTCGAAACCTGCAACCTCATAGCGGCGCGGTGTGGCCTGGGGTAGGTCGACGGCAAACATGGCTGCCTCGGCGTTGATCCCGTCCTCAATGTCATCGCATTGAGCCTCGGCCTTCGCGCGGTCGGTGTAGATGTCTACCTCGTCCACGACTCCGCCTTGGAGACCAACGACCACCCAAGCCTCGGCGGTATCCTCGACGGCGTCTATGGTGAGGCGAAAGACGCCATGCGAACCGCGCACCTCGACGGTAGCGCCGTCGGCCTCGGCTTGCCATATTCCGCCGAGGCTCAAGTTGATGGCGACGGCCTCGGCGATCTCCTTCGGTGACTTCATGATCTTTCCCTCCGTTCTTTCTTGGCTGTCCTGACGCTCAGACCAGCGGATGCTAGATGATGGCTTGCCCCCACCGCGCCGCTTAGAACGGTACTGGTGTCTTCACTTTGTTCGGGCAGCCCCTCCAAAGGCCCAACGGCCCCTGGAGGCGCGGCCCGATGCCGCGCCCGACGGAGGGCAGACCGTCTACGCGCCTTGCGGCGCGTTCTCTGCCAGTTCGACGATAGCTGCCTTGGCCGCTTCGATGTCATAGCCCATAGCTGCCAGTTGGTCGGTCGATGCGATGAGCGGACACCACGAGAAGGTATCCGCGCGATACATGGCCCCGCCGCCGTCGAACCTGATGTCTTTGTGCCCGACCTTAGCAAGGAAGAGGCCCAAGCCCGCGTGCCTCACCTCGCCGTCGGTGTGGAGGCGTGCGCCCTCGGGGTGGCTTACGCATTGTATGGTCGGCAGGTCGGCATGAACCTTGCCGGCGACGAGAACCGCGCCCTCGCCGCTCTCCAAACGTGCCAACATCTCGCCTAGTGCTTCGCAGTCGGTTGTCATGATACGGCCTCCTCTTGGCAAGCTAGGCACCGCCCGTCGACGTGGGTCATGATGCGCCGGTGGCGGTTGCAGTGCTGCATTATGCGCTCGTCCGAACCGATGTATTCCTTGGCGTCCTCGGCCCGTGCCTCCGCCCGACATTCCAGACACTCGCCGTCCTCGTGGGCAGTCTGGCAATCGCAGCGGCTGCAATACGCCAGACCTTCCGTGAGAGGCTGCTCGCCTCTGGCTGCCTGGTTGGCGTTGCCGCTCCATAGCCGTTGCTTGTTGTTGGCGTGCTTATCGGTCAACGTGACCTCACATTGACCGTCCGGCTCAAGCTGCACCCGCACGATAGCGCCCCAGGTCTCCGCCGTTGTCTCAATGTAGCGGTGTGCCGTCCTGGTGACATAGCCTGCGTGGTGGTCGTAGCTGATCGTCCCGTATAGCTTGGACATTGGTCGCCCTCCTGATAGCGAGTCATTCTTGCGCCTCCGTGACTGTGACCTCTTGACCGGTTGCCTCGATGATCAATTGAGTGATGGCGTCGATGGCCTTGTCCTGTTCGGTGGTCACCGCTTGGCCTGCCTCTTCGCTCTCATTGGTGAGTAGCTCTTGCAGCCAGGGCTGTTCGCTGATCTTCGCCTCGCGTGCCTCATTGCCAACGGTGAGGCATACCCGCGCCGCCTGGTCTGCCCGTTCCAGGTGAATGCGGGTGTGGTGTATGGCGTCCAGGACGGTCTCTCTCTTGATGATGATCATCGCGTCCACCCGTTGATCTGGCAAGACTCGTCGACTATGTCCGCCATATCCCTATGGGGTGCGACGCAATAGGTGCACTCAATTCCATCAGGTAGGTAATCGGTCACCCGTAGCCTATGGCCTGTTAGCTCAATGAGGATAACGCCCTGCTCGGTTGCCCATGATCTGATGTACTCCGGATATGTCCCTGGTGTGGTCATCGGTTGCCCTCCTTCAGTCTATCCCCGCGCCCGTGCGATCTGTTTCGCGCGATGTCGCCGGTTTCGTTGGCTTTCGTTTCGTTTCGTCCCCCGCCCGCGGGTCCGCCCCCGCCCGCGCGCCGCGCCCCCCTGCCCTGCGCCCGTCGACGGCGGCGAGGTTGTCGACGCCCGCCGCCGCCGTCCGCGCGTCCTCCGCCACGTCCGGATCGTCGATGAGAATGTCTTGCCACCGGACGCCGTCTCGATGGCGCAAGCGCACCACGCGCCCGCCTGCCACCGTCCGCACCGCCGCCGCGTCGTCACTCAGAAGACCTCGCGCTCGCGGTCGGTCAAGGGCACATCGACGCCATGATCTGTGACCAGGGTCACACCGTCCGCCCGATCTGGTCTGATCATGCCGCACCGCCTTGCATGGCCCGCGCCGCCGCCGCCCGCAACCGGTCTAGGTCCGCCGCGTCTTGTGCTGTCCGTATTGCCGCCGCAAGGTCTTCGCGCGCCTCCGCCACCTGCGCCGCCGCAACCGTCCGCCGCCACTCCGTGGCCACGTCCGCCGCAATGCCGCGCGCTCGAAGTGCGCCAACGTCCGCCATCACCGCGTCGACGTCGACGCCCGCCACTGCGCGCCGCATACGCCCGTCCGTCCGTCTCATGGTCTGCCCTCCTATGGTGCGCCCATGATCCGCCGCGAGCGCGCCCACGTCGGACGCCCTCCAGACCATGATACCACTTCCGGCAGACCCGCCGGCCCGCGCCGCGGGCCGCCTTCGGTAATCCGTTTCGCGCATTGTGATAGCTTGGAGTTTCCGGGGAGCGGGCCGTGCACCTAACTCGTGCGAGGTGACTAAGAGGAAAGGGACGATGCTTGCGCGGAGTCATGGCGCAACTGTGCGTCCCTCCCGTATGATTGACGAGGCGAGAGACACCTTGGCGGCACTTGAGACCTCTCGATGGAGGGTTGCCACAAGCCCGAGCTATCAGTCAGTGGTCAGGTGAGGTGATGCAATGGAAGGACGGACACGAGGATTAGCGAAGGGGTTCGATTGAAGTCGCGGCAGGTACGTGTGTCGTTGAGGCCGATTGGACGGACGCTGATGCTACCATGGGCGGTGAACGGCCATCGCCTGCACGTGTCGTATTGGCTGGTGATATTGAGACCAAGAGTTCGTGAAGGGTTGCCGTAGAGTCGGCGGAGGTGGCAGCCCCTGTGTGCGACGACTGCGCGATAACGCACACTTTCGAGCTGCAACACATTCTATGACCGCTGCTGCATCACCCTTGGCGAGACCGCGGGGTTCTCGGACCTGAACTCGATCTGCCCACGCTGCGACTGGAGACCTTGGCGCTACCAGGAAGCTGGCCCGAGGATGTTGGAGGACCGTGAGCCAGTGAAGCAGCTCAGGGTTGCGGAGTGCTCTGGATGTGACCGCGAAGAAGTACAGAACTGTACTTCTAGCGAGGCTAAGCAATGAAGGTGGTATGGCCGGATTCACCGAGCCGACACGGGGATGCACTTGGCGTCACGGGAGAGATGTGCAAAGAGTCTGGTCCCTGGCCTCACAGGCGTACTTCAAGGCGCAGCCACAGTGGCGAGCCAAGAAACAGAGCGGCCTGGTCTGGGGAGAGGTGAAGAACGCCCTGGCGAAGCAGATTCACCAACTATCGGCCTATTGTCACCTGCTGATTGTGACGGCCCATGTGCGTCAGGCCTACGACGATGGCGAGCCCGTGCCAGAGGTGAAAGAGGCCAAGTTCTATGACAGAGTATGGCAGACGCTGGACCTGGTAGGGTATTTGACGAAGCTCAAGGGACAAGGTGCCCCAAAGGCCATCTTCGCACCGCCCTATGGGAAGGCCAGGCTTCCGGCGATGCCTGATGAACTATCAACTTTCAGTTGGGAGGAGGTGTTCAAGCATGCCGTGACGGAACTGGAGCTGCCCAGCCCGGAGGAGAGAAGACAGCGCACAGAGGAGTCCCTGGAGAGGTTCAAGGATATGGTGGGTGAAACCGACTAGGAAAGGAACGGTCAGCAAAGCCTCAAACACGCCCTCAGAAGGAGCCTGCTGCAACAGTCGTGCAGCAGCTCACATAGCAGCCGCTAAGGACTGACTACGGCCGCAGAATGGTCACCTCACGAAGCTGCCGTGCCTCTTGGAAGAGACGTCTCATGTATCCAGAATTGGCACTCGCGTGATTCGCGCCTACGATGGCTATTCCCCAGTCTCCTCCACACTGTGCTATCTTCTCGAAGACGAGCCGAGCCCACTTCTGATCACGCGCATCCCCTTCCTCAGGTTGGCGCGCCGCCCTGCGTGGTCAACCCCCGTAGGGTCTCCTTGTATCGCTTAGCACTGGGCGGGTGGCAGTGCAAGCGTGGCCCATTCGTTGGGTGCGCCGGGTGGAGACGGCTCTAGGAGGAGATCTCTTCCTCCTCGTCCGGTTCTTCGGGTGCTTCCGCTGGGCCGGGGTAGAGCTGCGTCCCGAACATCTTGCTATATCCAGTCCACCCGCCCTCAGAGGTGGGTTGACTTTCCACAGCGTCGAGAAAGTCACGGATAGATCCATCAAGCCAGTCGGCGTGATGCACTGCGAGCGCTTCCAGCGTCTTGGGCACGACGGGAGAGCCTCGTTCCAGTGCTCCATGGTGAGCGAGGATGGCATGTGTCAGGCGATTGGGCAGATCTTGGGGGAAAGCTTCAAGGCTCTCCATGGCACTTTGGACCATCAGCGCTCCCTCGACGACGTGATCGATGAGCCTTCCGTCGTCGGTGAGATCCAGAACCGGGCCGGGGGTACTGAGGACAGTTGAAAGGGGAACGAGCCCTGTGGCGTTCCCCTTCTGCTTGCGTGCAGGGTCTTCCCTCGACGAGATCGCTTGGCTTGGCGCGGAGGCGATCTTCACTTCGCTCTCACGCGGGTGGAGGCAACGCGGTCAACCAATCCCTTTCTCGTCCAGTATGCGGCCGTGCAGCTCGGCAAAGCTTGCTGGGGGTACGACGTCAGTGCGACGCCTGAGTCGCACCGCATCGCTGGGACAGGGGATCGCGCACAGTCCGCAACCGATGCACACTTCCTCATCCACAATCGGGAACTCGTCACTCATGACCAGCGCATCCACCGGGCAGGCCTCGACGCAGTCACCACAGCCAACACACGCCTCCTCGTCGGTGCTGCGTAAGAAGTAGGTGGCCATGATGTCATCGCGGGACAATCGACGCCGAGCAATGGGCCCCACGTTCCAGCAGGCATGCTCACAACAGTTGCAGGTGTGCTTGATGCCTTCCTGCGAGTTGTCAACCATGTGCACCAGCCCGCTTTCCTCAGATAAACGGATGATGCCCAGCGCCTCCTCCACGTCGATCTCGCGAGCCATTCCCCTTTCGATGACGTACTCGGCCAACTCGTCGTACTTGAGGCACACCTCCAGTGGATGGTCGCAGACCGCCTTGCCCAGCAGGCGAGCAGTCATGCGGCAGGAGCAGTGGGCCACCGCGATGGTGCGCGCCCGGCGGATCACCTCTTCCATCGCCTCATACGGATACACAGCCTGGAAGGGGCCTTTGACGGCCTGCTTGATGGGGATATAGCGCCATGCTTTGGTCGCGCTGCCGTACGTCTCCTTGATTTCCGGCGAACGAAAGTACTTAACCACACGCGCGGCCATGTCTTCAGAATGGCGCGTTCTCTCGCCTTTCCAGAAGAAGGACTGGGGAAAGCCGTATCCCACCTGCTGCAGCGCGTAGCCTGTCCGCCCGTCGGCGGTGGGGCCAGAGAAGAGCAGCCCCCGCCTGGCTAGCTCCTGTAGGGCGTCCTCCACTTCCTCAAGAGGTCGGGCCATGGTGGCGGCGACCTCCTCCGGCGTGGACAGTTCCAGCGGGATGCTCGTGTTGGGCACGCCCAGAGCCACCTCCGCCTCAGTCGCGCTGAAGTTGGCGCGCAAGATGCCCACCAAGTCCTCCTTCAACGGGTAGCCCATACCGAGCGCGTGCAAATGGTGAGCCAGTTTGGTGTAGGGGTCAGAAGGCATTTCTCCTCCCATTAGACGGACTTCAACGCCGTCGTCCCATCTTTGAGTGCAGGCACCTCCAGGGATTATCCGACTTCGCACTCTTGCTGTCAAGCCGTACCAGGTTCCCGATCATCAGCTCGCCTCAGGCCCAGCGATCAGGTGGCAACCCTTGTCCACCCGCCGCGGACTACCGCGGTCATTGGGGATGCTGGCCATGCCTGACTACCTCTCACAGTCGGAATCTGCTGAATCAACTGCCGATTCGTGATGCGGATTCTGAGGCGCCCGCCATGGGCGGTGAAGGTCGCCGGCACGACTCCTCTTTGTCCTGCCTTTGCTCCCGTGGTAGAATGCATATCGATTGTCTTGCAGCCGTATCTCGCCAGGAGGGATGGGAATGGGGAGAGAAAGCGTAGGCGTGCGCTCAACGTCTGTGGCAGTCATTCCTCTAAGCATCTTGACGAGCGCAGCATAGGCGGCACCTCCGGACGCGCTTCCCAGCAGCAGCAGCAGCACCATCACCGGCAGCCCCTTGCACATAGAGGTCGGCCACAGCATGAGTATGCAGGTGTTGCACCAGGATGATGAACGTGTGGCAACCTCATCGAGGGGCTCGCTCTGAGCCTCAGGCATTTCATCGGCGTGCTACCGGACGTCATCGCAGGGCCGAGGCCGAACAAGGAGGATTCACTCGTGTTGCAGGATAGGCGAATACTTCTCGACGGACTGATTTTCCCCGAAGGCCCACGCTGGCGCGATGGGAAGCTCTGGTTCTCTGACCTCTTCGCGCACCAAGTGATGAGCGTCGATCTCCAGGGGAACGCCGAGATCGTCGTCGAAGTGCCGGGGCAGCCGTCCGGCCTCGGCTGGCTTCCGGACGGCCGCTTGCTGGTGGTTTCCATGACAGATCGCCGGCTGTTGCGCCTCGATCCAGATGGCCTGGCTGAGTCTGCAGACCTGAGTCAATTGGCATCAGGTCAGTGCAATGACATGGTGGTTGATTCACCGGGCCGAGCCTACGTCGGGAACTTCGGATTCATGATCGTGTCGCCTCCGCCAGACCCCATCCCGCCAGGGGAGATCATCTTGGTCACACCAGAAGGTGCGGCAAGGGTTGTGGCGGATGACTTGGCTTTCCCTAACGGCAGCGTCATAACCCCTGATGGGCGAACGCTCATCGTCGCAGAGTCTCTGGGCGCATGTCTGACGGCCTTCGATATCGAATCTGACGGCTCTCTCACACGCCGCCGGATTTGGGCTCACCTTGAAGGGCACACACCCGACGGGATCTGTCTGGACGCCGAGGGAGCCGTTTGGGTGGCTTCTCCGGAGAGCTTCCAGCTGCTGCGCGTGTTCGAGGGCAGCAGGGTGACCCACCGCCTGGAGATGTCGAGGAAGCCCTACGCGTGCATGCTGGGTGGGGCCGGCCGTCGCACGCTTTTTCTCCTCGCAGCGGAAACTGCCGATGCCGAGGAAGCCCGCACCAAGGCGAGCGGTCGCGTCGAGATCGCCAAGGTGGACGTGCCCGGAGCGGGCCTTCCGTGATTCCCTCGATCTGATCCCTGACAGCCATTGGCGAGGACTAGGCGAAGGTCCCAGGCCAGTCGGCCAACTGCTCTAGCGAGCCAATCCGACCCGTGAGAGATAATTCCCTGCAGCTGCGACTTACGTGATGCAATCACTGGCAATATACATGAGGAGGCCTAACCCGTGTCATACCGATATGTCCTGATAGATCGAGACGACAACGTGGCGACACTCACCATCAACCGTCCCGAGAAACTCAACGCCATGAACCCTGAGGTCGTTGCCGACATCAGTGCTGCCCTAGATGAATTGCGGGATGATGATGCCGTACATGCCATCATCATTGCCGGAGCCGGAGAGAAGGCCTTCATGGCCGGCGCCGACATCGGCATGCTAATGGACGTGCAATCCCCGCCAGAGGGAGTGGCTCTCTCTCGCCGAGGACAGGCCGTGACGCTTCAGATCGAGAAACTCCCCAAGCCCGTCATTGTGGCCCTTCATGGCTACACCCTGGGAGGAGGCCTCGAGTTGGCGTTGGCCTGCGATATCCGCATTGCTGCGGATAACACCATGTTGGGTTTGCCGGAGATGAATCTGGGTATCGCCCCAGGCTGCGGTGGTAGTCAGCGCCTGCCTCGTATCCTGGGCAAGGGCATGGCCAAGTTTCTCATCTTCACTGGCGACATGATAGACTCTGAGGAGGCGCTGCGCATCGGTCTGGTGGAGAAGGTTGTTCCCGTGGGTGAGCTAATGGATGAGGCTAAGTTCGTGGCCAGGAAGCTGGCCGCGAAGTCCCCTCTCGCCATGGCAGTAGCCAAGGAGATCATCAACCTGGGCATGCAGGTAGACCTGGAGAGCGGTCTGGCAATAGAGTCGCTGGGGTTCGGCGTACTGTGCATGACCGAAGACTGTAAAGAAGGGTGTTCGGCTTTCTTGGAGAAGCGGAAGTCCACATTCAAGGGCAGGTGACGGGCCGCCCCGTCAGGGGTTAGGGGAAATCAAGCCGCGGGCGTCTAGGAGCCCTTGGTCCATGGCGAGAGCAAGTTCCCGTCCTCCCCAAATCGCATCTCCATGGGACCCTCTACACTTGCGATCCTGGAGGGATCAATGGCGGAATATGCTGCCGCCGATACCATAAGCTCCACCAGAGACGAGGTGTTTCGCATCCAGACCAGGCGAATCGACGTCTCATCCTTCGGACCGATGGTTTGATGAGCGGCAGTCAGGGCTTGCTTGTCGTCAGGGAGAGTGATAGGTATCCGACCCTTCTCCGGCGCGACAGCTGCGACAGCGTTGAGGTTTGTGACTTCGAAGTCGATCTTGTCGACTAGTCTCTGGGTGGTGTAGTCTGCCAATCCAATCCCTATGGCGTTTCCGGCAGTCTCTGGTGTCAAGTCCCTGACTACGATGCGGGTGATATGGGGGCTGCTCAGCTCTTGCTCATAGATGTTCATGATCCGCCCGATCACTTTCGTGTCCATCCCGGCGCCGCTGATGTTCTTGCCTATCTCGTCCACTATCAGTACGTCCAGAGTATCCAGCGGGAGTTTCAGCGTGTGCTGTCGCGCCAGCTGCAAGAGCCTCTTCTCTGCCGCCTCCATGTCCAACGGCAAGATAGCCTCCAGTCTTGCAGTCTGATTGTCAGGCCCATCTACAAGCGCTATCCCGCCGAGGATGGGAAGCTCCTTCATGCACCTGCGAGCGACTTCCGTGATTGCCTGCTCATAGCCGAACTCAACAGCGTACTCATGGGTCGTCACTGCGCCCTGATACCTTCCCAGGCCGATGGCCATCATCTTGAGTAGACCACTCTCGATTGTCCCATGGAACTCCGTGTGTTCCTTGATCCTATTGACCAGTATTATGCCATCGGCTTCAGTGAGCGTCTTGTCCACATAGACGGGGATCCCACTTGGCGTCTGGCCAATGGGCACCACCTCCATTGTCTCGACAATGGGCGCGCCCACAGTCTCAGGGCTGATTCCCAGCTCGGCCAAGACCTTCACCTGACCTGGACCGTGTCCACCACCATGAGAGCCCATGACCGGCAAGACTGACACCGATGCGCCTCTGTCTCTGAGAAGTTCGACGAGCTTTCGAATCACCTCCGGATAATTCGGGATTCCGCGGGACCCAGCTGCGATCAGGACCTTGGACCTCTGCCCAATTCCATCCAGAATGCGGGTTCTGGAGATCTCGTCTTCCAGATCTCCTTCGACGTCCTCCAACGCCTCTTCGGGCACCCTCTGCCTGATGCGATAGAGTTCCGGAAAACCCATGGCCTCATCTCCTTCCAGTTGTCTGTGGCTGCCCCGCCACGATTGGCTAGCGAGTCGGAGAATCCATCAGTCGTACCGGGTGCACCCTGCTGTCGTTCCCCTCGCTGACGGAGCCGACTAGCACCAGAGCGTCATTCTAGTCTGGCAGCCTGTTCATAAAGATGCTGCCCTCTTTCATCACCAACGCGATCTTCTCTTCACGCTGCAGGGTCTTGATCTCCTCTAGCGGGTTGCCATCCACCACTATCAGGTCTGCCCATTTCCCCTGTGCAATGGTCCCCAGCTTCTCTGCCAATCCCAGAGCCTCAGCGGCTGTCCTGGTCGCCGCCACAATGGACTCCATCTCTGACATACCGTTGTCCACCATCAGTTCCAGCTCGAAGGCGTTGGTGCCATGAGGACAGGGAGTGTATCCGGCATCGGTGCCCAGCGCTATCTTCACCCCAGCCTGGTGGGCCAAGCGAAAGCTCTCGAAGTGGGGCTTAAGCAATGGCCTTGCCTTTTCTACATAAGCCTGGGGAAGACCGAACTCGGACCCACGTTCAACTAAAGAAAACGGAGCGTAGAGGGTGGGCACGAAGTAGATTCCTTTCTCGATCATCAACTCGGTGATCTCCTCTGTCAAGTAGGATCCGTGCTCGACCGTATCCACGCCAGCCTTGACCGCGGCCAGCATCCCCCTACTCTGCACCGCATGAGTGCAAACTCGTCTGCCCTTGGAATGAGACTCATTGATCAGGGTGGCCATCTCCTCATCGGTGAACTCCTGCTCATCATACGAGTCCATGACGCCGCCTGTGGCAAAGAACTTGATCCAATCGACGTGCATCTTGACCTGTCGTCGCACGGCTTTGAGGACGCCGTCCACTCCATCTGCTACATTCGTGACGTCGTCGGTCCTCTCGAGCCACAAGGGCATCAGGTCGGCGTGGCCCCCAGTGGCCGTGATCATCTGGCCGCTGGACAGGACCCGGGGGCCCTCCACTATGCCACCAGCGATGGCATCTCGCAGCGCAACGGTGGCATATCCCCAATCACCAACGTCTCGCACAGTGGTGAAGCCCATCTCAAGGGTCCGCCTTGCACGCCGAAAGACCTGAATGCCTAGCATTGGGAGGCTTTGTTCGAGTCCGCACATCACTCCCCCGCGGGGCACGATAGGTTCATCTCCCAGCGACAGATGGACGTGCAAGTCCATCATGCCGGGCATCACCGTTTTGCCAGACACATCGAAGATGTGACATCCTGCGGGTAGCTTGACCTTGTCGCTCCTTCCGACCTCTTCGATGACGGCGGCGTTGGTCACAACGACCGAGTTCTCCAGGGGATCCTTTCCAGTGCCATCGATGAGCACCCCCCCAACCAACGCCACCCGCTTGCCTTCTGCCTTCCCGCTTCCTCCGAGCATTGTTCGTTTCTCCTCGCGCTCAGGTCACAGATCTTTCCACCTACCCTGATGTGGCAATGCGTCACACTCGATGTCTATCCCTTGCGCTCACGTACTGCCTGCTCTTATGAGGCATGAACAGTCTTCGCCACACGAGCCAGCGCACTGCTTGGTTAGGACCCTCCACCGTTCTTGGCCTGAGCGCTAGTGGCCTTTCTCCACCAATTCAATCAAGAGTTCGTCGGATACGACGAAGAAGGCGATCCTGGTACTCTGTTCGCATGCCCTGTTGAACACAGCGTCATACCCCACCGACTCTACCGGTGCGCAGACCATCTCGAATCCCTTCTCCACCAACTGCTTAGCTGCCTTGTCAATGTCTTCGACTTCGAAGCACAAATGGTGTAGCCCACCTCCTCGCTTCGCCAAGAAGTTTCTTATCGGTGATTCCTCGCCAAGTGGCTCCAGCAGTTCGATGTATACCTCTTGGCCCTCGCCAGCAAGCACAAACCGGCCTGAGACCTTCTGAATGGGTTCCACTTCAGTAGGTGTCATCTGCTCCAGGCCCAGGTCGCGAAGGATCTCAGAGAACTCAGATATGTTCTCGACGACCAATCCGATATGATCCAGTCTCAACGCGCCAACCTCCTAGTCAAACTGCTCGCTGACATCCGGCACTGATAGGGAGCCAGAAGCGATCGAATTCACCGGTCCTGTCAGGAATCCTGGGACCACGACCTCCACATGATCTCAAAAGCAATGCCCGTCACTCGTCGCGTGTCAAAATAGCAGGCTTTCAAGTGTCCCTTGTACGTTTCCACATACGTTTCGGCCCTCATCGCTGGTTCGAATCCCGCTTTCACGAATCTGTCGAACGTATCGTCGTAGTCCGGAACGTTGAACCCCAGGTGCTGCACACCCTCGCCATGATTCTCCAGGAACTCTTGGTGTAGCGATTTCCCTTCAAGCGGCTGGATCAGTTCGAACTCGATGTAGCCGGACATCGCTTTGGCCATCTTGAGCTTCAAGTGGGAGGGTTCTCCCCACAACCAGTACTGATCGGGCACAAACTCGTACACAGTCCAAGGGCCCATTCCCAACATGGATGAGTAGTACTCGACCGCTTTGTCAACGTCCCATACTACAAACCCGATCTGAGTGACCGGAGGCAGCTGCAGTCTCGCCTTCAGTTCCTCGACCGCACTCATCTTGTTCTCCTTTCCCTACTGCGCAATCTCCCTTTGGCTTGACAAGCCCAGTATGCTCCTCGCTTCATCAGGGGTCGCAATCTCCCTTCCCATCTCCCTTGATATTCTCACCATCTTCTCCACCATCTGAGCACTGCTATCCGCCAGTACCCCCTTGGAGATGTAGATGCAATCTTCCAGCCCGACCCGCACATGGCCACCGGACACTATGGCCACGGTTCCCAGCGAGAATATGTCCAGCCCGACGGTGCACAGAGACCAGGTTGAACCACGCGGGATGGAGTTCCTCAGGAAGATCAAGTTCTCCACCGTGGACTGCATGCCACCCAAAACCCCGAGCACAAACTGGAAGTGCAGTGGCGCCACCAAGGCACCCACATCATCAAGAAACTGGGCATTGTTGATCATGCCGGCTTCATAGATCTCGAGCTCTGGCTTCACACCGTGTTCGGTCATGGTGTCTGCAAAGCGCAGGAGCTCCGACCAAAGGTTCAACTGCACAGCGTCGAGGACGAAGGCCCGCCTCCTGCGGCTGAAGATGCCGAAGTTCACAGAACCAGCATTGAGCGAAGCCATCTCGGGTTTGAGCCTGGCATCGCCTGATAGAGCGGGAATGATGGCTATTCGCTCGTCGTGGCTCATGCCTGGACCGCCGCCCGTAGAAGTGTTGACAATGATGTCGCAGCCATCTCTGATTAAGCCTATTGTTTCCTTGAAAAGATCGATGTCCTGAATAGGTTTCCCGGTGGACGGCTCCCTGACATGCAAGTGGACAATGGCGGCTCCCGCATTGCAGCTGTCGATGGCAGCTTGAGCAAGCTCCTGCGGCGTGTGAGGCAGATTAGGGTTCTGCTCCCTGGTTGTCAGCGAGCCAGTGACTGCTGCCGTTATGATCAGCTTGTCCATGTTCTGGCACCTCCCTTAATCAATTCCTGCATGGTCTGCTCTTCGAGCAAAGCGTTTCGGTCTGGCAAAGACCCTGCTTTCTGTTGGAGACCCTGTGACTAGAGTCTGCTCATAGCACGATCAGCACGCTCCAAGGCCTTCTCCACATCCGTCTCAGTAAGGGCTCCCGAGGTATACCATCTCCCACCCCACATGAAGAACACCCCTTCCTCAGCCATGAGCGTGCGAAATCGGTTCTGCCTTTCCACATCTGCGTCCTTCAAATCCCGGACGCTGTAGGCCACATCTTTGTCGATGAACTGGAAGAAGAATACTCCCCTGGGGCCTTGAATCAGTGTAGGTACGCCATACCTCAGGCTCACCTCCTTGAGCCCATCCATCAGCAGCCCCTGAACTTTGTCGACTTTCTTGTGGTAGGCGCCGTTATCCTTCTCCAGGATGTTGAGGCTGGCCAGGCAGGCTGCAACCCCAAGAGGATACCCGTTAAAGGTCCCTGCCCCTATGACCCTCCTCTCCAACAGCAGGTCCATGATCTCCGCTCTCCCAGCGACGGCGGAGACGGGGATCCCGCCTCCCAATGCCTTGCCGAACGTAGCGATGTCTGGCGTCACGCCGAATTCCCCCTGGGCGCAGCTCAATCCCACTCTGAACCCGGTGATGATCTCGTCGAAGCACAGGACGATTCCGAATTCCGTGCACAGTTCCCTGACCCTCTCCAAGTACCCTGGACGTGGCGAGCAACAGCCGCCGTTGCAGAGGATGGGCTCCATGAGGACCATGGCCACCTCTTCCCCGTACCTGCCAAGGACGTTCTCCAGGACCCCTATGTCATTCCATGGCAGCTTGAAGGATTGCTCGAAAGCCGCAGGATCCCTGCCCTCTGTCAAGAGCGGATCGTCCTCGCTGTCCACCGCCAGCGGCCTGCCACGAGGATCATCGTCCACGACTCCGCCCAGGACGTTGTCTAGCCACCCGTGATAGTGTCCCTCGAAACGGATGAAATGCCGTCTCTTCGTGTATGCCCGGGCGAGCCTGATAGCCAGTTGGACTGCCTCTGAGCCCGAGAGGCAGAATCGGACCTTCTCAGCGCAAGGAACGTGCTGGATGAACTTGCCAGCCAGTTCCACTTCCATTGGCGTCTGGGCCGCTCCCGATATCAGGCATGGGAGCGTGTCCAGTTGGTCCTTCAAGGCCTGGATGTGCTCTTGGTTGCTGTAGCCGAAGATGGCCGCACCGGCCGCGCACATGAAGTCTATGTATTCGTTGCCGTCCACATCCCAAAGGTGGGCTCCCTTGCCGTGGCTGATGAAGCACGGCCTGGCGATCAGGGGAATCCTGAGGTTGCTGTGGCCGCCAGGCATAAGCTGGTTGACCTGTTTCTGCAACTCCAGGCTGGCAGAATTGGAGATCATTTCTTAGCACCTCTCTATTGAATACTCACATTGCAGCGCGCGCACGCTCCCGTCGAAGACACCCTAGGAATCGTCCAGTACTCGCTCCCTCAACTAGAGGGCCAGCATCCTGCGATACAACTCGACCTTACGATCCGCTAGGAAAGGGGCAATCTCCTTCCACTCCCCCAGCCTGTCCATGGGCACCTCGGCGGTTGTCACTCCCTCGCCCTCTCCTAGACTAGCCAGTATCTTGCCCCAGGGGCTCACGATGAGCGAATGCCCGTAGCCCATCATCTCACCATCGACGCCGAGACCCAAAGACATGACCACGCAAACCGCATTCTCCATCGCACGGACGAGCGCCACGGCTTGGGCATGCCACGGCCCCAGACTCCACTCATTCGCAGCGGACGGCACCGGCTTCCAGAACACGCTCGGGGTGAAGATGAACTGAGCACCCTGTAGCACCAAGCCCCGTATGTATTCCGGGAACATAATGTCATTGCACACCGTCAGGCCGATCCGGCCTACATCGGTATCGACAACGGCGGGCTCCGTCCCCGGGGTCAGGATGCGCTTCTCCCTCGGGGTTAGATGGATCTTGCGATACGCGGCCAGCAGCCCTTGCGATGGGGAGACGAGCACTCCGGTGTTGTAGATCCTATCTCCTCTCTTCTCGAGAATGGACCCGTAGATGAAGATTGCGTGCTCCGCTGCCAGCTCAGCCAAGTGCTCGGTGGTGCGCCCAGGAACAGGTTCGGCCACATCCCACGCATCCAGCGCAGATGAGGTATCGTCCGAGACGAAAGACGCGCCCGTGGTGAACAGCTCTGGGAAGAGCACCGCCTGAGCGCCTTGCTCCCTGGCCACCGAGACGAAATTGACGACCCGCGCCAGATTGGCTTCGATGTTGCCTGGCACAGGGTGGACTTGAGCTACTGCCAACTTTGTTCCCATTGGACTCCTCCATCCAGGCAGTACCTGAGAGTCAGGACGCGATCATAGAGATGGATGCTTCGAGGATACCTTGGTTGGTTCCGTCACTCCCCCTCATGTGGCACCTCCGGAGGGATGCTCCAGTCGTCGAGATCCTTGAAGGATCGCGTCAGTAGGAGGGCAGTCTCGGTTCGGGTAATACGTGGCAAGCGGCGCAGTGTTGAGGTGACGAACCTGTGCAGATGCTCAGCGTCGCGCACGTGTACGACAACGAGTAAGTCACGGTCCCCTGCCACGATGGCCACATAGGACACCACTTCGAACTCGGCCACAGCCTGGGCCAACTCCGTCAGGTTGGCCTGATCGGTCTGCACATCAATCAGCGCGGTGAGAGGGTATCCCAACGCCCAGGGGTCCGCCACAGACGTGACCTTCATGATGCCCTTCTGCACCAATCTGCGTAATCTGTTGGAGACGGTGTTTGCTGAGACGTTGCCCAGTCGGCGAGCCATCTCAGCACAGGGCATTCTACCATCCTCCTTGAGGAGGTCCACGATAGCCCGATCCAGGTCGTCCACTATTGGCTTCATATGCGAGCCCCCAGCTGGGCGCAGTAGCCCGCGCTAAACGGGATACTCGGCAGACATTCTGTGCGATCTCAGGATGGCGCTAGGGATTGATACCATACTGTACCAGATTTCTGCGAGAAGAGCAACCGGCTGGGTGAGTAGCTGCGGAAAACTCAACCAGTCGGCGATGATGCTCATCTATGCGCAGTTATTGCGCCTCGTCCCCGTCCCACCGCCAGTATCCGACTCGGCACACTTCCTGACAAACCACAGGATACTGTTCACACTCCGCACGTCGTGTCCAGTCAAATAAGAATGTTACCATGGCGCCCTCTCCTTTCTGGCTCTCAGTAGGTGCAAATAAGGTCTCGTAGACGTCCTCCGTCTCCCCTGGGACGGCAGGGGGCAGGAGGAAGATGTGATGATCGATGAGTTGGTAGATCTCTTGACGGAGCTGTCGAGGGTTGACCTGGTCGCGAAGAGTTCGAAGTTGCTCTTTCTCTTCTTCCGTGATGGCATCGGTTTCACATAGGCGGTGGAATGGAGTTCGGGCCTGGTCGAAGCGTCGTTTGATGCGTGAAGGTTGGCCTTGGGCAGAGAGGGACGGTTGTGTGATTTTCTCGCTGAGGCGCATGACGGGCTGAAAGAAGTTGTAGTAGAGCCACATCTTCTCATAGAGTTGGTTGATGGCATTG
>JAUWLF010000124.1 GCA_030613785.1 Chloroflexota bacterium | reverse complement strand
GATGCAGGAGAACGGTTTCGTCCCCGCGGCATTGGAGGCCTTCAAGGAGTACCATCAGACCATACGATCAAGCTTTCCTTTCCTCGAGCATGACGGAGATGGCAACCCCCGTGTATACCTGGACAGCGGGGCAGGGACCCTGGTGCCGAGAGCCTCTATTGAGGCGATGAGCAGAGCCTATGCTGAGTCGCGCGCCCAGGCGGGCGAGATAAGTCCCAGTGAGTGCCATACGCGGGATCTGGTCTGGAGGACTCGGGAGTTGCTAGCGAGATTCCTCAATGCGCCTTCTCCGGATGAGATCTCATTCCACCTGTCAACGACTCACAGCTTGCTGAACCTGGCTATTGCCTTCCATCCCATAGTACAGAAGCACCACAATATCATAGTAACCGATGCCGACCACTTCGCCAACGTGTCTCCCTGGGAGTTCATTTTCGGGGAGCGAGAAGGCGTCGAGATACGCCGGCTTAGAGTCACCGATCAAGGACAAGTGGATCTGGATCATCTGCGCTCTCTCGTGGACGAGAACACTCGAATCGTAGCTATGACCTACGCGGCCAATGCGGTGGGCACTGTAATGCCTATAGCACAGGTAGCTGATATGGTCCATACGTTCCGCGACGACTCCGGAAACGGCGCCTATCTGGTTGTTGATGCCGTACATCATGCTTGCCACGGTCCCATTGATGTCCAACAGAGCAGGTGCGACTTCTTGACCATTTCTGGGTACAAGCTGTTCGGTCCTGTCCTGGGGGTGCTGTGGACGAAGAGGGAACACATGGAACGACTTGATCCCTATTGCGTCACCCCAAACCCCAACAGCTTTGAACAGGGCAGTCTGAACAACGCTGTGCTGGGAGCAATGCAGGGTGCGCTTCGCTACCTGCTGACTATTGGCAACTACCTAGCACCGTACTATGGCGACCGGCTCCAGAAGTACGTGGATCCCGAGACCCGGCTGTTCAAGATCGCCATGATGGGTATCGAACAGTATGAGCGAGAGTTGACCAGCGAGGTCTTGCGCCAATTCGAAACGCTCCCGACGGACAGGTTCCGGCACTACGGACTCAAAGCTATGCAGGACGGCGTTTGGACAAGACATCCTACTTTCTGCTTTGAGGTTCTCGGCAAGACGGGGACAGAGGTGAAGCAACTCTGCTGGCAACTGGGCAGAATCGAGATTGCCGGCGATATCTTCTCGGCCATGGTCAACCGTCACCTGGATAGGGAAAAAGAGATCACCCGCGCTAGCTTCGCTCACTATGATGACCTGCACACCGTTCGTGCCTTGACATCGACTCTGAACAGGATACTCGCTTCCTAGACACACCCTCCAAAGTATCACAGGGAAGGGGCCGCGGGGCGCGCCAATTCGGGAGCGATGGAAACCGCAACGATTGTCATACCCGACAGCGCGTCTCTGACGGATCTATTGGTACATGCCGACCGGAGGGCGGCGGAAGTTCGCCTATGGGCCTCCGGACACCATTACCTTGAGAGGAGACAACTTATGAAAGCACAGGAGCTGAGAGGTGTAATCCCAGCCATCCCTACGCCGTTCACCGAGGACGGGGAAGTGAACGAGGCAGGGTTGAGGGAGCTGACCGACTACGTGATCGGTGGCGGCGTCCACGGCATCATGACCAGTGGAGGCACTGGGGAGTTTCCACACCTATCGCGCGAGGAGAAGCGGCTCGTGACTCGCGTGGTGGCGGACCAAGCGCGTGGTCGCGTGCCGGTGATCGCTGGCACAGCGGCTTGCAGCACCCGTGAGGCCATCCTTCTGTCGCAGGACGCCAGAGAAGCAGGAGCAGAGTCGGTCATCGTCACGGCGCCCTACTACTTCATGCTGCCGGACGAGGCTTTGTTGGGCCACTACGAGGCTATCGCGAACTCGGCGGGCCTGCCCGTGGTCCTGTATAACAATCCTACGTATACTGGCAACGACATCAGCCCCCAACTGATCGCGAGGCTGGCATCCACCCCAGGCATCATCGGGATCAAACAGAGTAATGCAGACATGGGCCAATTGGTGGAGGCAGTCCGCCTGGTGGGCTCGGATTTCGCTGTGCTGACAGGTATTGATAGTCAGTTCTACCCTGCCCTCTGCGTCGGAGGGGTAGGGATCTTCTCCACGGCCGCGAGCGTAGTTCCCAGGCAGATGGTGGATTTGTACAACGCCTTTGTTGATGGGCGCCAGGCGGACGCGCGAGAGCTTCATATGAGACTCCAGGGGTTGAACCGCTTCCTCGAGTATGACCCCGGGTACGTGGCACCGTGCAAGGAAGCCCTGACGCTTATGGGTTTACCCGCCGGGCCGGTGCGCAAGCCGCTCCCAGAACTGAGTGACTCAGAGCGGGAGGGTATCAGGCAAGCGCTGAGCGAGCTGGACTTGCTGTAAGGGCACGTCAATCGGAATCTTTGGGCGCAGGCGGGTGTCCTGTCCCTACGTCCCCACGGATGGGGCGGCACCTGGCCTCCGGAAATCGTGATTGCTTATAGGGCGTGGTGCTGATGGGATTCGATAAGGCCACAGACTTGATCTACGAGTTCAAGCAGCACCGGTACGTGCACGGCACCGGAGTGCTGACCGAGGTCGGCAGGCTTGCTGCGGAACTCGGCACGAGGGCTGCTCTCGTGCGACCCAGTTTCCGTGGATCCGACAGACTGGCGGAGGTGGTAGACAGCTCCCTGGTGAGAGCTGGGGTGGACGTGGTGGGCGAGATCAAGGGGGCTGCTCCGAATGCACCGCGAGAGGATCTACACCGGATCACCAAGCGGCTCGAGGAGCTGGAGCCAGAGGTGATCGTTTGCCTGGGAGGGGGCAGTTCCATCGATGCGACGAAAGCCGCCGTGGTGCTGCGAAGCCTAGGTAGCGACATCGACGACTACTTCGGGACTGGCCGGGTCACGGAACGACTTCGAGCGACCGTCAAGGCCCTCGCGCCTCTGGTAGCAGTGCAGACCGCGGCAAGTTCCGCTGCACATCTCACCAAGTACTCCAATATCACAGATGCATCAACGGGACAGAAGAAGCTCGTCGTGGATGAGCGCATCGTCCCAGAGCGCGCGCTCTTCGACTACGAGGTTACGGTCTCCGCGCCCCCTGAGTTGACAGCAGATGGGGCGTGGGACGGTCTGTCGCATTCTTTGGAGGTGCTCTACGGGGCCGTCGGAAGTTCACATTACCACAAGGCCGCGGAGATAGCAAAGGAGACCATTCGACTGGTCCTGGAGTACGTCGAGCGAGCTGTCCGGACGCCGACCGATATTGAAGCTCGAACTGCCCTGGGTCTGGCTACAGACTTGGGAGGATACGCCATTATGCTGAGCGGCACCAACGGGGCACACCTCACGAGTTTCTCCTTGGTGGACATCCTAAGTCACGGGCGAGCATGTGGTGTCATGAACCCCTATTACACCGTGTTCTTTGCACCGGCGATTGAGGACCCTCTGCGGATGGTGGGGCAGCTATTCCGGGATGCGGGACTGACCGAGGCGGACATTGATGCCTTGGCGGGACGGAGCTTGGGTGTGGCCGTAGCCCAAGCGATGATGGAATTGAGCAGGCGGGTTGGCTTCCCCACGGCTTTGAACCAGGTCGAGGGTTTCTCCGAGGAGCACATCAAGCGGGCGCTGACGGCAGCCAAGGATCCGCAACTGCGCATGAAGCTCGAGAACATGCCTGTCCCGTTGACCGTCGAGATGGTGGACACGTACATGGGTTCAGTTCTTGAAGCGGCGCGGGTCGGCAACTTGAGCCTGATCAGGAACGTATCATAGCCACCTGCACATGGCACGTGGAGGTGGCCTGCCAAGGAACCTGTTAGACAGGAAAGCGATGAAAGTCAAACTGGCCTACGGCAGAGATGGATTGTGGGTAGATCTCCCTGACGACAACGTGACTATCGTTGAGCCCAGACGTGTACCGTGCGTGCCCGAGGAACGGGAGGACATCCGTACAGCCCTCCGCGAGCCGCTGGGATCTCCTCCGTTGTCCGAACTCGTGAAGGCTGACGACACAGTTGCCGTTGTGTTCAGCGACATCACCCGTCCTCAACCCCGGCGGCAGATGCTATCTGTGTTGTTGGAGGAGATCTCTCATCTGCCCAGAGAGCAGATCGTGCTCATCAATGCGCTGGGCACGCACCGCGCCAACTCGGAGTTGGAGTTGGAGGAGATGCTCGGTGCTAGCATCCTTGAGGACTACCGGGTTGTGCAACACGACGCCTGGGACGAGGAGAGCATGGTGGATCTGGGCCGGACCTCGTTCGGCCATCCGGCCTACGTCAACGGGGAGTACATGCGGGCCAGCGTGAAGATCCTCACGGGGTTCATCGAGCCACACCTATTCGCCGGATTCTCGGGTGGGCCGAAGGCTGTGCTTCCGGGAGTGGCGGGCTATCGCACGATACTGGCGAACCACGGCTGGAGGATGATCGCGGACCCTCGTGCCACGTGGGGCGTGACGACAGGGAACCCCATGTGGGAAGAAATGCGTGAAGTGGCGCTGATGACCTCTCCCGCATTCATCCTCAATGTGGGACTCAACGGCCAAAAAGAGATCACTAGTGTCTTCGCCGGGGATATGCTGCAAGCGCACGCGGCGGGCATCGAGTTCGTACGGTCCGCATCGGTGGTGCCGGTTGCGCAACCTTTCGACATCGTCATCACCAGCAATTCCGGGTATCCTCTTGACTTGAACCTGTATCAGTCTGTGAAGGGGATGTCGGCTGCAGCGCAGATCGTCAAGCCGGGTGGCAGCATCGTGATTGCCACCGAGTGCTGCGACGGTTTGCCTGATCACGGGGAGTACGTGAATCTACTGCGCATGGCTTCGAGCCCCGAGGACGTGCTCGCCATGGTCAGTTCGCCGGACTTCTCACGACACGATCAGTGGGAGGTGCAGATGCAGGCACAGATCCAGAGGAAAGCGAACGTGTACGTCAAGAGTTCGTATCTAAGTCCAGAACAAGTGCGGAGCGCACTGCTCAATCCCTGCGAGTCTATAGAAGAAACGTTGTCGGACCTGCTAGATGAGTATGGGGCCGATGCGACTATCTGTGTGCTACCGCAGGGACCGATGACGATTCCCTACGTGCACGGGCAGACCTAGGGCACAGTGTGGGGGGCGAGCACGCAAGGACGGCAGAAGGCCCGCCCGGACTGTATTCTGTCCATTTCTTCCCAGACTAACGACTCCCACGAGACCGGAGGTGTGAGATGCCATACGGCTACCATGGTAGGATCCTACATGTGGACTTGACGGCGGGAGCTGTGCAGGTCGAGGAACCACCAGCCAAGTTCTACCGCCAGTACTTCGGCGGAAGCGCCCTGGGGGTCTACTACTTGCTCAAGAGCACCCCTGCGCAAGCGAACCCACTGGGCCCTGAGAATACACTGGTCTTGGCCTTGAGCGTGCTCACAGGGGTTCCCATATCAGGCCAAAGTCGCATGACGGCAGTGGCAAAATCCCCGCTGACGGGGATGATCGGTGACACCCAATGCGGAGGCTTCTGGCCAGCAGAACTGAAGTTCGCCGGGTTCGATGCTCTTGTCATCACCGGGCGGGCAGAGAATCCGGTCTACCTTTGGGTTCACGATGGCGAAGCCGCATTGCACGATGCCAGCCATTTGACAGGGAAGGTGACGGGAGAGGTCCAGAAGACCATCTGTGACGAACTCGGCGACAGGCGGGTGCAGGTGCTGCAGTGCGGACCGGCTGGGGAGAAGGGAGTCCGCTTTGCTTGCCTGATCAACATGTGCAACCGCGCCAACGGTCGCACCGGGATGGGCGCGGTCATGGGATCCAAGAATCTGAGGGCCGTGGCGGTGAGGGGCTCTTCGCGTCCGGAAGTGGCCGACGAGGGAGCGTTGAGATCCCTCGCCAAGTGGGGGGCCGACCACGTGAGTGACTCCGTCGTCGCTGGATTGGCTCTCCTGGGGACCAGCGAGATCGTTTCGCCTCAGCACGAAGCAGGAGGCCTGCCTACCCACAACTGGAGGAGCGGCGTCTTCGAGGGTCACGAGGCCATCTCCGGTCAGCGAATGAACGACACGATCCTAAAGGAGAGAGGCACCTGCTACGGCTGTGCTGTGCGCTGCAAACGCGTCGTGGAGGTCACCGAGGGTCCGTTCCAGGTTGATCCGCTCTACGGCGGTCCGGAGTACGAAACGTTGGCGGCTCTGGGCTCCTACTGTGGTGTAGACAACCTGGAGGCGGTGGCCAAGGCCAATGAGTTGTGTAATGCGTACGGATTGGACACGATCTCCTGCGGTGGTACCATCGCGTGGGCCATGGAGTGTTTCGAGCAGGGGATACTCACCCTCGATGACACGGATGGAATCGATCTACGCTTCGGGAATGCCCAGGCCGTGGTGAGATTGATCGAGATGATCGGTCGGCGGGAGGGCTTTGGCGACCTGTTGGCCGAAGGGTCAGCCCGAGCTGCGGAGGTCATTGGCAAAGGGAGCGAAGACCTTCTGACAACCGTGAAGAAGCAGGAGGCGCCAGCCCACATGCCCCAGGTCAAACGGTCGCTAGCGCTGATCTACGCCGTCAACCCCTTCGGAGCGGATCACCAGTCCCATGAGCATGACCCTGCGTACGATCCCGAGGAGGGATACCTGGAGGAGATGGCCGAGCTTGGCCTGCTCGATCCTCGGCCGGCCGACGGTCTGGATTCCGAGAAGGTGCGGTACTCCTTCTACACACAGTGTATCTACAGCGCCCTGGATTCCCTGAACCTGTGCCAGTTCGTCTACGGTCCCGCCTGGCAGCTCTACGGATTGGACCAGATGGTCGAGCTAGTGCGCTCGGTGACGGGCTGGAACGTGAGCCTGTGGGAACTCATGAAGTTGGGGGAGCGCCGTCTGAACATGCTGCGGGCCTTCAACGCTCGGGAGGGCATAGGCCGTGAGGCTGATACTTTGCCCAAGAAATTCTACGAGCCTCTCGAGGGTGGCGCCAGCGACGGTGTCGCCGTGGATGAGCAGGAAGTTCAACAGGCCCTGGAGACCTACTATGCCATGGTTGGGTGGGACGTGGCGACGGGCATTCCGTCCAAGGAGAAGCTGCAAGAGCTGGGGATAGGCTGGGTCGCGGATGCATAGTCCCTGCCGTAGAGGTGGGCGCAACAGAGGCTCGGTGGCGGGAAGATGGAAGAGAAGAGGCCATCGAGCTGTGAGTATCAAGCATGGCGCATCCTATGTAAGATACGGCTGAGTGTCTATCTGCTGGGCATGGCTACGAGCACCTCAGCGTCGATCGCATCCGTTTTCCCCGTGGTCGGGCCGTGTCCACTTCACCTCGGTGGTAGCAGTGTCAGTGGACTGATCTATCCTCAGGACCAAGGTTGTCGACCTGGAGGAGGGTCGCTACCACATTCTCCGCTTGACTTGGAGCTATGGGTTGCCCACTGGCCAGCGTGGCTGATCGGAAGGCGGCAGCGAACGGTTCGACCAAGGACCCAGGAGGTGTACATGAACCACGAGCACTTCCCTTCTCGACGTTCACCCGTCCTGGCAAAGCACGGGATGGTGGCTACGAGCCAACCGCTGGCGGCCATGGCCGGCCTTCGATCGTTGATGGAGGGCGGCAACGCGGCCGACGCCGCTGTGACCACCGCCGCCATGCTCAACGTCGTGGAGCCGATGTCCACTGGAATAGGTGGTGACTGCTTCGCTCTGATCTTCGACGCCATGACCGAGCAGGTGAGCGCACTGAACGGCAGTGGTCAGGCCCCGGCGGCGTTCACGCTCGAGGAGGCTCAACGCTTGGGCTTGATGGAGATCCCTCTGACAGGTGCGCTGCCGGTGACGGTGCCTGGTACGGTGAGGGGATGGGCAGCTCTACTGGAGCGGTTTGGGACGATGTCACTGGGCGAGTGCCTGGCCCCGGCCATCTCGGCGGCGGAGGAAGGTTTTCCCGTGACCGAGAGGATCAGCGCCGCCTGGCGGGAGGCCGAGCAGAAGCTATCGCAAGAGCCTGAGGCAGCCCGCGTTTACCTGCCTGCGCCTGCACCTGGCGAACTCCATGTGTCGTCCGATTTGGCGCTCACTCTACGTGCCATTGCCGAGGGTGGCTGCGAGGCCTTCTACCACGGTGCACTCGCTGAGAAGATCGCGGCCTACGTGCAGGCGAAGGGAGGCTATCTGACCACCGACGACCTGGCTGAGCACCGCGCGATGTGGGAGGTCCCGATCTCCACCACGTATCGTGGTGTGGAGATGCTGGAGCACCCACCCAACGGGCAAGGGTTGGCCGCACTGCTGGCTCTCAACATTGTTGAGGGGTACGACCTGGGGGCGATGGGTTTCTTCGACGCAACCCGGTGGCATCTGATGATGGAGAGCGTGCGCCTGAGCATGGTCGACGCAGGTCGCTATGTGGCCGATCCAGAGATGGCTCACGGGTCCGTGTCTTCGTTGCTTTCCAAGGAGTACGCCGATCAGCGGCGCAGCCTCATCGCGCCTAAAGAGGCGCTCAAGCTGGCCGCGCCTGGCCAGCCTCAGCACCATGACACCGTCTACCTCACCGTGGTGGATGGCCATGGCAACGCCGTCTCTTTCATCAGTAGCCTCTACTACGGCTTCGGGTCGGGTCTGGTGGTGCCAGACACGGGGATCTGTCTCCAGAACCGGGGCGCGTGTTTCACGCTGGAAGAGGGCCACGCCAACGTGCTGGATGGCAACAAGCGGCCTTACCACACCATTATCCCGGCTCTGGCCTTCCGCGATGGTCGGCTCTGGCTCAGTTTCGGTGTCATGGGCGGTTTCATGCAGCCCCAAGGACACGTGCAAGTCCTGGTCAACCTGGTGGACGACGGGCTGGATGCCCAAACGGCCTTGGACGCTCCACGCTTTCGAGTGGATGAGCGAGGAGGGCCACAGGTGTCACTCGAGGCGGGAGTGCCCGCTGCGACGTGCAGAGCGCTGGCGGCGATGGGGCACGATGTGCGAATCGAGCCCGCCTTTTGGTCTGGTTTTGGGGGAGGACAGATCATCGCCGTACACGCTCACACCGGCGTGCTCCAGGGTGGCTCTGACCCCCGTAAGGATGGCTGTGCTGTAGGCTTCTAACGTCTAACTCACGAGGCTGGCGCAGCGCCCTCGTGCGGGCAGTCCGGGGCGCGCTCCTCACCGGCAAGCCCTTGGGGACCGAGACCGGCATCCCCCGTTCTTTGCCGGACGATTTCCACCAGACCAGCACCATCCACATCATCGCCATCTCAGGTTTCAATATCGCCATCCTCGGTGGAGCCATCGCTCTCCTCACCAAGAGATTCCTCGGCATCTACAGATCAGCTCTGGTCTCCATGGCAGCCATCGTGCTGTACACCGTTTTTTGGTGGGCGCCGACGCCGCCGTGGTGCGCGCGGCTATCATGGGCAGCCTCTCCCTTCTGGCCATCATCGCTGGCCGACAAACATTCGCCCTTGCCTCCCTCGCCCTGGCAGCCTTGCTGATGACACTTTGGAATCCGCTGCTCCTGTGGGACATCGGCTTCGAGTTGTCCTTCGCAGCGACTCTGGGCCTCGTTGTCCTCGTTCCTCCCATGGAGCAGCGCCTCAGAGGTGTGCTATCGCGCCCTTTCTCCTAAGAGAGAGCAAAGACAATCGTGCGGCTCCTAAGCGGGCCTCTGATAGTCACTTTGGCCGCGCAACTCGCCGTGTGGCCGATCACCGTGTACTACTTCCACCGCTTCTCGCTGATCTCTCCCCTCAGCAACTTCCTGATCCTCCCCGCACAGCCAGCGGTCATGAT
>JAUWLF010000022.1 GCA_030613785.1 Chloroflexota bacterium | reverse complement strand
ATGTCGTCCAATACCACGGCGTCGCACTCGCCTCCTTTGATCAGCTCCCTGGCCAGGTCCAGAGCAGCCTTTAGAGTCGGCACTGACTGATCAAACTCACCAAGGTATGACGGATCCGCCGCCTGGCACTCTATGCCGATCATCTTCAGCCTTGCGCCAAGGGTCCCCGTCGCCGTCACCTCACCCAACGATGGCCGTTCAGGGCCAGTGAAGTGAATGAAGGCTGCCTTGCCCCCGTGCCCTACGACCCGGCACGCAAGACCGAGAGCCGCAGTCGTCTTGCCCTTGCCGCCTCCGGTGAAAACGATCACCTGACCCTGTCCCTCCGCCTTTGCCCCCATGGCGCTCTCTCCCGTGGCCCGCGTGTTCTACGGCGCCAAGCTACACGCTTGTGCCATACTTGTAGGTCGCCTCCATCAAGGCCAGCATGTTCTCCTTGGGCACATCGGGCCAGATATCGCAGCCCGGCCACACTGCATTGACGCCGCTCTCGACTATCTCCTTGATGGCGCCGTCGATATCCTCTACCGTGCCAGCCACCAACACGTTATAGGGGTCCAGATTACCCAGGAGGATCACGTCGTCGCCCAACTTCCTTCGCGCCTCCGTCATGTCGGTCTTCTGATCGAAGCTGACGGCGTCGGCGCCGCAGTCGGCCATCTGCTCCACGATGAGATTAGCATCGCCGCAGATGTGCAGGATCTTGGGTGACTCCAGGGCAGCGAAGATATCTCGAAGGTGCGGCTGGATCAGCGACCCGAACATGCGGGGACTGAGTACGTCACCTCCACCACCCATCTCGCGCACAGTCATGTAGTCGGCACCCGCCTCCCTGTAGCGCTTGGCCAGGGAGATAAGAAAACCCGCCAGCACATCCAGCACCTTGTGCACCGCATCCGGCTTCTTGAAGCTCTTCTTGAACAGATCGTCCAACTCTAGGATCTGCCCTGCGAGGGTGAACGGCCCCAGGACCCAAGCGCCCACCGCGACTTCGTCACCAACGTCCCGTTTCAGCTCTTTGATGGCGTCAACCACGACCGGAATCCTGCCCCGCTCCAACGGGTTATCAGGCAGTTGAAGATCCCACTCCTCCACTGTGGGCGCCAGCTTCTCCGAGATGGTGGGGTACAGGATCCCCTCCGCGTCCTCGTAGTAGTTCACACCGCAACCCAGGGCCTCGGCCTCCACGCCCATGTCGAAAGGCACAACGACGGATTCCAAGCCAAACAGCTTGTAGGTAGAAGCTGCCACGGCGGCCATCTTGTGGCCATCCAGGTGTATCTCCGGGAAGCGCCACCCATACTCCTCCAGACCGTGCACCGTCAAGTTTCCCATGCCGCTGAAGACGGGCATAGGGTCCACCTTCTCGCCCCGCAGCGCTGCCAGAACGCGTTCGCGATGGTTCATGTCATTATCTGCCACTGATATGCCTCCTTACTGGCCGACCAACTGCTCGACCATATCTGAGAACAAAAGGTTCAAGGGATGACTCTCGCTCTCTGGCAGTACCCCGGTGTCGTCATAGACCAGTGTCGCCAGAAGCGCCGACGAAGCCGCCACCGTAGGAAAGACGCGCTGACTGCCCGTCATAGGTCCGTAGAGCATGAAATCGCTCGCCAGTGAGCAAATGGCATGTATGCCAGCATCAATGCCGACAAAGCCCTTCGATCCCCACATCTCCCTCGACTTCTTCCACATGTAGGTCCCGTTGGACGGCGCGCTTCCGACTGGTAGGCCGAATTCGTCCTTGACGAGACTGTTGGCCAGGAGTGAGAAGGCGGTGGCTGGCAGATTCATCACCGCTGTGTCCACCAGAATGCTCTCGAACCCGCCACCTTCTACCATCTCCAGCATCTTCCTCAAGGACTTGGGCCTGCCCGTGGGGGTCTTGTCCTCCACGTCAAAGGCCTGCACAACGATGTGCTTCACCCCCAGGTCGCGGAGCATTGCCACCTGTCCGGGGATGTCTTCGTCCCAGGGGGTGATACTGTTGTACAGAAGCCTGTCCTGCAACCCTTGTTCACAGATGTACTTCGTGGCCTCCAACCTGGTGTTCTGCACCCAGATGTCTATCGCGAAGGGCCTGTCGCTGACGCTGACAAAGAAATCCACATAGGCGTTCATCTCCTCTGGGCTATTGGCCACCATGGCCACCATCCCGGGGACACCGGTCTCGTCAGCGAGGCGCTCCATCTCCTGTATGCGCTCAGTCGCTCCCGCCCGGTCGAACTTCCGCTTCTTCCTGCTCTCGACCAGCTTGTCTCCCTTCTGGAACAGACTACCAAGCAGAAGAGGGGGGTTCTCCCCGGGCTGGCCGCCCAACCTTATGCCGCCAATCTGGCAGACCTTCTGCTCTTTCTGATATCGGAACTTCAGAGTCATACTATCCTCCTCTCATCTATTTGTCTTTCTTGCCGTCAGGAATGAGGCCGTCCAAGTGAGGGAACTTGTCCTTCATATGCGGGAAGTACATCGCCTGAGCAAACTGCCTTTCGAAGTCCTTCTCGACGGTCAACTCCACGTACTCCACCTTTCTGGCGTACACGTTGGCCTCTTCTCGTTTCTTCACGTTCAGTAGCGCGATGCGAGCACCGTCTCCGGCAGCATTGCCCACGGCGTAGACCTTCTCCAGGTCGCAGTCGGGGAACAGCCCCATGATCATCGCTTGCGTGCTGTCAATGTAGCTCCCAAAAGCACCTGCCAGAATCACCCTGTCCAGTTTGTCGATGCCCAGGCGGCGCATCATCAGCTTGGCGGCGGCATACATGGCTCCCTTGGCCAGTTGCACTGCCCTGATGTCGCCCTGTTGGATGGCGATGTCCTGACCAATGGACGTCTCGTCAGCCCAGGCCAGCACGTACTCCCACCCGTCCTCGCCCTCGCGCATACGAGGGTGGTCAAGCTCGATGTTCATCCGCCCGGTCTTGAGGATCACCCCGGCTACGTACATCTGCGCCACGACGTCGATGATTCCGGAGCCGCAGATACCTCTGGCCCCCATCTCCTTCAGTTCATCACTCCACTGGTCCTTGCCGATAACCTTGTAGCGTGGCTCTTTGGTCTCGGGATCTATCTGCACCTTCTCTATGGCCCCTGGAGCGGCTCGCATGCCGTACTTGATGTGGGCGCCTTCAAAGGCGGGTCCCGTCGCACAAGACGACGAGATCAGTTTCTCCTTGTTGCCCAGCACCAGTTCGCCGTTGGTGCCGATGTCTATGACCAGCATCAAGTCATCACGGTTGTAGGGTTCCTCGGCAATCAGGACGCCTACGTTGTCAGCACCCACAAACCCCGCTTCGATAGGCAGCGCGTGGACGTAAGCGCCCGGGCTGATCTTCAGACCCATGTCACGGGCCTTGACGTCCATCGAAGCGTGGAGGGCTGGTGGGAAAGGTGCCTTCCCAATGTATTCGGGATAGATGTTCATGTAGATATGGTGCATCGCGGTATTTCCCACGATGGTCCAATCCACGATGTCCCTGCGCTTGATCCCCGCCTGAACTGCCACCTGACCTGCCAGGCGATTGAGCCCGCTGATGATGGCGTCGTTCATCTTCTTCAGGCCGCCCTTCTGGGTCATGGCGTAGGTGATGCGAGACATGACGTCCTCGCCGTAGGTCACCTGAGGGTTCATCATGGAGTCGGATGCCAGAAGCTTCCCGCTGCTCAATTCGCACAGGTAGGCCGCCACCGTGGTCGTTCCCACGTCCACCGCCACACCATAGCTCTCCTCAACGCAACCAGGATCTACAGCAATCACCTCCTTGCCCATCCACACCGATACGGTGACCTTCCAATCACCCTTTCTCACAATCCCCTGGAGAGACAGGAGGGCAAGATAGTCTATCGTCAACCCCGTTATACCATGCTCTTCCTGCAACGCCTCAGTCAGACGCTCCCAGTCACCCGTGGTATCCTCCAGAGTCGCCGGGACCAGTTCTACGTAATACTTGCGAACGGCGGGGTTCACGTCGATGTCCCTCTCCGTCGCCGCCTTACGCACCACTTGCTTGCCCTTGCGGCTCTCCTCCGGGACGAAGATGAGCACGTCGCCGTGTATCTCCGTGACGCACGATAGACGATACCCTTTCAACTCTGTGTGCTTCTCGAAGAACTTCTTCTCCCTCTCCTCGATGGGGGATAGATGGCCCATGCTGGACTCGATGCCGAACCTCTCGAAGAAGCCCTCCTCGATCCTGACCTTGCATTTGCCACAGGTTGCCTGTCCACCACAGACGCTTTCCAATTCGACGCCCAACTGTCGTGAGGCATCCACGATGGTCACACCATCCCCCACGTATCCTCTGCTGCCAGACGGTTGAAAAATCACCAAATGCTCATTCCTTGCTTTCTCAGTCACGAATCCCTTCCCTTTCCCTCGTTTTCGTTTTGACGGTACTGTCGTACCGGCTACCTGCTTTCAGGATCGTCGAAGTGTATCACAACATCCTTGGGCAACGCCAGTTCCAGCTCCACCTCGATGGCTTTGAGTATACCTATGGGCACCGGGCAACAGGGGTGTTTCAGGTGTTCACAAGCACACTCCCACACCGCCGAGCCCATAGGAGGTCCCAGGGCCTCCAGCCACCCAAGGTCTTGCAACTCGCCATTCATGCTCTCTACCATCTCACAATCGCTGCTCAGCACCACTGAAACCCTATGTTTGGCAATCCTCCTGGCTTCGACGGTCGTGCAAAAGCCGCAGATGCCAGCATTCACTATCACCCTTGTCACAAATCATCTCCTTGCAGACAGCAGACGTCGCCCTATCTGTGAGCGCTACTCGTCGAGTGTAGGGCCGCCCTCTGCCACGCGATCAATGGCGTCGTGCCAGGTATCGGTGCCTCGAAAATCGTCGTCGCCGAAGCGGGATCCATGCTCTCTGAAGTGCCGGGCGACCTCCTGCGGTTTCGTAGGATCTACCTCCGCGAGCGATTGTCCTCGGTCCTTCCCTTTGTCGGAAGCTGAGCGGACCACGGACACTGACGAGATCAGCTTACGCACATTCTCGCCGCCACACTGTGGACACGTCGGCAGCTCCTCGCTCTCCTTGCCACGCACCAGAAGCGTGTACCGATGGTCGCATGATTCACATTGATACTCATATACGGGCATGGTCATCCCCCTCATGTGCCAGATCGCCAACAACCAATAGAATCAGATAATGATAGGGACCGATTTCAACAGCGCGGACCCTCTTGAAACCATACTGGCCGACCACATTCTCAACCTCTCCAGCATCCAGCCTGACGGATAGTGGTGGCCCCGGCGGTCGCTCGACATCCTTCTTGAAATCGACTATGGCGAGTACGCCATCAGGTTTCAGCACTCTCCTGATCTCTTCCATTTCACCCTTGATGACACCGTCCTCCACAAGCTCGTGGAACACGTTTGCCATCAAGCAGACGTCTACGCTATCATCATCTACCGAGATCCGCTCGGTTACGTCACCGAGAAATGCTTCGATATTGGCTATGCTTTGCTCTGCGATCGTTCCTCTCAGGACGCCCAGCCGCTCTTCGGAAGCATCCAAGGCGTATACTCGCCCTTCCACCCCCACTATCTTCGAAGCAGGGACAGAAAACCGGCCCTCTCCGCACCCCGCGTCCAGCAGTGTGTCTCCGATCTTGAGACCGATCTCCTCCAGCACACGGTTCGCGTCGAGGACTCCCGCCAAGTGCCCGCCAGCACGACCGTGTCTCGTTGATGACCTACCCTGCGTTCTCACCCCGTCACTGGGAATCGTTGCTACTCCTCCGTCCTGAGAGCCCTGAGTATGATGTTGATACTCGTCTCGACAACCGGATAGAAACCCATTGAGCCCTGGCCCTCGTCGCTGCATGCCGCCTCCATCGCAAGATGATCCACGACGGATCTGAACGCGTGCATGACATGGCTTGCTTCCAGCGGTCTGAAAGCACCTTCCCGCTGACGCTCCTGAACGTAGCTGAGGAGCGCTTCCCAGGCCCTATCGCGCCTTGCGGCAGATCTCCTGTACAAGTGCGGATTCTCCAAGAGGCTGAACATGGCTAGCCGGAGCACACTGTGCTTTCCCTCCTCCAAACAGTGCTCGAACACATGGGATGCGAAAGCATGAAACACTCCGTAGTCATCCTTCTCGCGTATCATCTGAGCCACAAGCGCGTCCTCTTCGACAGCGTGGACGGTGGCCATGAAGTCCACCAACTGTTCGTATATTCCCTCCTTGCTTCCAAAATGCTGGAGGACGAGTGAGCGGCTGACGCCCACCCTTTGCGCAATGCGATCAACGGTGGTTCCAGAGAACCCTCTCTCCGCGCAGAGCTCCTGCGCAGCTTGTAGTATTTGCGTCCTTCGTTCCTCGCCCGAGATCTTCATTTGCCCCCCTATCATGGGCAAAAAGCCAGTAGCTCGCACACGAGAACCCGTTCTCCGCGAGCATCCACTCGCTGGTTCAAAGACAGAGCCTCTATCTGCCTTTCGCCGAGAAGATGCCTACCACGCGCCTGGCGTGTTCCAAGATGAGTGCTCTCCGCCAGAACGCAGTGACGCTCTCAGTTCCCGCTCCACCACACGTACGTGTGAATCACTTGGGCTAGTCGTAGAAGCCGAAGTCCATGACCGCCTTCTTCATGACGTAGATGTTGTAGGGTGGCGCCTGAACCGGCACCTCGCAGCCAGCCATCAGCAAGTATCCACTTGGTGCGTGCTTGGCCTTCTGAATACAGATCCTGCTCAGTTCATATACCTCCTGCCAGGTCCCTTCCTGGATGATGCGCGGCTCGACATTGCCGCCGATGGCATGCTTCTCTCCGAAGTACTCGATCGCCGCCTCCAGGTCTACCTCGTGACCGAAGCTCAGGATGCCTGGTTCCCCAAAGGGGATCTCGGCCCAGTACCGCAGGTTCAGGTTCTGCTCCCCACAGATATGGCAGAAGATGTGCTTGATCCCCCGCTCCATGGCGTGCTGGTGGATCTCCTTCTGGTACGGGAGGACGAACTCCTCGAACTGCCCGGGCGATATGATCTGGTTAGCCGAGGTAGCATCGCCGGTAGAGGCCATCATCGGGTGGCCCGAGAAGTCCTCCACGTAGTAGTCAATCACCATCACAGCGAAGTCAGTGATCTTGCGCATCAAGCTGTGCACCACATCAGGTCTCTTGATTATCCACCGGCATAGCACCTCGACCTCAGCGATGTTTCCTGCACAGGTGAAAGCGGGGAGAATCTTGACGGTGATGGGCATGCCGAACCGCTGCTGGATCTTGGCGAACTCGATGGCGATGGGCAGGTAGCCCGCGGTCTCCACATCTGGGATTCCGAGAGCCTCCACCTCCTCCGGCGTCTGGGCTGGAAAGCGAGTGACCACTGGCGCCTGCTCCCACTCGCTCTCCGGCATTTTGATCTCCCCGCCGAACTCCCAGCCGCCCACCGAGGCATAGCCGTAGTTGGGGCCACCATCGTATCCAAACATCTCCTGAGTCCACATCTGGCACCAAAAGCTCTTCTCCGCATCTTCGTAGAAGGCACGCACGGGGTATCCCACGTTCCTGGCGCAATAGCCAAAGATAAAGGGCATAAAGGGGACTCGATCGGGCCGCTCGCGTCTCAAGATCGCGCCCATGCGCTCCGCGGGCGTCATCGTTTCCCGTCGCCTTTGGCCAGCTTCAGACGTCAGAGAGATCTCCTTTCATTCCAACAGACGTACTCTCACCTTCCAAGGTGATACCGAGCAGCTATGGATGCCCCCTGGACGTAGGAGCCGCGCGTGCGGCAGAAGGCCTTGCCCACACACAGCCACACCCAGCCCGCGCGCGCAGTAGCGCTCTGGCCTCAAGAGCGGTGGCCAGCCCACCACCGGAAAGGCGAGTCCTGCTCGGACCCGGACCAGGTCCAGGCCCGAGTCAATGATCCTACTAATCGTAGAAGCCGTGCTCCATGATCGCCTTCTTCATCACGTAGATGTTATAGGGCGGCGCCTGGACGGGTATCTCGCATCCAGCCATCAGTATGTAGCCGTTTGGGGCATGCTTGCCCTTCTCGATGCAGACCCTCGACAGCTCATACACCTCCTGCCAGGTCCCTTCTTGGATCACCGCGGGCTCAACGTTGCCAGCGATGATGTGCTTATCACCGAACATCTCGATGGCTTTCGTCAGGTCCACCTCATGGCCGAAGCTCAGGATGCCTCGGTCGCCATAGGGTATCTGCTGCCAGTAGGGCAGATTCAAGTTCTGTTCCCCACAGATGTGGCAGAAGATGCTGTTGATACCCCGTGCTATCAAATGCTCGTGCACCTCCTTATGGTAAGGAAGCACGAACTCCTCGAACTGCTTGGGCGAGATGATCTGGTTGGCTGACGTGGCACAAGCGGTACCACCGGACAAGGGATGACCAGGAAAGCTGTCCACGATGTGATCGATGATCTTCTTCGAGAAGTCGGTGCACTTACGCAGCAGCTTGTGGGCTACCTCCGGCTGCTTCATCATCCACCGGCACAGCACGTCCACTTCGCAGGTGTTGCCCGCCGCCGTGAACGGCGCCCAGCCCATGACCATGATGGGCGCACCTATCTGTTGCAGGATTCTCAAGAACTCCATATAAAGGGGGAGTTGGCCTGCTGTAGCTGGGTCAGGGATCTCCAGCGCTTCCACCTCCTCCGGGGTCGTCGCCGGGAACTTGGACACGGTCGGCGCCTGCGCGAACTCGCCCTCCGGCATCTTGATCTCGCCGCCAAACTCCCAGCCACCATAGGAGGCGTACCCGAACATGGGGAAGGCATCGTAGCCGTACATCTCCCACGTCCACATCTGCGCCCAGAAGCTCTTCTCCGGGTCGTCATACATGCGAGTGATGGGCATGCCTATGGTCTTGGCGCAGACGCCTACTGCAAAAGGCATACAAGGAACCCGATCTGGGCGCTGGCCCATCATGAGGGCGCCCATCCGCTCCTCATAGCTCATCGTGTCTTGCCTGGGTTGTCTTTGCTCTGCCATGTCACTCCTTTCTATCTTGAGCGTAACTCGCAACTACGCCTTCTTCAACTCCCTCAGGCTGCTGATCATCTGGATAGCCTCCTGCACCGCATTCGCCGCATTGGCCGCATACCCATCAGCCCCGTAGTTCTCCGCTACCTCCTCTGAAATCGGCGCCCCACCCACCATGATCAGCGCGTCAGGGTTTCGCGCCTTCACCATCTCCACTACTCTCGGCATCGCCAACATGCTCGTCGTCATCAACGCCGACAGCGCCACGATCTCCGAGTCCGTCCTCAGTTGCTCCTCCACAAACTTCTCCAGCTTCACGTCCCGACCCAGGTCGTGGACCTCAAAGCCAGCAACCTCGAACATCATCTTCACCAGGTTCTTCCCGATGTCGTGGACGTCGCCCTCCACGGTCCCGATCACTACCTGGCCTCTCGCCTTCGCCTTCTCACCCGTGATGTGCGGCTTCAGGATGTCCAGCCCTGCGTATAGTGCATCCGAGCACATCAATACCTCCGGCACGAAGTACACCTGATCGGTGTACATCTGCCCTACCGTCTCCATGCCCGGCGTCAGACCGTCCATCACTGCATCATAGGCATCCACTCCCTCGTCCAAGGCAGCCTGGCTGAGCTCGACCACCTTCTCCTCTTCGAACTCCACTACCGCGTCGTGTAGCCCCTTCAGTATCTCCTTCTTTCTCTCTTCAGTTGCCATCTCCTATCCTCCTGTCTTTCAGTAGTTCGAAGTCAATCACTCTTGACGCCCGGCGACCATTCGAGAACTACATCACCTCCTCTCGCACATGCCAGTTCCCCGCGCGCGGACTCTGTCTGGGCAGGACCATACGCGGCCAAGCTTGCAGATCTGCCGCCCACTTGGTCCTTCCACCTGCTCGAAGTGATACCTCTCGCCCCTAGCTCCTAGTCGTAGAACCCGAAATCGTTGATCGCCTTCATCATCGTATAGACGTTGTAGGCAGGCGCCATAATCGGAAGCTCGCAGCCCGGCATCAAGAAGAAGCCTCGCGGCGCCTTCTTCCCCTTCTCGATGACTGTCCTGGTCAGCTCGTAGACCTGTTGCGGCGTGCCGTTTTGAATGACTTGCGGCTCGATGTTCCCAGCGATGATGTTGTCCGGGAAATGCTCTATCGCCGTCTCCAGGTCCACCTCGTGCCCGAAGCTGAGGATGGCAGGAAACTCAGGTGTGCCGAGGTTGAGCTGCTTTATCAGCGGCAGGTTCAGGTTCTGCTCACCGCAGATGTGGAAGAAGGCACTCTTGATACCCATACCGTATATCTTGTCGTGCAACTCCGACTGATAGGGAAGCACAAACTCCTCAAACTGCTTCGGGCTCATAATCTGGTTTGCCGCCACCGTGACGAAAAAGCCGGCCATCAGCTTTTCCGCGCCGAAGGTATCCACCCAGTACTGAAACACCTCCAAGATGTGGTCAGTGGCCAGGCGGAGCATATGGTGGGCCAGTTCCGGTTTCTTGATTATCCAGCGACAGAACCGACTCACCTCCGCGACGTTTGCGGCCACGGTCACAGCGTCTCCCGGTACGGCTGGCAAGATGGGCAGCCCCATGCTGTCGAGAATCCTACTGAACTGCATGCTCAAGGGGAGTATGCCTGCGGTCTTCACGTCAGGCAATTGCAGCTTTTCAGCATCCTCGTCTGACTCTACCGGATGACGACCAACGGACGGCGCCCCCTCCCACTCCGTGATCGGCCATTTGATGTCTCCTCCGAACTCCCAGCCTCCGTAGGAGGCATAGCCAAACATCACGATCGGTTCAAAGCCATACTGCTCTGCGGTCCACAGTTGCGCCTCAAGGCTCTTCTGCGGATCGTCGTACACGCTCTTGACGGTGTATCCCACAGTCCTTGCACAGAACCCCAGAGCGAACGGATTGAAGGGAACTCGATCAGGAGTCTGTCCCATCATCAAAGCACCCATCCGCTCTGCCGAACTCATCTTGTCCTTGCATATTCCGCCCACTTTCGACATCTGAGTCTCCTTTCTGTGTCTCAGTGACACTCCCCTACGCTTTCTTCAACTCCCTCAGGCTGCTGATCATCTGGATCGCTTCCTGCACCGCATTCGCGGCATTGTCCGCATACCCATCAGCTCCGTAGTTCTCCGCTACCTCCTCCGAAATCGGCGCCCCACCCACCATGATCATGGCGTCAGGGTTTCGCGCCTTCACCATCTCCACTACTTTCGGCATGGCCAACATGCTGGTAGTCATCAAAGCCGACAACGCCACGATCTCCGAGTCCGTCCTCAGTTGCTCCTCCACGAACTTCTCCAGCTTCACGTCCCGACCCAGGTCGTGGACCTCAAAGCCAGCAACCTCGAACATCATCTTCACCAGGTTCTTGCCAATGTCGTGGACGTCGCCCTCCACGGTGCCAATCACCACCTGGCCTCTGGCCTGTGCCTTCTCACCCGTGATGTGGGGCTTCAGGATGTCCAGCCCTCCATACAGCGCGTCCGAGCACATCAGTACCTCCGGCACGAAGTACACCTGGTCGGTGTACATCTGTCCTACCGTCTGCATGCCCGCCGCCAGACCGTCCATCACTGCGTCATAGGGATCCACCCCCTCGTCCAGGGTAGCCTGGCTGAGCTCGACCACCTTCTCCTCTTCGAACTCCACCACTGCGTCGTGAAGACCCTTCAGTATCTCCTTCTTTCTCTCTTCAGTTGCCATCTCCTGACCTCCTATTCTCAGGCACAGAATCAATCACACTTGATGCCCTACTACTCTCCGAGAACTCACCACCTCCTCTCGCACATGCCAGTTCCCCGCGCACGTACTCTGTCTGCGCAGGACCATACGCGGCCAAGCTTGCAGATCTGCCGCCCGCCTGGTCCTTCCACCTGCTCGAAGTGATACCTCTCGCCCCTAGCTCCTAGTCGTAGAACCCGAAGTCGTTCACCGCCTTCATCATCGCGTGGATATTGTACCCCGGTGCCATGGGGGGGAGCTCACATCCCGGCATCAGGAAGAACCCGCCCGGCGCCTTCTTGCCCTTCTCAATGGCGATCCGCGTCAACTCATACACCTGCTCCGGCCTGCCGTTCTGGATGACCTGCGGCTCCACGTTGCCGGCGATGATGTTGTTAGGGAACATCTCTATCGCCGTGTCGATGTCTACCTCGTGACCGAAGCTCAGGATCACGGGCTGCCGGGGTGAACCCAGAGGGAGTTGCTGGATGAGTGGCAGGTTCAGGTTCTGCTCCCCGCAGATATGGAAGAAGGCTGCCTGCACGCCCATTCCAAGTATCTTCTCCTGCAGCTCGTACTGATAGGGAAGCACGAACTCTTCAAATTGCTTGGGGCTCATGATCTGGTTGGCCGCTATGGTGACGAAGAACCCGGCCATGATCTTCTCCGCACCGAAGGTATCCACCCAATACTGGTACGCCTCCAAGAGGTGGTCAGTGGCCAGGCGCAGCATGTGGTGGGCCAGCTCTGGCTTCTTCATCATCCAGCGGCAGAAGCGACTCACATCGGCCACATTTCCGGCCACGGTGACTGCATCGCCTGACGCGCCCGGCAAGATTGGCAGCCCCATCTGGTCGCATATCTTGCTGAACTCCATGCTCAAGGGCAGTATGCCCGCCGTCTTCACGTCAGGCAATTCCAGCTTCTCAAGGTCCTCGTCCGACTCTATGGGAAAACGAGCGACGGACGGCGCTCCCTCCCACTCGGAGGTCGGCATCTTGATGTCTCCGCCGAACTCCCAACCACCATAAGCAGCGTACCCGAACAGTACTATCGGCTCGTATCCATACTGCTCCGCCGTCCACAGTTGTGCCTCCAAGGCCTTTTGAGGATTATCGTACATGTCTCGAATGGTGTAGCCAGCGTTGATGCCGGCGAACCCCATGGCGAAGGGGTTGAAAGGGACTCTATCCGGAGTCTGTCCCATCATCAAAGCACCCATCCGCTCTGCCGAACTCATCTTGTCCTTGCATATTCCGCCCACTTGCGACATCTGACTCTCCTTTCCACACTACGTGGTGATGAACGCTGCCCAACCTCAGCCCGGCCGCGTCCAAGTCGCCTGCTTCAACAGCCTCGCGACTGCACAACCATGCTCGTGTTCCGACCCCTGACCCAGGGTGCTGCCGCGCAGACCCGGCCTCAGCCGGGTCTGCGCAACTTGCATGCGCTAGTCGTAGAAGCCGTGCTCCATCACCGCCTTCTTCATCACGTAGATGTTGTAGGGCGGCGCCTGGACCGGCACCTCGCAGCCAGCCATCAACAGGTATCCGCTGGGCGCCATCTTGGCCTTCTCAATGGCCACCTTGCACAGCTCGTACACCTGCTGGTGGGTGCCATTCTGGATGATCTGGGGCTCGATGTTACCGGCGATGGCGTGTTTGTCGCCGAAGACTTCGATCGCCTTGGTCAGGTCCACCTCGTGGCCGAAGCTCACTATGCCAGGGTCGCCGTACTCTATCTGCGCCCAGAAGGGTAGGTTCAGATTCTGCTCCCCACAGATGTGGCAGAAGATATGCTTCGTGCCCCGCTCTAGTATGTGCGCGTGAATCTCCTTCATGTAGGGCAGCGCGAACTCCTCGAACTGCTTGGGCGAGATGATCTGATTCGCAGAAGTAGCCTCACCTGTGAAAGGCAGGGATGGGTAATTCGGGAAGTTGTCCGCGAAGTAGTCGGTAACCTTGTTTGAGAAGTCGGTCACCTTGCGCAGCAACTTGTGGGCCACTTCAGGCTTCTTCATCATCCAGCGGCACAACTGGTCCACCTCGCAGATGTTACCCGCGCCAGTAAACGCTCCTGGGATGAAAGGCATGATCGGCATGCCAAACTGCTGCTGGATCTTGCAGAACTCGATGGCGATGGGATAACAGCCTGCGGTCTCCACCTCGGGGACCTCAAGAGCGTCCACCGCCTCCGGCGTCTCCGCTGGAAAACGCGTGACCACCGGTGCCTGCTCCCCCTCGCTCTCAGGCATCTTGATGTCTCCACCAAACTCCCAGCCGCCGTAGGAAGCGTAGCCGTACAGGGCACCGCCATCGTAGCCAAACATCTCAGCCGTCCACATCTGGGCCCAGAAGCTCTTCTCTGCGTCGTCGTACACCGCCCTTATCGGGTAGCCCACGTTCTTGGCACAGTAGCCGAAGATGAAGGGCATGAAGGGCACCCTGTCCGGTCTCTGCCGCATCAGTATCGAACCCATCCGCTCGGCTGGTGACATCGTATCCTGTCTGGGTTGCTGTTGCTCTGCCATGTCGCTCCTTTCTGTGTCTCAGTGACACTCCCCTACGCTTTCTTCAACTCTCTCAGGCTGCTAATCATCTGGATCGCTTCCTGCACCGCATTCGCGGCATTGTCCGCATACCCATCAGCCCCGTAGTTCTCCGCTACCTCCTCCGAAATCGGAGCCCCACCCACCATGATCAACGCATCCGGGTTCCGCGCCTTCACCATCTCCACTACCTTGGGCATGGCCAACATGCTGGTAGTCATCAAAGCCGACAACGCCACGATCTCCGAGTCCGTCCTCAGTTGCTCCTCCACAAACTTCTCCAGCTTCACGTCCCGACCCAGATCGTGGACCTCAAAGCCAGCAACCTCGAACATCATCTTCACTAGGTTCTTGCCGATGTCGTGGACGTCGCCCTCCACGGTGCCAATCACTACCTGACCTCTCGCCTTTGCCTTGTCACCCGTGATGTGGGGCTTCAAAATGTCCAGCCCTGCATACAGCGCATCCGAACACATCAGCACCTCGGGCACGAAGTACACCTGATCGGTGTACATCTGCCCTACCGTCTGCATCCCGGCCGCCAGACCGTCCATCACTGCATCATAGGCATCCACCCCCTCGTCCAAGGCAGCCTGACTCAACTCGACCACCTTCTCCTCTTCGAACTCCACCACTGCGTCGTGAAGACCCTTCAGGATCTCCTTCTTTCTCTCTTCAGTTGCCATCTCCTAACCTCCTATTGTCAGGTGCAGAATGAATCACACTTGATGCCCTACTACTCTCCGAGAACTCACCACCTCCTTTCCAACCCTGCCCCACCGTGAAGGGCGCTCAGCGAACTTTCACCAACAAGCCAACCACGACTCCGATCAGACTAATGGGGATGAGAGCGTAGCCAGCCACTTCCCACCTACCGGAGATCTGAACTATGCGCGCGAACATCACAGGGCCCAAGAGCAGCCCCAGATTCTGCAGAGTCACCACACCCCCCATGCCAATCCCCGCAAGCTCCGGTCTATCCATCACCTCGGGAACTGCGGCGAAGATCATGGTGGGGATCACACCAGCAAATACGCCAAACACGATCATAAACAACGGAATGCCCACTCCCGTCACCCTGAAGGGCAAGAGCCAGAGCGCAGCGATGACGAGGAAAGCGACTGTGTATACCAGTTTTCGCGAGCCAATTCTGTCCGAAATCCATCCCGCGACAGGGCAAGAGATGATACTCGCCACCGACGATAGGCTGACAATGAAAGCTGCGGTCCCGAGCGGGTATCCTCTCACTGTATGAAGGAAGGTTGGCATATTGGTCATGAAACCTGGAAGACACAGGGTGAAACAGAAGAAGAGTATGCCGAGTAACCAGACATTCCGATTAGCCAAGGCGCGACCCATGGTGGCCATGCTAGGCGATCTGGAATGGGCGGCGTTTGCGCGATCATTCGAAACACCTCCTGCGGCGGCGACGGGGCTTGGCATCCTGACCAGCGCCCAGAAAACCAGGAACGCCACCGCGCCGTACGCGGCTCCGAACCACCAGATGGCCTGCCAACCGAATCCAGAGGCGAGGGCTGGGGCGACGTTGAGGGCAATCATGCTCCCCACTGGCACCCACGTGGCAAAGATGCCCATGGGGGCTCCTCTCTCCTCGGAGCTGAACCAGACAGCGATGATTGCTGGCGCCACGACCATCATAAGGACGAAACTCAATCCTTCAATGGTCCTGCTCACCAGCAGCGCCGCTGTACCGCTGGCGAGTGCCCCTAGCAGCGCACCTACCACCACAGAACCGAGAGAGACCAGTCCCATGCGCTTGGGCCCCACGCGCTGCACGATGAACCCCGCAGGGATGGCCAGCAGCAATCCGGACAGGGAGAAGACAGACATCAACAGGTTGGCCGTGGTCAGGTCTAACCTGAAAGCCTCCATCAATACCGGCATCACCGGCGGCACTTTGTACTGGTTGACGGGGATGGCGATGGCGGCCACGAAGAGAGCCCCCACGACTATCCATGCGTTCCGTCTTGACATCTGTCCCCCTCGAATCAGTGTGTCCGCCTTGACATGACAGCAACCCCGGCGGTCTGATCATCCTGTGCACGTACCGTCATCCTGGATGACGATAGATCCACAACGACTCAGTCCCACTTAGTCCCTTCTAAAACGACACTCGTTCCTCACAGCACAGTGCTTGCAGGCACGCTCCATGGCTAGAGGCAGCATCTCTTCTCCCAAGCCGACCGCCAAGGACACCGATTTCGAAGGAACCATCAGGTGATTGGAGCCTAGCGTCAAGCCCAGCGTTTCCGCCATCAACAAGTGGAAGAACACTCCGTGATCCTCCAGCGGCCAGTCGATCTGGCCTGGCTGAAAAGCGGCACTTGCCTTCCAACCTCTGCCAGCAGCCTCGGCGCGAATCAGATCGTGTGCGATCTCAGCCAGTCGGCCTACCGCCGCCGTGCCTATGCCGTCGAGGAGTATGGCTCGTGTCTCTTCTCCCTGGGTCCGGTATACTGAGACCTGTTCCTCAAGCCCGCCACCAATGGTGCACAGCGCCAGGGCTACCTCTTCGGCGAGCACGAACCTGTCCGCCAGAAGGTGGCCGTGAAAACGCGCTTGCCCGTCGAGGACCACCGCGTCGTCCTGCACCTCGACCAGGGGAAAGACGTCGTAGACGAACGCTGGTTGGATCAACTGGCGCGCCTGAGCCAGCAGTTCGCCATTGAGCTCCACTTGCTCACCCCGCTGAATGCGGCCCGATGGGTCATCGCCTTGGCACCAAAGCACCAAGTCCATGTCGAGTTTCAAATCGAGGTCGGTTCTCAGCTCCATGCACAGATGCCCTCTGCCTCCATCTGCCCAGCGCACAGACAACAAAAAAGGGGAAGGAAATCGGTCCTGGTGGACTTGATCTCCTATCCCCTTTCTCTCGAGGGTACTCGGAGCGCGACCGTGGCGGGTATCCTGGCTTCTTCGGCGACGACGCCATCTCTCGGGCGTCGTGCCAGCTACAGTTGCGGGACAGCGCCGGACTTGGACCGGCTTCCCCTTTCAGACCTGGCTTCCGAGCCTTGGGTCACCACTGCCGCGTTCACTGTTAATGTTCGACAAGCCAGCTCGTCCGGGCTTGTGACTAACTTGTTAGTCACATTATATACCATGATCTGAAACTTGTCAAGTCCGAACAGAACCTGTGGCAGCGGGCCAACCAATGGAAGGGAACGAGACCGACCCGCTCGGACCGTCCCGCGTCCCTCGGGTGGCGAAACGCCTCACCGCCGAGCAAGAGCGGGCCGTTCTGACTTGATCAGCTACGAATGACCTGAATACCACAAGAATCAGAAGAAGCGACATACTCAAACTCCGGTAGAGCCTCTCGGAAGCATCCTTCTTCCCCAGCATGCGAAGCGATCGCGTTTGTGTCTCTTTGCCGGATCCCCCGCTCTTTGGTACAATGGCAGTACTTCCGCTTTCCACTCCCACAACCGGCAGAGCGATAATCACACTTGCGGTAAAGGTGGGTGGCATCCGTGCGCGTCAATGCTAGCGTGACCCTCTACACTGCGCCCGCCGGAGCAGGAAAAACCCAACTCCTGTGCCAGAAGGTAGCTGGCGCTTTGGAAGACGAGGCCCTGGCCCACGTTGTGGCTATCGTTCCCTCGCCCTTGGTGCATCGAGAGTTTCGCCGCCGCCTTCTCGAGGCGTCCAGTCGCGCCCTCTTTGGTGTGGAGATACTGACCCTTCCCGACCTCTGCCGTTCTCTCCTCAACTTGGCTGGCCTACCTTGTCTTGAGATCGGTGCCATCGTCCAGCGCCAGTTGTTGGGCACCGTAGTGGAGAGCCTGCTCACTGACGATCTCTTGCGATACTACTCCCCTATCGCGCATAGGCCTGGGTTCATCAACGTCATGAGCGACTTCATCGCGGAACTCAAGCGCGGCCTCATTCGACCGTCCGACTTCTCAGCGGTAGCCGCTACCCGAGGCGACAAGGACAGGGACCTGGCAGCGATATACAGTGCCTACCATCGACTCCTTCAAGAGAGGCAACTCGCAGACCATGAAGGCGTGATGTGGCTAGCCAGGGATGAACTGGCAGGAGATCCCCACCTGGGCGCCCCCATACACTTACTGGCTGTAGACGGCCTGGAGAAACCCAGTCCGCTGCAACTGGAGCTGATCACCCTTCTCGCCGCCAGGGCAAAGGAGTCCGCCATAGCTTTGACCTACGAAGAGGGTCGATCTTCGCTCGACCGTGGAAAGCGCGCATTCGAAGCCCTCACGGAGGCTCTGGACCCCGTCGTCGTGCGTGTACCACCTGGTGGCGGTGATCCCGGCTCACCACTGGGCTTCCTGGAGAGGCATCTCTTTGACTTGGACGCCGTCGAACAGATAGATGGTCACCAAGCAGTGCGGGTGCTCCAGGCACCAGCCCGATACCCTGAGATCAAAGCGGTGGCGCGAGAGGTCAAGCACCTGCTGCTACAGGGCGTCTCGCCAGGGGACATCACCATCCTCTTCAGGTCTCTGGAGCCCTACGTCTCCCTCGTGCACCAGGTGTTCAACGAGTTCGGGATCCCGGTGCTGGTTAGAGGAGGTCGTGCTCTCAGCGAGAACCCTCTGGTGGCCTCCCTGCTCCGCCTCGTCACGTTGGCCAGCGATGACTTCCCCCGAAGGGGTGTCATCGCCACCTTGAGAAGTCCCTATTTCGATTTCGCACCCGATGGATTCGCTGCCCAAGAGGTCTCTTCCCTGGACCGCATCTCGCGCGAAAGGATAGTCACCAGCGGCCGGGATATGTGGCGAGAGGCGCTAGAGTTCGAGGCACAGAGATCTGCTGTGCATCGGAAAGGCGCCGGTTCTCGCTCCGATCCAGGCGCAGAAGTCCACCCGTCACAGCTACTGGAGAAACTGGAGACGCTCTTCGACGCAGTAACCCCGCGCTTGGACGCAACCTGCCAGGAGCATGCAGCTTTTGTCGAGGAGCTCATCGGCGATGATCCTCGAGAATCGTCGCGTCCCGGGAACGGACCAAAGCGGCATGAAACATGGGGCCTGCGCATCGTAGAACGAGTCCTGGCCGGTCCGTTTGATCTGGGGGTGCGAGACCTGAACGCCCTTCAGGAGGTCAAGACCGTGTTGCGAGACATGGTGCAAGCGGCCGCCTTGACCGGGAACAAGACCATCTCTTGGAGCGAGTTCCTCGCCAACCTCCGCCACGCCTCGAGCGTCTCCCGCTACGCTCTGCACCAGAGTCCCGCCGGTCGGGTGGTGGCGCAGGAAGTGGATCAAGCCCGGAGCCTCACCTACGAGTACGCTTTTCTGGCGGGCCTTGCAGAAGGCGAATTCCCTAGCAGCACGCCTGTGGATATTCTGTACGACCAACAGGAGCGCGAAGAACTCCACACCGCCGGCCTGCGTGTGGAGCTGGGACCCCGTCTGGACGAGCCGTATCTCTTCTACCAGGCCGTGACCCGCGCCACAAAGAGCCTGTATCTCTCCTACCCCTACTTGGACGACGAGGGCAGAGACCTCCTCCCCTCCCCCTACCTGCGTGAGATCACGCGGCTCTTGAAGCTTGAGTCCCCCACCCGTGTCCGTCTGGGCTCCTCCGCCAGTCTCGATGAAGTCGCTTCGCACTCAGAGTTCTGCATCGCTGCGGCCGAAGCTCTTGAACAGCACCACAGGGACGGACTTGCCGCTCACAACGCTCTGGCGGCTCTCCCCGCCTGGCGCTCAGTGCTCAAGGGTAGAGAACTCGAAATGACCAGGCAATCGCCAGGCACATTCGGCCCCTTCGATGGCGTGCTGGTTTCGCAGGACATTCTGGCGCTCTTGAAAGCACGGTACGGCGAGACTTACGTCTGGAGTCCCTCGTCGCTGTCAGAGTATGGCACCTGTCCCTTCAAGTTCTTTGCCCATCGTCTGCTGAGGTTGGAAGAACCCGAAGAGCCAGAGGTTGGTTTGGATGCCCGTCAGCTCGGATCGATCTACCACACCATCTTGGAGAGACTCTATGGGATCCTGATCGATGAGGGCATCCCGGTAGAGCACGACCGCCTGGATGAAGTCTTGGAGATCGCCCGCTCTGTCGGGGCCCAGGTTCTGGAAAGCGCGCCACGCCAAGCAGGGTTTCGGCCATCAGCCTTGTGGGACCTGGAGAAAGAGGAGATCCTCACAAAGGTGGAGCGCCTCGTCGCGGCAGAAGCAGACTACAACGCCAAGGACGAGTTCCAGCCCATCATGGCCGAGGCCAGGTTCGGCCACGGCGGCGAGAAACCTCTGGCCGTCGATGGGGCTGCAGGCCGGACGATCATCCGTGGCCGCATCGATCGCGTCGATCGGTCCCCCCAGGGATTGAGAGTCCTGGACTACAAGACGGGTCAAGCCCCTCCCCGGAAGGAGATCGCTGAGGGACGAGACCTTCAGTTGCCCCTCTATGTCCTGGCGGCGAGAGACGTGCTGCTGCCCGGGCAAGAAGTCCTGGAGACGTTCTACTACCGGATCAACGCCGCCAAGCGCTCCACCATCCTGAGAAGCACCAAGAAGGGAGAGCCAGACCCCCAGTGGCAAGAGATGCTGGATCGCACTGCGGACTACGTCGGAGACTACGTCCAGAGAGTCCGCGCCGGACTGTTCCCGGTACTGCCCTCGGGCGATTGCCCCACCTATTGCGATTTCGCCGACATCTGCCGCAAGGTACTGGTCAGCGAGAGGAAGAAGCTGCCTTCGGAGTCCACGGATGGCTGAGTTCACCGAGGCCCAACGCCAGGCCATAGAGACCGACGGGATAGACCTGGTGGTTACCGCGGGAGCAGGCTCAGGGAAGACCCTGGTCCTGGTCGAGCGGTTCCTGCGTCTGCTATCTGAGCCCGGTCGGGACCTGCGGTCTCTCATGGCGGTCACCTTCACCGAGAAAGCGGCTCGCGAGATGCGAGACAAAGTCAGGGACAAGGTAGATCACAGTCTGCTGGGCGCCGAAGATTCCCTGTCGCGTCAGTTGTGGCAGACTCATCGCCATCGCATCGACTCCGCCCGTATCGGGACCATCCACTCCATGTGCGCCAAGCTCTTGAGGGAGAACCCAGCCCAGGCAGGGCTGGACCCCCAGTACCAGGTGCTCGATGAGGTTGAAGCTGACGTCCTGTTGTCGGAGAGCGTTGACGCCCTGCTGGGAGAGGTTCTGCAAGAGGGCGCCCCGGAGATCAAGCTGCTCTTCACCCTCGGTGCGTCTGCGACCGCGGACATGCTGAAGTTGCTGGTTTCCGATCGCAACGTGGTCGATCGCGCCTGGACATCTCTGCCCGGAACTCCGCCGGAGATTCTGTCTCTATGGGAAAGGAATCTGATTGAGGAACAGTACACCCTCGCTCGCTCCCTGCAGGCCAAGATTGAGTGGCAAGAGAACGTATCGGTTCTCAGAAGGCAGACCGCCTCGGACCCCTCAGACAAGATGGAGGGGCAACGGCAGCGGTTGCTGGCCTTGCTCGATGAGGCAGCCGCTTGCGAACCTGGGCGATGCGTGGAACTCCTTCGGGCCCTCAGAAGCGAGATGAATCTCGGAGTCGGTCGCAAGGCCGCTTGGCGCGGGGATTCATTGGCGGAAGTCAAGCAAGCCATCAAGAGCCTGAGAAAGGCCTACGACGAGGTGAAGAAGACCCTCGACCTGGAGTTGAACGAGCTGGATACCAAAGCTGCCGAGCTGCTGCCGCAACTCCGGGACCTCTATGGCCAGGCGAAGGCCGCCTATGAGGAAGCAAAGGACGAGCGCAACGTCCTGGATTTCCATGACCTCGAGATCAAGACGGTGGAACTGCTGGAGGGCCATCCGCAGATACAGGAACGTTACCGGCGCCAACTGGCCAGTATCATGATCGACGAATTCCAGGACACCAACGAGATTCAAAGACGCATCCTCTACGGTCTGAAGGGACCCGACCGGGGACGGCTGTTCATCGTGGGAGATGGGAAGCAATCGATCTATGGATTCAGAGGAGCAGACGTCTCCGTGCTCCGCAAGGTGGAGAACGACATCGTTGGACGTGGCGGTCGCACCATCCATCTTCCCGAGTCCTTCCGCTCCCATCCTGGGCTGGTGGCGTTGGCCAATCACCTTTTTGAGCGCATCTTCGGTGCCGACGTCAGCGCCCTCGAGGATTTCGAAGTGCCCTACCAGGCCATGAAAGCTGTGCGCGATCAACCGCCGTGGCCCATAACAGCCGAGATACACATCATCCCCCTTCAGGACACGCAAGGCGACCGCGTCAGAGCCGCCGATGCCCGGCAATGGGAGGGACACGTCATCGCGGCCCGGATCAGGGACCTCGTGAACGAGGGGTTTCAGGTCTGGGACAGAGACGCGGAGGAATGGCGGCCCTGCAACTACGGTGATTTCGCCATCCTGCTTCGAACCTTCACCCCGGTGGAGATCTACGAGGCCGCGGTGAAGGAGTGGGAAATCCCCTATATGACCTATGCCGGCCGGGGCTACTTCGGCCGCCAGGAGGTCCGGGACGTGATCAACCTTCTCCAGGTGGTGCACAACACCTACGACGATCTCTCATTGGCAGGGGTTCTCCGCTCACCCCTCTTCTCGATCAGCGACGAGACCCTCTTCCGTCTGCGCCAGAAGAGCGATGTCCTCTTCGACGCCCTGGCAGGTGACCTGTCGGACATCGAAGAAAGCCAGAGGATCAACGTGGAGTTCGCCAGAGAGACGATATCCGACCTCACTGCCTTGGTGGGGCGCGTGAGAGTTGCCGGGCTAGCCCAAGAGGCCCTGGCCGGCACTGGCTATCTGGCCACCCTCAGCGCCCTTCCCGACGGCCGAAGGCGCAAAGCCAATGTGGAGAAGCTGCTGGAGATGGCCCGGCGCTCGGACCGCATTCAGTTGGACGAGTTCCTGACCTATCTCGGCGATCTGCGGGCTCGAGAGGTGAGAGAGGGCGAGGCGGTCGTGGAGATCGAGGGCGCGGTGCAGATCATGACCGTCCACAAGGCCAAAGGTCTCCAGTTTCCCATTGTGATCATCGCCAACGCGTCCGCACGCACCAGAGGAGGCAGTGCGCCAGTGCTGGCTCGGCCAGAGTACGGAGTCGCGTTGAAGATGCGCGACGACTCGGGCCAATGGCGGGACACGGCGGCTTACTCGTCGGCCAAAGCTCTGGAAAGCCGGAAGGGGCTGGCGGAGGAGAAGCGCTTGCTCTACGTAGCCTTCACCAGAGCGAGCGATTACCTCATCATCTCGGGCCAGAGACGCTCCAAGGACGGTGGGGACGATTGGCTCAGCATGCTTCTGGACGCCCATGACCAAGATTCGGACTATGACGGCCGGGTGGACTACCCCGGCGGAACACTTCTGATCAGGCAGCATCAGGAGCCACCCCAGCCTAAGGAGCGAGCATTCGGCCCTCGAAGAGATGCTGTCTCTTTGTGGGATGAAGTGACGCAGGCCGGATACAACGCCATCAGTGGCGTCAGGGAACTCACGCCTGCGCTGGTCAGGGAAGTAGCCCTCGATCCGCTGGCCCTAAAGGGAGACTTCACCGCGACTGAACTGAACCGCCTGCTCAGTGGCCCAGAAGGACGTAAGCAGCACTTCGACCGTTACATCAGTGGCCTTCCGGAGCGAATCCCAAGGGTCACCCGCCGCCTACGTGGGGAGCGAGCGCCTGCCTGGGTCGTGGGGGAGATCACACACAAGGCGATACAGACGTGGGACATCCTGGAGAACCAGGAGTTGCTGCGCAGGATGCTTCGTACCTGGGCCATGCAACAGGGCCTCGTGAACGAGCTGCTGATCAACGACGCCACGACGCGCTCCATGCGCCTCCTCGATCGGTTCAAGGCCAGCCATCTCTTTGTTGACCTGCAAGCCGCACGGAGTCGCAGACACGAGGTGCCCTTCGCCTTCAGCCTGGACGGGAGAGTGATCCACGGCGTTATAGACGCCCTCTTCCACTCCAGAGACGGCCAGTGGTTCTTGGTGGACTTCAAGACCGATAGAATCACGCCAGAGGATGTTGCCGAAAGAACGGAGGAATACCTGGTTCAACTCGGACTGTACCAGGCAGGCATAGAAAAGGCCCTGGGAGAATCGCCCAGGGTTGTGGTCTACTATCTGTTCCCTGGCGTGCCGATGGAGATCGATTCTGACAAGCTTGCGGAGGCGCGTGACGAGGTAGAGAGCCTTTTCAGTGACTTGACCCGGTGATGGCTGGCGAAGCATAAAGCAACAACTCGAACAGCTAGAAGGCTCACAAACGCCCGAATGGCTCCAGGAGCTTGACGACCTTCCGCCGAGGGGTTTTGATCTATTGGCTGTGACGGTGTTGTGGCCAGACTAGTGGAGTTGATGATAGGCCCACCTCGCCCTGACGCCATAGACGAGGAGGTTTGCACAGTGAGACAAAGGACGCTCTCCCTTCTCCGCCAGATGCTTGGCCCCGATGCTGACTTTCGCGCCGGACAGTGGGAAGCCATTGAAAAACTAGTTATCGAACGTCGGCGTGTGCTGGTTGTCCAACGCACAGGGTGGGGGAAGAGTCTTGTGTATTTCTTGGCTACCAAGCTACTGCGCGAACAAGGCGCTGGTTTTACGCTGTTGATCAGTCCATTGCTTGCCCTAATGCGGAACCAGATTGAAATGGCTGATTGTATCGGTGTGCGTGCAGGGACAATCAACAGCTCCAATCGAGAAGTATGGGATGAAGTTGAGGAATCGCTTGCTTCGGATTCTTGTGATTTGCTGCTCGTTTCCCCTGAACGACTCAACAACCCTCGCTTTCGGTCTCTGCTTTCGACAATCGCTGGCCGCGTGGGACTCTTTGTGGTGGACGAGGCGCACTGTATCTCTGATTGGGGCCATGATTTTCGCCCAGATTATCGTCGGATCGTGCGCATTCTACGTAACTTGCCAAGAGGTGTGCCGGTTCTTGCCACTACAGCAACGGCCAATGATCGCGTAGTTGCCGACGTGCAATTGCAGCTAGGCCCTGGGCTCACTGTACTACGTGGCCCTTTGGCGCGACCATCGCTTCGCTTGCAGAATATCCAACTTGCTGATCAAAGCAAACGCCTCGCGTGGTTGGCCGAGAACTTGTCAAAGTTCCCGGGGACTGGCATCATCTACTGTTTGACCATCGCAGACACGGAGAGAGTGGGCAAGTGGTTGCGGCTCAAAGGTTTTCAAGTCAAAGCCTACCATGCCGGAAATGATGCGAACATAGACCGAGAGCAACTTGAGCAGGCTTTGCTCAATAACGAAATCAAAGCGCTGGTAGCAACTGTAGCCCTTGGCATGGGCTTCGATAAGCCTGATCTTGGTTTTGTGATTCATTTTCAGCGTCCTGGCTCAGTTGTGGCATACTACCAGCAGGTGGGACGTGCAGGACGTGCTTTGAGCAGAGCGTACGGTATTCTCCTGAGTGGACGCGAGGATGACGAGATCCAAGATTACTTCATCAGCAGCGCTTTTCCACCTGCAGAGACAATGTCCGAGATTCTCGGTGCGTTAGAGGAGTCTGACCAATTGTCGTTCAACGAAATTCTGAGCCGAGTGAACGTCTCGTATGGTATGGCCGGGAAAGCCCTGAAGCTGTTGGAGATCGATGGATCTGTGGCAGCTGATATGGAATCGAGGCCCAGGCGATACTTCCGCACGTTGAACCCTTGGGAGCCTAATGCTGAACAGATTCAACAGGTAACCAGACTGCGACGCGAGGAACTGGCACAGATGCAGGCCTACGTTGCTCACACTGGGTGCTTGATGGAATTCCTGGCACGTGCACTCGATGATCCGTCAGCCAAACCGTGTGGCAAGTGCGCGAACTGTAAAGGAATAGGCCTGTCTGCAAGGGTCTCTCCTGTGATTGTCTCCGAAGCGATCCAGTTTCTAAAACGGGACAATGTCGTCATTGAGCCACGCATGCGTTGGCCTAAAGGGCTTTTCCCCGATCGCAAGTCCACGATACCCGAGGAAGAGCGAAACGCGCTAGGTCGAGCATTGTGTTACTATGGCGACGCAGCCTGGGGAAAACTCGTCCGTGAGGGCAAGTACGTTCATAACCATTTCTGCGATGATCTGGTGCGTGCTTCTGCAGATCTGATCCTGAGCCGCTGGCAGCCAGATCCGCCCCCTGGATGGGTAACGGCAATTCCGTCTCGTCGCCATCCTCGCCTGGTACCTAATTTTGCTGAGCGACTAGCCAATGCCCTGAGCTTGCCTTTTGTTCCTGCCCTAGTCCGTGCCAAAGATGCGCCTGAACAGAAGACGATGGCGAACAGCAGTATGCAGGCACGCAACGTTCAGGGCACTTTGACCATATCTACAGATACTCTATCAGGGCCTGTATTGTTGGTTGACGACATTTCTGACTCTCGCTGGACCCTTACGCTGGCTGGCTGGCTTCTCAGAACACACGGCAGCGGCATTGTACACCCGTTCGTTCTCGCACGAGCCACTGCTCGAAAGGCATGAATATGGATTTGACCGCTGACTCTCAAGCAATGTTGCTCCTTTGTTCCCACCTGAGTTTGTCCGATGAAACAGGCCCCAAGCCCCTTACTCTGCGCGAGTGGAATTCCCTGGCTCGCACGCTGTTGGAGTCATCTTTGGGAACTCCTGGCGAGTTACTAGGGTTGTCAATCGACGATCTAAGAACTGAGCTAGCTGTATCAGACGACGAGGCCGGGCGATTAGTTCGACTCCTGAGTCGCGGTGGCGGGCTTGCAGTCGAGCTGGAACGCTTGGAATCCTTGGGAATGTGGATAGTGACGCGCGTCGATGAACACTACCCCCGACGGCTGAAGCAACGCCTCAAGCAAGTTGCTCCTGCTGTCTTGTTTGGGGCAGGGGACCGGGCGTTGTTGGGTCAGCAGGGATTGGCTGTTGTGGGTTCTCGTAATGTGGACGATCACGGGAAGACCTGTGCAGACTTCATCGGCAATGCATGTGCTCGCGAGGGACTTGTCTTGTACTCCGGCGGAGCGCGTGGTGTAGATGCAATATCCACGCAGGCCACGTTGGAGGCACGTGGCACGGCGGTCGCCGTCTTGGCGCACAGCCTGGAAAAGGCGATTCGCGCTCCAGATGCGAGATCCAAGCTCGAGAGTGGGGACTTGGCTTTGGTTACACCTTACTCGCCCAATGCTGGGTTCAGTGTAGGAGCAGCTATGGGCCGTAACAAGCTGATTTATGCGCTGGCTGATTACGCACTCGTTGTCGCCAGTGACGCGGGCAAAGGGGGCACCTGGGCGGGGGCGACGGAGGCGATCAAGGCCAAATGGCTACCGCTCTTTGTCCTCGATAGCCCCAATGTCCCAGCAGGAAATCGTCAACTATTGCAGAAGGGGGCGATCTCTTTCCCCGTTTCCTTGCTTACGCCCTCTTTGGCTCTGCGAGAATGGCTGCAAGTCCAGGCGGACGGCTTTGCACCATCCCCTGTACAACCCAGGCTCCTCTAGGGGAATCTCTATGTGAGACACTATGACCACACTCACCCACATCACCACATCTGGTGGGTTGACTTCTGTCGTCTTCATACAGATCATCGGGCAGCTTGGCACGCGACAGGGGGGTACGAGCACGGGACACAAGTCGACGTAACGGCGAGCCCCAGTTCTGGCTGGCACTTCACCGGCTGGAGTGGCGCCGCCTCCGGGGATAGCCAGACCGTCTCGGTGACTATGGACTCCCACAAGGCTGTGACGGCCGATTTCAGGGCTGACTTGTGTGTCCCCTGGCTTGTGCTTCCCCTGGGACTGACAGTGTGCTGGGTTATGAGGCAACGACGTCTATCCCGGAGTCGCAACTGCGACGAGTGTTAAGCGAGCACCAGCCTTGACTGAACACCGCGTCTCATACTAGCCAGTCCCCAGGTCTATCCACGCCGCCCATTGGCGCAATTGACCTGACTTGGAGCCACGGTGCGCATAGATTCCAGATACCCTGTCCCCGCCAGGGACCATACCGCATCCGCAATTGATCACTTCATGCTAAGGAGACTGCTCAAGCACGCCAGGAAGGCCGTTCTGGACCCTCTCCGGGGGACTGAATTCCTGCTGCGCGAGAGACTGTCACTAATGGGCGACTATCAAGACGTCGACAGAGTCAAATGGCGCGAGTTGCGGCGCTCTGCACACTTCCAGGCGTGAGAAATGCTGCCTCGTTTAAAGCGGCACCATAGTAATGCATCCCTCCACCGGGCACACATGTGTGCAAAGGGAGCAACCATCGCACCTCTCGATCACCACCCGAGGGTAGACCTCCCGGCTCTCCATCTCGATAGCCTGCCAGCCCCCGTCCAAGCACGCGGTGTGGCACAGCCCGCACTTGCTGCAAAGAGCCTCGTCGATCACAGCTACTACCTTGTGGCCAAAGTCCAACTCCTCATGCGCCGTGATCTTGGGCAGGATCTCTCCTCTCATCTCACCCACAGACTGGAAGCCCTTCTCATCCATGTAGGCAGAAAGACCCTCCTTCATCTTCTCCACTATCCCATAGCCCTGCAGCATGACCGCTGTACACACCTGCACCGTCGAGGCGCCCACCAGAATGTACTCCGCCGCATCCTGCCACCTGGCGATACCGCCAATGCCCGACAGCGGAAGGTCAGTCCCCTTCGCCAACTGAGCGATGCAACGCAGACCTATGGGCTTGATCCCAGGCCCTGAGTAGCCCCCCAAGGCTGAGGTTCCCCCCACCGACGGCAAGGGCTCCAGGCGATCGAGATCTACGCCGATGAGCGATGAAACCGTATCTATGGCCGCAATAGCGTCGGCTCCAGCTTCCTCGCAGGATCTACCTATCTGTGCAATGTCGGTGACATTCGGGGTGCGCTTGACCATCACTGGCACCGTAGCCATCTCCTTTGCCCACCGTGTGATCTCTCCGGCGATGGTGGGGTCTTGGCCCTGGATAGAGCCCATCCCCTTCCCCGGCATGCCATGGGGGCAACCAAAGTCGAGTTGCACGCCATCCACACCCGTTTCTTCAAACTGCTTGATCAAGGAATGCCAGTCATCCCGCACCACGGCGGCCGTCAGGCTGGCGAAGAGGACGTGGTCGGGGTAATGGCGTTTGATCTCCTCGATGTCCTTGGCCCAGGCATCCAGGTTTCGTTGGCTGACTAGCTCTATGTTCTCCAGGCCGATGGTCTTGTTGCCCATAGTCAATCTCGCCAGACGAGGCTGGACGTCCACGGCTGGTTCCAAACCGATGCTCTTGGTCACGGCCCCAGCCCACCCAGCGTCAAAGGCTCGTTGGATCATCTCCCCGGTCGCAGTAGGAGGGGCTGGAGCCAGGATGAAGGGGTTCATCAGTTTGAGGCCTGCGAATTCAACCTTCAGATCGGCCATCCCTCACCTCCTCTACAACCAAGCGGCGACGATCCGTCCATAGGCGCTCAGCTTGTCATCTCAGGGCAATCGGCATCGTGCAAGTCGATGCGATTCGGCGGGGCCTCTTGACGGCGCCACTGACTATGGCGCGAACACCGTCCGTCGTGACGTACCGGCGCAGGCCATCCAGAGACACATCTCTACTGAAGACCGCCGTGACTCGCCCTTGAGCTTGTGGGACGTGACACTCGATCCGCAGCGTGCAGACGCCCCGGCGATCCTACCATCCAGTGCTGGTCGACGTCCTGCGCCTCGGCGCGTGGATTCTCGCCCTCAGTCGGCAGAGTTGCCCCACGACGTACTCAGATCCCTCCGGCGCCACGGGTTCCGGACCCAGCTCTTCTGCCCGAGGAGGACATAGAGCCAATCGCCAACAGGCCTAGGATTGCTCCCCTCACAATGGGAACTCATTCCCCAGGTCCGTCGCGCTTGCGGAGGGATTCCAATGTGAGCCTGTGATCAGCGTTCTCCTGGCCCAGTTTCTTCAGCACTCTGGCTAGCTGAGGCAGAGTGATCAGCTCCGCCGCATCCAGGTAAAACCTCTGGCTGCTCTTCTCCAATTCCGTGGCCAACCGCCAGGCGGTGTCGTAGTCATTCTTGGAGGACACCTCTGTCTCCACCAGGTAGTCGCTGGTGTTCAACCCTACGATGGGTTCGAGTAGCATCTCGTTGACATATTCCCGGCGGCCTCTCTCCACGCGCTTCTTCCGCTTTCTCTTGGCCTCGGCGAGGGACAGGAAGACCTCACTGGCTGGGCGGTCTTTCGCCAGAGAAGCCACTTTCTCGTAGAATTCTGCGCCTTGACCTTCGAGTTTGACGGCAAATGCCAGGACAGCGCCCAACGTACCCAATTCCATGCGTTCGTCTCCTTGTGCCCAGGCGCCCCTCTCCTGGTTGGCAGGCTAATGAAGGGCCGGTGCCTATCTGCTCGGTCCTGCCCCAAGGTTGTCTCAGAACCACCTCGAAATCACGACCTTCTTCTCGGTGAAGAAGTCGATGGCGTCTCTCCCCTGCCCGTGCAGGTCCCCAAAGAAAGAGTCCTTGCTTCCGCTGAAGGGGAAAAAGGCCATGGGAGCGACGATTCCGATGTTGATGCCAATGTTGCCGCAGCGGACTCTGTACTTGAACTCTCGCGCCCATTTGCCGCTGGAGGTGAAAATGGAGGACGCGTTGCCGTACGGATTGGCGTGAATGATGTCTATGGCCTCATCGAGATCCTCTGCTTGGACTATGGAGACCACGGGGCCGAAGATCTCCTCGTTAGCGATGGTCATCTCGGGTGTCACTTCGTCGAAGACGGTGGGGCCGATGAAGTATCCTTTCGGATACTCCTCCACCTTTATCCCTCTCCCATCAAGCAGGAGTTTCGCGCCCTCCCCTACTCCCTTTTCGATGTACCCCAACACGCGCTCCATATGTCTCTTGGAGACAACAGGTCCCATCTGCACTGTTTCGTCAAGGCCGTACCCCACCTTGAGTCTGGAAGCGGCGTCCACGAACTTGTCTCTCAGTGGCTCATAGACGTCCCCGACGGCCAGGAGAACTGCCCCGGACAAACACCGCTCTCCAGCACAGCCATAGAAAGAAGTGATTAGCGCGGGTACCGTCCTATCCAGATCGGCGTCCGGCATCACCACCAGGAAGTTCTTGGCTCCGGTCTGACATTGAGCTCTCTTGCCGTGCTCGGCAGCCTTCTGGTAGATATACTTGCCGACGGGGGTGGAGCCGACAAAGGAGACCCCTTGCACATCAGGGCTCTCCAAGAGTGTATCCACCACCCCTTTGGCCCCATTGACCAAGTTGATCACACTCTCGGGAAGATCAACTTCATCTATTAGTTCAAAGAGCTTCTCTTGACTCAGAGGCGCCTGCTCCGATGGCTTCACGATGTAGGTGTTACCGCAGGCCAGGGCATACGGCCAGAACCACAGCGAGACCATGAGTGGGAAGTTGAAGGGCGGGATGGCGCAGAAGACGCCGAGAGGCTGCCGCACGCAATCCTCATCTATGCCGACTGCTATGTCCTCCAGATTGTAGCCCATCATCAGCGAGGGAATTCCGGCGGCCACCTCCACCTGCTCGATGCCGCGCCTAACCTCCCCCCGGGCTTCGTCGATACATTTTCCCTCTTCCTCGACGATGATGCTGGAGAGTTCCTCGAACTGGTCCTCCATCAGATCCTTCAAGGCGAACATGTATCTCGCCCTGTTGACCGGGGGCGTCTCCCTCCATTCCGGAAAGGCATCCTTGGCGGCCTGTATCGCCGTTCTCACTTCATCAGGCGTTGAGAGAGGAACTCGCCCTATCACCTCGGTGGTCGCCGGGTTGACAACATCGAGGATCTCGGTCGATTTCGAATCCACCCACTGGCCGTGCACATAGTTCTTGATCGGTTCCACCTGTAGCCTCCCTACTGCTTCTTGTCTTCCACTATTGCGCTTCTTTGTCCGTTATCTCTAAGACCTCGTCGATGATACTCAAGCCCGTCCTAAGCTCCTCTTCGCTGATACATAGGGGCGGCACCACGAAGATCCAGTTCCACTTGACGAAGGTACTCAAACCTCGCTCCCGCAGTGCGGGCAATACGTCGGCCATTACTCCCAGTTCCTTGGGCTTGGCATTCCAGGGAGCGAGTGGCTCCCGGGTGTTTTTGTCCTTCACCAACTCGATGACTGAGAAGAGCCCGATGTAGCGTACGTCGCCCACCGAGGGGTGGTTCTCTTTGAGAGCCTCCAGGCTTCGCCCGAGGGTCTGACCCAGGTGTTTGGCGTTCTCGATGAGTCCATCCTCTCGGTAGGCCTGGATCGTTGCCACCCCGGCGGCGCACGCCAGGGTATGAGCGCCATAGGTCAGTCCCAAGGGTAGGTAGCGATCCTCGAAGTGGTCGGCGATGGGCTGAGAGACGATGACGGCGCCCAAGGGTATGTGACCCGACGTGAGACCTTTGGCCACAACCATCATATCTGGGACGACCTGCCAGTTGTCCACCGCAAACCACTCGCCTGTGCGCCCAAAGCCGCTCATCACCTCATCGGAAATGAGCAAGATGCCATACTTGTCACACATCTCTCGCAAGCGAGGCCAATAGTCGTTTGGGGGCACGAAGATTCCACTGGAGCCGGTCACGCCTTCAAAGAGTACAGCCGCCACCCTGTCCGGGCCCTCGAATCTGATCACCTCCTCGATATGGGTGATACACTCCCGATGGCAGCTCGCTGGCTCTTGACCGAAGACGCAGCGGTAGCAGTGGGGATCGAAAACCCGCACGATTCCCGGTATCCCTGGCTCCACAGGGAGGCGACGAGGATCTCCCGTGGCGCTGATGGCGCCATAGGTGGCCCCGTGATACGAACGGTACCGGGCTACTATCTTCTGCCGGCCAGTGTAGAGCCGCGCCAGCTTGATGGCATTGTCCACCGCGTCCGCGCCCCCCAGAGTGAAGAAAGCCTTGGACAGATCACCGGGGGTCACGTCCGCTAGCAGCTTTCCTAGCTCTCCGCGAGGCTGCGTGGCCATCCCGGGGTACGCGTAACAAAGCCTCTCCGCTTGCTCTCTAATCGCAGCCACTACCTTGGGGTGCTGATGGCCCGTATTGACGTTCATCAGTTGGGAGGAGAAGTCCAGATACCTCTTGCCATCCGCGTCCCAGAAGTAGGAGCCCTTGGCTCCCACCATGGCTAGCGGCTTGACCGCCGACTGAACCGACCAGGAGAAGAACGTGTAGCGACGGTTTAGTTCGATCAGCGCTTGGGATCTGGCTTGGTCAGACATGTGGAAACTCCTCTCCGATTCGCCCTGGTCGGTAACCTGCCGTCCGGCTCGTCCTCTTGGAGAGGACGTGCATCACCCCCGGCAAGCTGCATCAAGCTCTCCTTCGGACCAGGCGCAGGCCGGTGGCGGCGGCCATCTATGTCTACACGCGCCTTCGCCTCAGAAACTGGCCAGCCCCTGCCTCGCCCAGAAACTGGCCATCCCTGACGATGATCTTGCCTCTCTGCATAGTCAGGACGGGGTACCCTCTCACGGTGATGTGGTCGTAGGGGCTGTGGTCCACATTCATGTGCAGGTTTTCCACACTGAGGCGAACCTCCTTCTGGGGGTCGAAGACGACCAGGTCCGCATCTGCCCCGATCGAGATAGTGCCCTTCTGAGGAGCCAGGCCGAATAGACGTGCAGGATTGGTGGAGACCAACTCCACAAACCTGTTCACGGAGAACCGTCCTTCGTTGACCCCGAAGTGATACATCAAGGGCACCCGGGTCTCTACACCAGGCATGCCATTGGGAATCATGGAGAAATCGTCCCTGCCCATGTCCTTCTGGCCGACGAAGTTGAAGGGGCAGTGGTCGGTGCTTACGACCTGCAAGTCGCCCGATACTAGCCCCTGCCAAAGCGATTCCTCATTGCCCTCATCTCGTAGCGGGGGGGACATCACGTACTTCGCGCCTTCGAAGTTGGGCAGTTTGTAATGCTCGATGTTGAAGAATAGATACTGAGGGCAAGTCTCGGCCAGAACACGCTGCCCCTTGTCCCGGGCCTCCTTTACCTTCTCCAGGGCCTGAGCCGCACTCGTATGAACGATGTAGATAGGGGCTTTGGCCATAGCGGCCAGGCTGACGGCCCGGCCGACGGCCTCAGCCTCAGCCTCGGGGGGATGGCTCAGGGCGTGCCAGATCGGCTCCTTCTTGCCCTCGGCCAAGTGCTGGTTGATGAGGTAGTGCAGGACATCGCCGTTTTCGGCATGCACCATGATCAGCGCTCCAAGCTCCCTGGCCTTCAGAAGGGACTTGAAAAGGGTTTCATCGTCCACCATGAAGGTACCCTTATAGGCCATGAAGAGTTTGAAACTGGTAATGCCCTGCTCCACCAGTTCAGCCATCTCCACGTTCATCACTTCGTCGGTCATGTCCCCTATGGCCGCGTGGAAGCCATAATCGATGGCCGCCTTACCCTTGGCTCGGGCCATCCAAGTCTCCAGGGCCTGATGTAGACTCTCTCCCTCCCCCTGGATGGCGAAGTCTACGAAGGTAGTGGTGCCCCCGAATGCTGCTGCGATACTCCCAGTCTCGAAATCGTCCGCCGACACGGTGCCCATGAAGGGCAGCTCGAAGTGGGTGTGGATGTCGATGCCTCCAGGGAACACGTAGTTGCCCTGGGCATCGATGGTCTCCGCGCCCTCCAGGCGTAGGCCCAGCGCCGCGATCTTCCCCTCTTTGATACCGATGTCAGCCTGGTATGTCTCCGTGGCCGTAGCAATGATCCCATTCGTGATTACAGTGTCCATCATCGCCCTCCTAGGAATGCTGCCTCGTCTGAAGCGGCACCATGGTAATACACCCCTCCACCGGGCACACGAGTGTGCAAAGTGAGCAGCCATCGCACCTCTCGATCACCACCCGAGGGTAGACCTCCCGGCTCTCCATCTCGATAGCCTGCCAGCCCCCGTCCATGCACGCGGTGTGGCACAGACCGCACCTGCTGCAAAGAGCCTCGTCGATCGCAGCTACTACCTTGTGCGCAAAGTCCAACTCCTCATGCGAGGTGATCTTGGGCAGGACCTCTCCTCTCATCTCACCCACAGACTGGAAGCCCTTCTCATCCATGTAGGCAGAAAGACCCTTCTTCATCTTCTCCACTATCCCGTAGCCCTGCAGCATGACCGCCGTGCACACCTGCACCGTCGAGGCGCCCACCAGAATGTACTCCGCCGCATCCTGCCACCTGGCGATGCCGCCAATGCCCGATAGCGGAAGGTCAGTCCCCTTCGCCAACTGAGCGACACAACGCAGACCTATAGGCTTGACCCCAGGCCCTGAGTAACCCCCCAAGGCTGAGATCCCCCCCACCGACGGCAAGGGCTCCAGCCGGTCGAGGTCGATACCGATGAGCGCCGACACCGTGTTGATGGCCGAAATGGCATCGGCCCCGGCCTCCTCACAGGCCTCGCCTATCTGCACGATGTCCGTGACGTTCGGGGTGAGCTTGACCATCACCGGCACCGTAGCTATCTCCTTTGCCCACCGTGTAATATCTCCGGCGATGGTGGGGTCCTGGCCCTGGACAGACCCCATCCCCTTCTCCGGCATACCGTGAGGGCAACCGAAGTTGAGTTCCAGACCATCCACACCGGCTTCTTCAACCTGCTTGATCAACGAGTGCCACTCCTCCATTGCGACGGCAGCCATCAGGCTTGCGAAGAGGACATGATCGGGATATTGGCGCTTGATCTCCTCAATATCCTTGACCCAGGTGTCCAGATTCCGCTGGCTGATCAGTTCGATGTTCTCCAGGCCGATGGTCCTATTGGCCATGGCCAAACGCGCCAAACGAGGCCGGGCATCGATCGCTGGTTCCAGCGCAATGGTCTTGGTGACCGCCCCAGACCACCCTGCCTCGAAGGCCCGCTGGATCATCTCGCCCGTCGCTGTTGGAGGCGCTGAAGCCAATATGAAGGGGCTCATGCAGTTGAGACCAGCGAATTCAATGCCCAGGTCAGCCATCCTTCATCTCCTTGAGAACTAGGCGGCGACGATCTTCTCGTAGGCATCCGGTCTACGATCACGGTAGAACTGCCACGCGTCGCGAACCTCCCTGACAAGGTCCAGATCCAGGTCGGCCACCAGCACCTCTTCCTCGCTGTCGGAGGCCTGAGCTATGACTTGGCCGCGAGGATCGCAAAAGTAGCTGGAGCCATAGTAGTCATTCGGCCCCAACTCACTCTCTTGCCCCACGCGATTGATGGTTCCCACGAAGTAACCGTTGGCGATAGCGTGAGCGGTCTGTTCGATGTGCCAGAGGTGCATTGACAGCCCTCGCGATGTAGCGGAGGGGATATACACGATTTCGGCCCCCTGTAGCCCCAGGATGCGCGCGCCCTCGGGAAAGTGGCGATCGTAGCAGAGGTAGACACCCACTAGGCCATACCTGGTCTCGAAGACAGGGTAGCCCAGGTTCCCAGGCCGGAAGTAGAACTTCTCCCAGAAACCAGGGAGTTGAGGGATGTGGGTCTTGCGATACGTGCCCAGGAGCGTCCCGTCGGCATCAATGACCACAGCGCTGTTGTAATAGATACCCGGGGCTTCCTCCTCGAAAAGAGGCACCACCAGAACCATGGAGTGCTTCTTCGCCACCTCCTGCATCCGTCGGGTCGTGGGTCCTGGGATCGGCTCGACTTGGCTGTACCATTTGGCGTCTTGAACCTGGCAGAAGTAGGGGGTGGAGAACAGCTCCTGCAAGCACGTGATCTGGGAGCCTTGACTGGCTGCCTCTTCGATGAGCTCGATGTGCTTGACGATATTCTCTTCCTTGTCCAGGCTACCCGTAGTTTGGATCAGAGCACTCCGCACAATCATTTCACCCTCCATCGCACCCGGGATTGGATTCACAGATTTTAGAACACGGAGCTTGCTTTGTCAAGTGTGTAGAGAACTCGTCGGGAACATGGTTTACACCCTGCGGACATCTTTTGGGTTGAAGACGTGGTACAATACCTCACATACCGCTACCCCAGGGCGGCCGTGCGGAGCTGAGCCCATCAGTTGGCACCTGGACGCCCTTGAGCGGCGCAGGGAGGAGCAGGTGGCAGAGAAAGTGCGGAGAGCCTGCCGCCCAAGCGCACGCGATGACGACAGAGCCTCAGGACGATTGCTTCGCTGCTGAGGCTCTTTTCTTTCCAAGCGGCACGCATCGTGAGCCGCGTCCTGAACATCCTGAGTAGTGCTGAGCAGCCGCGAAGCGGCGCACCGAAGCACGTATCGAAGGATCGAAGGAGCGGGGCGACAGTACCACAACTCAGAATGCCTGCGACGGCGAGGGCAAATGGCGCTCATTTCCTATTGACAGTGCCCTCTGCGCTGTGCTATAATCTGCTCGGCACTTGCAGGGGGAGCACCCCGGCTTCATCTCTTCTTCGACCAGGCTCGCCTTGCACTTGAGGGGGGGCCGTTTGCGTACACAAACGCCCAGATGGCTCCAGGGGATTGACGACCTGTCACCTGGGAGCTTCGATATGCTCACGGTAGCCGCGTTTTGTCCGCGGTAGAGGAAATCATGGCCGAGCCAATCACTCACACCGCCACATCCGGTGTCTTGATCAGCACCGCCTTTATCCAGAACACTCACCAGCCTCGCTTCCGCCAGCACGGCAGAGCGGCTTATCCACTGGTGGGATAGAAGTGAGAGCAAGCCAATGAACGAGAGTTCAGAACGCGACAGGGAGACAGAAGAGGAATTGGTGGCGGAACTGGAATTGCTGAGCGTCCGCTATCTGTCGCGCGAGTCATCCTACCATGCCAGCCGTGTGCGTCCACCAGCAACTTTGCTGGCGGACCTGGTCAGGCAGCCCAGCGCCCGTGTCCGGGCCGCCGCGATCGCCGTCCTGCTTGCTCGCCCCGAGTACGCCTACGCCGTGCCCGCTGCGCTGGAGGGGTTACGGCCTTTGGACAGATTGACCCTCCAGTCGTTCTATGTGGCAGCCATGCTCCTCCAGCAAGAACACGCCGATCGGCTGCGTGCCTTTCTGAAAACACAGTGGCGGCGACTCCCGCTTCTGCGGGAAGTCACCACGGAACTGAATGTACCGGACGAAGGAACGCCTGGCGAGAGATTGGCCGCACTTGGACGCGAACACCAGCGTCGGTCACGGGCGATAGTGAATTGGGTGGGCACCTACGAGCACGTGGCCCGACAGTTGATGCGCCACTGGGAGATGGAAGCTCAATGGAAGCAGTGACATCTACCACCTTGGAAGCTTTTCTTCGGCGCTTGGGCGAACGCTCCTCTTGCAGAGGCGCCTTCTACCTGCTAGGAGGCAGCGCCCTTTGCCTGCTCGGCAACCCCCGCACCACCGTGGACGTGGACTACACCTTCGAGGCGGAGACAGGGCCGGTCGAAGAATTCGAGGCGACGCTGGCCGAGCTGGCCACAGAGATGCGCCTCGATGTGGAGGCGGTGCCCCTGGACGAGTTCATCCCCTTGCCGCCGCAAGCCCGCGAACGACGGCGACTGATTGGGCGGTACGGGCAACTGCACGTCTACCTCTTTGACCTATACAGCATCGCGCTCAGCAAGATCGCGCGCGGGTTCGAAGCTGATCTGGAAGATGTGATGTTCCTGCTGCGCGAGCGACTGATCGAGTTTGGCGAACTGGAGCGTCACTTCAACGCCATTCTGCCCGACGCGTCCAAGGCTGACATTGTCCCCAGCGAGTTGAGCGACTATTTTGAAGAAATCCGCCGCAGACTCGGAAAGGCGCTGGAATGACCACCTCTGCCCACATCACCACATCCGACGGGCCGATTTCTTCCGCGTTCATAGAGAACATCCGCAAACTGCACACCCGCCGGAGGCGTATCGAGGAACTCACCCCCTCTGGTCGGGGAATTGTCCCTCGAGGCGCGGGCCCGGGTCGAGAAGCAGTTCAATGAGTTGAGCAGGTACTGAGTCCAGCGGCATTCAGATCATCCAAAATCCGAACATGGCGGGCGCCGGCTGGCCCGGTCCGACTCAAGCCGCCGAAGCTCTCACTGTGACAATCGTAGGTAGTACCCTCCCCTTGTGTGCCCGTTCGGACCCCGGGTCGCCACTCGTCATCAAGCCGGCCTGTTTTGGCGCTTGGTGATGACTGTGTGAATCGATGATGGCGTGAGACAGAGTACGCCGTAGTACCTGCACGCTTGGGCGTGCAGAGTGGGTATGAGGAGATCGAACTAGAACGGGTGCTGTGCTCGCGCCAACGTTGAGCGCCAGACTGAAAGCGATCGAAAGAGATGGGTGGACGGCCGCCCAGACAGCCTACCGGGCATTTGACAACGCGAAGACTTCGCCATATACTGGACCATCCGTTTGCACGAATCTGGAAAGGGGCTTCGCAATGCTGATCAAACGCAGCAAACAACAGCTCCTGCTGTTCGCGCTGGGGTTGATTGTGTCGCTCGCGGCCTGTGGCCAGCCCGATAGACCAGACGTGATAGTGACGGCTGAGCCAGTGGTAGCGACATCTACAAGGGACGCTGTTGAGAGTGTCCCGGGTGGCGGCTCTGAACCCACACCAACAGTGGAGCCACCTACACCCACGGAGCCGCCTGCGCCGACCCCCACCCTCACCCCTACGCAGGCAACAACTCCGACGCACACGCCCACGCAAGTTCCATCCCCTACTCCCATGCCGACTCAGACACCTGCTGCATCTCCCACCCCCATGCCCTCGCCCACACCACTTCCACCACCGAGGCGACTGCCAACCGGGACTGTCATAAAGGAAGCCGGGGCCAGAAACGGCCGCGGCGAACTGACCATCAAGAACGGACGAGATCTGGATGCAGTGGCTGTGCTCACTTACCCTGACGGCAACCCGCTAATCGCCGTATCCATCCAGAGCAGCGGCACATTCGCCATCACCGGCATCGAGGACGGCACTTACCGACTCTACTTCTCTCTCGGACGGGACTGGGATTCCGAGTCTGCTCGGTTCACCAGGCAGACTAGCTTCTTCCGCTTTGAGGATGCTTTTCCGTTTGAAACCACCACCACTGAGACAGAGGTACGATGGACGACGTGGGAGGTCACTCTTTATGCAGTCACAGGAGGAACAGCAGGAACGGAATCCCTGCCGGAGGGGCAGTTTCCCGACCTGTGACAAGACAACTGCCAGATTGTCGTCATCAGCAGATGAGTGGAAAGCGCTTAGTCTGGGGGATTCTGCTACCGGGCGCCAGCGCATTCACTTCTCCGTCCCCACCCTGGTCGGGGAATTGTCCCTCGAGGCGCGGGCCCAGGTAGAGAACCTTTCCAGTGACTTGACCCGGTGATGGCCGCCTGCACCAGACTTGACAGCTTGGCCCTATCGAGTATGATATTGACACGAGAAGTTGTCTGACAGAGGTACCTCGAGTTGCCGTTCGCCGCGCACTCCGATCAAGAGAAGGAGAAGGGCACGTGATCAAGGACACTTTGACTTTGGCATTGGAGGGCGAGATTGCGCTCGAAGCCTTCGCGAGGGCCATTCGGCGCTTCAACGGACTCGTTCAGGCTCTGTCCAAAGACTTGAGTGGTGAGGCCGACGTTGAATGGATAATTGAAGATCTGTATGCCAGCAGCGCCGTGGCCACTGTGCGGGGGATATGCGAGACCGTTGGTGTGGTGGATAGAATCGTCGACGGTTATGCAGAAGTAGGCGACGCGCTTGCTGTTGGACGCGAGATACCCTTCTCCACGGATGTGAGAAAGCGAGCAATCGCCCTGACTGGTATGCTTGGTGAGCGCATTAGTTCTATGAGGTTCGAAACGGCTGAACGGGACGTAATCATTGCCGCGAGACCCTCGAAGGCTCTGAAGCCTCGTGGTTTGAAGTATTCATTTGGCACCGTGAAGGGCACGGTTCAGATGTTGACGATGCGTCGTGGCTTGCGATTCAGCCTGTATGACGCCCTTTTCGACAAGGCGGTGTCTTGCTACCTGAGGGGAGGGCAAGAGGAGCACATGCGAGAAGCGTGGGGCAAACGAGCCGCCGTCTCTGGCAGTGTGGGGAGAGACCCAGACTACGGACGGCCTGTGGTTGTGCGAGACGTAACTGACGTCAGTGTGGTGATGCCTCCGGAGGCTGGCAGCTACAAGCGTGCCCGTGGTGTCGTACCTTGGACCGCCGAGGATGAGCCGCCCGAAGCCATCATCAGAAGACTCCGTGATGAAGAATGGCCGTTGACGGAGTTGGGAGGCGCAACCGTGGACGATGGATAAGGGTCGCATCCTGTACTGGGACAGCGATGTTTTCCTCTCCTACATCGGAGCCCACCCCGAGCGTATCGATACGATCGCCTCGCTGCTTCAAGAGATCAAGAACGATGACGATGCCATAATCGTGACATCCGTCATCGCAAAGGTCGAGGTAGCATACGCCGCGCAGGAGAAGACGCAGCAAACCCTGGATCCGGAGGCCGAGGCGGCCATTGATGCTCTGTGGGAAGACTCGTCCATCGTCGAGCTCATTGACCTAAGCGACCATATTGCACTCAAGGCGAGATCTCTCATACGGCAAGCAATGGAACAGGGATGGGCACTACGAGCTAATGATGCGATTCATCTTGCGTCGGCGCAGTGGTTGACAGGTGTTCGCGAATTCCACACGTACGACACACGACTGAAGAAATTCGACATCCTGATAGGCTGCGAGATCCGCGAACCGTGGGTTCAGCAACCACGGCTCCACGATTGACAGCGCCTCAATGGCAAGGCCCCAGTTAACCCCCAAGCCCCGACCCCATTGCAGCTCCATTCGAGGCGAGCCGAAGATTGAGCAGAGTTTGTTGGTTCATTGTTCTTCCCCAATGGGCCTGGCTTGAGTCTCATGTTCGATCAACTGCGCACTATCATAGCTCGCTTCATCACACGTTACCGCCGCCGCCCCCGCCCGCTACTGACCCGCGCCTGGTTCTCGCTGGCAGCGCAGGCCGACAGCCTCGAAGAGAAGCGTCGCTGCCTCAAGGCCGTCCTCCAGCTTGACCCCGACAACGAACCCGCGTCGGTGGCCTTGCTGTTGCTGGACCAGGAACGGCCGACTAGCTGACCTCCTCCGAACCAGCGATTGCCACTTGGCCATGTTCCTGATACAATCCCCTTGAGGCCCCGCTGCGAAGAATCGGGATTGTGAGTGACTTCCTGAAACGTCGCCTCCTGAACAGTGGTGGCTCGTGCAGCGTCCCTCAAGTCATCTGGACGGCTTCGTGGATTGCTGGTATCATCCCTGCAAGGGTGCTGTTTGTGAAGACACCCTCAGTCGATTGTTGGGTCCTGAAAGGAACGGAGTCCGATGAGCGCGACACCAGCTGGACATGACGATCTCTTCAAGCTATATGAACTAGCAATCGACGAGCATCACTACTACATAGATATTCGCGACAGCCGCGTAACCTTCTACGTTGGTATTCTGTCGGCGTTGGTGACGGTATTGGGCGTTGGATTGTTCCAAGCTTCGGAGTGGTACCAGTTTGCGTTTCTGTCTCTGTCATCTCTCCTCATATCTGCTGTGTCAAAAATAGCCGTCGAGGCTACCCGGCTTACGTATCGACGTCAATTGGAGAGCATCACGGTGCGGGCCAAGATTGAGCAGCAGCTTGGTCTAACACAGGTGTCCTGGGCCGACGCAGCAGACTCCCACTCGTCTTGGGCATCAGAGCCCCTCATTCCGGCTAGACACATTGCAGTGCGCGAGAGTCATGACTCGTCTGATGCCTTCATACTCCGAAACCTTGCGAAAGGTTCCCAGCTGTGGACCGAGCGTATGTTCAAGGGATCCCTGCTGGTAGGCATCCTTCTGTGCGTCTTGCTGGCTTTGCTGACGCTCTCCAAGCTCCCGTGCTAGACTTGAACCCGGAAAGCCAATCCGCCCGCGCAGGGCTGGCGCTCTTGCATCAGCGATCGAAAGCACTCGTAGCGAAGACCTCCGTTGCTGGTAACAACGCTCAGTCAACGCGAAACCCACCTTAATGCACGCGGGAGAAGACGATGTCTGACACCGGCGGACACTTCGCAATGGACTACGCCCTACGAGTGAACGATGGATTGCATGCCTGCCTCCAGCCCACGTGGTTCTACAAGCATGAGATCTATGACCTGCCGGGAATCGTCACCGCCCTGGTGATCACCTACGATGAACAGCACGACGATCGCTTCGAAGTATTCACCGACGTTGACCCGAACGAGTTTCTCGTCAGAATGGCCAGAGTGAAGTCTGATTGGGCTGAGTTTTCCCCCGATGCACTGAAGCGACTCGCCGACCGTCCTGACAAAACGATGGGAGGATGGGAAGGCCGCACGATCTACTTCATCAAGGGCGGAAACCACCCGAAGTATTGGACTCCTGAGAAGGCCGACGAGGACCTCTTGCTGCTACTCTCCTCCGGTTTCAGAGCCTGGCCTGAGATGATTCTCGACCGCGTAACCCATGTGCGAGAACGGATCGCCCCTGGGCAAGAGCACTTCCGCGCGTACAAGGACCATGTCAGGATCGTAGTCAACTACCTCTTCGTTGACTTCCTTGGCGAGGCCGTGCCGCAACTCCGCACTGAGGTCGAACACGAAGGCCTGGAGATACGCGATCTACTGTGTCAGAACAAAGCCGATAGCGGCTTCTGGAAGGATCTGAAGGAGAAGTACGGCTGCACCGAAATCCTTTTCGAAGCCAAGAACGCCCAACAAGTGACCCGCGACAATTTGCGTCAGACGTACTGCTATCTAAAGCCAGCCATTGGTCTCTGGGGCTTCGTGACATGTCGTTCTGGTCAGCCGAGGACGATCTTCGCCTACAACAGAACTCTCTTCAACAACTTCGCTCAGCAGCGCGGGGTCCTGATTCTCACGGACGATCATCTGCGTCGCATGGTCGAAATGAAGATACGCGGTCGTGATCCTTCGGATTACCTGCGGGATCTTATGTCAGACTTCACCCGCAGCATGTGACTCACGAGTGGCTCTGTCGCCGTGCCCGGGGTTCTCCCGACTGCGGAATTCGGCCAGTTTATCCCTGCCTCAGACAGCCCCTGGCTTGTCCTCGTCGCTCGAGAATGCGGCTGTCTATGTGCATCGTGCGGCACCCTCGACAGCCCCGTCAACTCGTCATTCCCGGGCGGTTCTGGCTGGCAGCCCAAGCAGACGACCTCGAAGACAAGCGCCGCTGTCTCAGGGCAGTCCTCCAGCTCGACCCCGACAACGAACCTGCGTCGGTGGCTCTACTGCTACTAGACCACGAACGGCCGACCAGTCGAACATCTGCGCATGACCGGTTGCGGGTTGTCCCTCTCAGAGCTACAATCCCGCCGAGGCCCCACTGTCGTTGAGCCTTCCCTGACTGCGTGTGAAACATGCGCCGCCTCCCAACGGCGGGGCCTGGTCGCACAAAGGGCAACCTCGCTTGCCCTCTCTCTGCACATGTGCTATCATCTAGTGACTTCAATTCCACTTTCTCGTTCTACTGCTGCGGTAGACGGCTTTGAGTGGCGACAGACGGGGCGCTCTCGCGACAGAGGCTGGATTCGCTGAGCGTGCAGCCGGAATGAGCCGTTGGACAGTGGCTGGAGACCAAATGACTACGCAAGGCGCAACGCCTGCAGTGTCCACCCCAGGCGAACCGCAGAAAGAACGGCTGCGTCAGGAACGGGAGACGTTCGATCAGCACAAGTTCCACGAAAACCGCTGGTTTACCCTCCGTCTAGCCATGGGTTACGCAGCGGTGGCAGTTCTCGTTGGAGTGTTCCTGGTATGTTGGTGGGTCTTCCTTAACCATGCCGCACTGCCTTCAGTAATCGTTTTAGCGGCCAGCACAGCTTTCTGCGGAGATGTGGTGGGGGTGGTAGTGACGGTCTGGAAGATGGTCTTCAACCCGGACTTCATGACTCAGCTTGCCCCGGTCACTCAAAGCCCACCGGCGAGTGAGCCGTCTGGGAATGAACCGCCGGGTCCCGAGGGGGAGACGGGACAAGCGAGCGAGGTGGTGATCCTCTCTGCCAAATACGGGGCGGGAGACACCTTCAGGGATGTCACCGGGATACTGAAGTCAATATCGGCAGCCGCATCAACGGGTCGCGTCTGCTTCGTGGTGAGCAACGACACCCTCGGCGGGGATCCACTCAAGGGCATAATCAAAGACCTCGTCGTCACATATTCCTATGCAGGCAAGACGGGCTCCATCACTGTACGCGAATTCGAGGAACTGTCACTCCCTTAGAACGCTGTCCCCGCCTGGCTCGATGCCAACAAGATGCGCGGGGAGAATGGGGCCTGACGGGTTCGTTGATCGGCTTGATGCCTACACTGGTCTGCCCCCAAAGGCACTTTCGGACTTCACTCCTCACCCGCTCCGATTTGCGCCTCGATGATCTGCTGAAATATCTCGAAGGGCTGTGCCCCCGCCACCAACTCGCCGTTGATCATGAAGGCCGGGCTGCCCCTGACCCCCAGCGACAAGCTCAGGGCTGTATCAGCGTCGACGAAAGAGCTGTACGCGCCTGAGTCCAGACAGGTGTTGAAGGCCGTGGTGTCCAACCCCAACTCGGCCGCGAACTCCTTCAGGTTGTCCTTCTCGAACCCCCGATTCTGGCGTGCCTGAGGGTCGTACATAAAGTCGTGGTAGGGCCAGAAGGCATCCTGCTCGGCGGCGCACTCGCTGGCCAGTCGCGGTCCGACCACGGCGCGACCGCCAGGGTCAGAGCAGCTCCCCTGCATGTGCGCGCCTCAAGTCTCCCTTGCCACCTCTCGGCTCGTCGCAACCGCTGACCGCGTGCGCTCCCGTCGCGACTGCTTTGTCCTGTCTACTTACGTCCAGTCTTGGGTCAGCCGAGATGGATAGACGCTGACCTGGGATCCCTGCCGGTGGTGTGTCACGTCGAAGGGCCAGGGGGCTCTGGCCCAGGCTACGCCAGTTTGAGGGAGATCTCTGTGGCAACGCCCCGCAAGATCTCCAGGGAATGCATCGCCTTCTCGCGAGTCAGGCTGTACGCATGGCCGACTATGCTGAGCGTGGCGACGACCGTACCATCTGACCTGGCCAAGGGTACGGCGACGGCATTGGCGCCGTGTTTCAACTCCTCGAAACAGGTGGCAAAGCCCTGTTCACGGACCCGCTCCAATTCCGCCCGCAGTTCGGCCGGATCCGTAATCGTGTTCTCTGTGAAGCGAGAGAGCCCCTTCTCCAAGAGCGTCGTCAACTCGTCCTCTTCCATCTGCGCCGCCAGGATCTTCCCGCCAGCGGTGCAGTGAAGGGGAACCCTAGCAATCCAAGACACGGGCTCCTTCAAGTCAGC